>JBOGLX010000106.1:0-11264 GCA_050745765.1 Occallatibacter sp. | reverse complement strand
TCAATTTTGCTGATCTCGGGGGCCAAAGCTGGTCAAGTGGCAAGCGTAGGCTCCAACTTCGGCGAAGTTGGAAATTCTCACTGCAAGATGCTGTTGAGCAATGGGTTGCGTGTTTTCAAGCCGCCCCCGGAGGGGGAACACGAGAAGAGCCCAGGACAAGTCCGCCGCAGCGGACGCAGTCCTGGGTATGGAAGCAAATAGAACCATGCGCCCCGGAGGGACGCTGCGAACGGTTGTTGGTTTTCGACCGTGTCCCCCATGGGCCTGCGGCCCACCCAAAGGGATGAAAACAGGGTGATTTTCGAAGCTGCCGGGATTACCGCGCCGTAGGCGCAACGTTTGTTAGCCCCGCGCTTCAGCGTGGGGTGGCCGATCCCCGAATGTCTCCAGTCCCGTAAGGGACGGCGCGGCCTTCGGGCGGTTTTTGAATCCCGCCATGCCACACCAATTCGGCGAATATCCTCAATGTCCCGGCAGCCTGCAGCAAGCCCCGGCCTCGGCCGGCTCGTTGGCGCTCGCGTCCATTTCGACCTTCCAGCTTCCGTCCGGCTGTTTGCCCCACACGGTGATGTACCGGCCGCTGGTTGTCACGGGAGTCCCGCTCGCGTCCTTGCTTTCGCCCTCGTAATGGCCCCAGGTGTAGCCGCTCTCGCCGGAGGGCCCCATCCACGCGCCGGTCGGGGTCCACGTCAACTGATAATTCTTCGCTGTCCAGTTGGCGTTTTTGGCAATGGCCACCTTGCCCACCACCGGCGCCTGGCCATTGCCCAGTTCCACCGCGTCGGGCGCGAACCAGGACGCGAACCCCGCCCCCCCCCGCGCCGCCGTATCCTTCGCGAATTCCGCTTCGAGCTTGTAAAGCAGAGCTGTTCCCGGCGAAGCGGTCGCATCGGTCAGCGGATTGGGCGCCGCCGGCTCCTGCGCGCCCGGCATCGGCAACTGCGCAAACGCTGCTCCGCCCGCAAACCCCGCCAGCACCGCGCCAAAAAGAATCCTCTTGCACAACCCAGCCACGTCGCCCTCCTATGAACGCGTAAAAGCCCTATGCGCCCATCGTACATCCCGGAATTGCCCCGCTGCAGACAGGCGCCACGTCGAAAGCAAGCGACCGCTGCCGGCTGAATCTGCCGCGCGCGGAAGTCTGAGGCATCCGCCGGACATTTCTCTGTGGTACAGTATGTATATACGCTGTGCGATTCGAATGGGATGAACAAAAGAACCGCGAAAACCAGCGCAAGCACGGCGGAATCTCATTCGAGCTCGCAGCGATGGTCTTTGAGGATGAAGACCGCATTGTAGGCCTGGACCGGGTGGACGAAACCGGGGAGGAGAGGTGGCACGCGATTGGAACCGTCCCCATCGAACCCGGAATTGCCGCCGTGCTGTTGGTCGTACATGCGTATCGGGAGGACCGCTATGGTGAAGAAATCATCCGCATCGTCTCCGCGCGCAGCGCTGAAAAGAATGAGATCCGAAGATATCAGGAACAGGAAGTGGACTGAAGCCGAGCGGCAGGCACTCCGCAAAGCCGCCGCTGCGCAGGCTATCGGAGATGAGGCGGAAATCGATTTCTCCGACATTCCCCGACTGACAGAAGAGCAGTTATCGCATCTTGTCCGCCTGCGCGCGGCCAGGCGCAAGGTTGCGGTAAGCGTCCGTCTCGATCCCCGGGTGCTCGATTGGCTGCGCGCCAAGGGCCAGGGTCATCTCACCCGCATTAACGATATTCTGACTAATCTGATGGAAGCCGAACGGCGCACCGGCTCCGGAAGGTAGGCATATTTGCGGTAGAATTTCACTGCATTTGCAGTAAAAACTCACTGCAATCTTTATCGGCTGGCCCCGCTCAATCGTCCTCCCGCGCCAGCCTCGCCAAATCCACCCGCTCGGCCGCATGCCACGCCATCCATTCATACGCGTAGTAGGCCAGCAGAAAGCTGAACGCCGTCGCCGCCGCCAGCAGCAGCAGAAAGTACTGAGCCAGATAAATGCGCACGGTCTCGTACCACGAGATCGCTCCCACGTGATAGGACCGGCCGTAAACCGCATACGAATCGAAACGTCCCCTGCGCAGCAGGCTCACCGGCCCGCTCATGTCCTTGGACTGCGAACCGGCCGCTAGCGCGCTTGCAAACGTCGCCTCCGCGTCGTTTTGCTTCAGGGCCACCACTACAATCGAGCGGTCCGGCGATGCCGGCGATTGGATCTCCTCGATCAGAGCCTCCGGCGCGCCGCCCCACTCCGGTGCGGCCGCAGCCGCCTGCGCATTGCCTATCAGCGTCTCGCCCCATCGCCACGCCGCGTCCTTGAGCATTGCAGCCTGCGCGCCAATCCCCTGCTGCGCCTTCACGTGAATGCCGTTCGCATCGATCGTCACCGGAAGCGACGCCTCGAGCGCGCCAAACGCCGGCTGGTTTCCGACTGCGCCCAGAATCAGATAGTCGCGTCCCTGGGCGATCGCCGTGTCCGGGTCCGCCACCGTCACGCGAAGCCCCGGATAGCCCGTCTCCTCGCCGAAGTGGCTCATGAGCTGAAGATAAAGCGCGATCTCGCCGTCCCTGGGAACGGAGGGCAGAACCACGGTTGTCTGCGCCAGGTCCGCCCGCTGCGTAAAGGGAAACCCCGCGTTGGCAAACAACTCCAGGTTCGGCATCCGCGTCCACAGCCCCAGCCCGCGCAGGTCGAGCTTCGAACCGCACAGCACCGCGCCGGAGAGCTGCGAGTCTTGCGCCGGGTCGCGGTTCGCCGCTGCAAAATCGAAGTTGAACTGAACCGTGTTCCCAAAGGGCCTCAGGTCGGCCACCGGCGTCGGAATTGTCCGCTGCCCGTTCTCCTCGCCCGCGCCCGGCGGCAGCGGCGTCTCGTGTACCAGGTTGCCGTTCACCAGCGTACGCAGCGTCGAGCCCGTTGCCGCCTGCCGCGCATCGTAGCGGTAGTTCACCACCAGGTTCAGATTCTGCTCCTCGCCGTAAAACAAATCCGGCGGAACGCGAAAGGAAACTCGCGCCGGCCCTAAACCATCTGTTGCCCCATCTGTCCCCCCGAACGTTTCCAGCGCCGTCGCGCCCTGGCAGTTCGCCAACGGATTTGTCTTCCCCGCCTGCATCCACAGCGGCGCATCGTCCTTGGCGCGCGCCGGCGGCAGCGCCACCGGGGCGAGCTCGGCCGTGTCGCCGGTCAGCACCCGCGCAGCCGCGCGATTGGCCGCTCGGGCCCTGCCGGTGAGCGCCAGCGCCTGCGCCGCGCTTAGCAACTCGGCGTCGCCGGCGCCCGCCACCACCAGCACGCTCCCAAAAGGATCGGAGGGATTGGGCCGCAGCGCCACCACCGGCCCGTCGCCCGCCGGAATCTCCAGCGCCGCCGGCAACCGCGACCGGTCGCTCGCAATCACCACCGGGTTGCCCGCCGGAACGCCGCCCACCGAAGCCGCGAACAGCGGCGGCCGCGCGCCGGCGTTCAACCCCAGCCACGAAGCCACAATCCCGCCGGCCTCAAGCGCCTTCCGGCTCGGCGCCGATAGAAATACAAACGGGATGGTCGTCTCCGTCTCCAGCTCGCTGTCGAAGATCGGCAGCGGCAGCCGGCTCAAATCGTCCCCCAGCCGCAGCCGGTCCCCGCTCACCGCCAGCGTCGAGCGAGGAAAAATCCGGCAAAGCACCCGCGCCCGCGACTCTGCCTCGCTTTGCATCGCGGCGCTCCCGGTAAATTCGAACGTAAGCGTGTTGCTGCGCACCAGCAGCACTTCCGGTATCGCAATCTCCGCGAACGCCAGCCCGTTCTTCCCCGCACCCTGGCCAATCGTCGTCACCGCCAGCCCGTTCAAGCTCACCCCAAGCGACGTCGAGTGCGGGTCGAGCGACGGATCGATCCAGTAGCTCAGCTTTAGAACCGCCTGCCGCGGCACCAGCTCGTGAGAAATCGTGAAGTGCAGCGAGTAATATGAATGCGGACCATGCATCTCGATCGCATTCTGCTGGTTCAGATCGGTGAATGCGAAGGTTTGTGCCGCCGTGCCGTTCACGCTCGACGGCCCACCCGCATTCGTCTCGGCCCTGGCTCCGGCCCCGGCTCCGGCCCTGGCTTGTCTCGCCGCGGCCGGCCCTCCTGCGGCCGTGCCTGAAGTTTGCCGCGCCGCCGCTGCCTGCGCGCCCGCGGCTTGCGGTCTTCCCAGCGCGCCCGCCCGTCCGCACAATCCCAATGCGCAGGCCACCAGAATCAACGCCGCCGTCGTCTGCGCCGGAACCGCCGCCGCCTCTGCCGCGCCCTTGTCCGGAAGCAGGCTCCGAAAAGTCTGCAAAAGCCCGTGCCCCGACAGAACAATTACCCGTCCCAGGCTCACCAGCGGCCGGTCTACCTCCTTCGATTCCTCCGCGCCGATCCACGCATCCGCCCTCGAGTAGAGCGCCCGCGCCAACAGCTCCTGCTCCTCAATCCCCGGCACCGCAAACACAATCCGCAGCGCGGCGGTGCGACTGGTCGGGAAAAAACTCCGCCATCGTCCGAACGCGCCATCACGCATAGCGAAACGTCGCCGTGGTCGAAACCAGCATCAGCCCCAGCGTGGCTACGTGCCCTTTGACTCCGCTCTTTGAAACCCGGTTCGCCGCCATGCCCAGCACATTCGCCGCGGCGCCCAGAATGGCCTGATTCTGCCAGTTCAGGTAAAGGCTGATCAGTTCAAAAAAAAGCAAAGCGGCCAGGCACAGCACCGGCACGCGGAAGAGCCGCGACATCGCGCCCGGTCTTTCTGGATAAGTCGTCATAAAGCACACGGCGTCTGCAGACAGCTTGTTCCGGGAACGCACTTGCCCGGTTGGTAACCCTGCGTGGACAACTAACGTCACTGCGCATGATGAAGCGCAATCAATAACATCTTCGTGGAATATCGGCGGACATAGCACTTCCTTCAATCCGCGCGCCGATTTGTTGCGCAGAGTCTTCCAGTACCGTGCCTTCGCGATTTCGTAACGGACCAAATGAATCTGGGCGCCCCAGGTCTCGCTTTTGAGACCTTGGAGGCCACAGAACTACGCGGTCGAGGTACGAGCAAGCGGCTTCGTGCCAGGGCGCGGCGCCTTCAGATCTCCGACAGATTGGATTGGAGCGAGGTCTTCTATCCGCGCACGGCTGCGGAGCCTGCGGAAAAGCACCTCGGAACTGGCAAACGTGTCAGGGGACGACCCTTCGGCACGCTCCAAAATCTGCTCATTGAGCGGATTTTCCATCTCCTTCAGTGAACCGAAGGTCCATGAATACTCAGGGGAGTTTCTCGGACGAAGCGGGCATTGCTTTTCGAGCGGCCAACGGCCCGCTTCGCGGTCATGCAAGTTCGCGAGTTCGCGGAAAGGGGCAGGTGGACGCGGGTTTGCGGGTTTGCGACTATGCGGGAGCGATCAAGGGGATGGAGCGGGAATCAGAAGGTAAAGGCGACGCCGCCGCGCACGCAGCGCTGGCCTTCGGCAAAGAGCAGCACCGAGCCGTCGCTCATCAGATAGGGCCGGTAGCCTTCGGCGAGCAGATTGCTCACGTCAACCAATGCCTCGAAGCCGCCCGATCCCTCGCTGCGCAGGCGGATGGGCTGGCGCACATAGACATTCAGATAGGGCCCATCGCCATCCGCGGCGTAAGGCGCGACGGCCGTGATGGTGGAATCCGGCTGCCAGCGATAGCTGGCGCGCCAGCGGGTCTTGGTGCCGTCGAGGGTGCCGGAAATCGAGAGCGTGTACATCTCCGCGCGACGCGGATGCGCGGCGGCAACGAGCTCGGCAAACTTGACCGGCTTCGGCATGGCCGGCATCACCAGCGCATCGCCATTGGCGTAGCTGAGGCGGAGATCGCTGCCGCCCGGCAAACGGCGTTCCACGGCCGCCTGGACTCCAGCGCCGGAGATGTCCGGGCCGGCGGCATTCAAAAGGCCGGCGGCACGATCCGTCAGAGCCGCTTGCTCAATTTGCGCCGCGGTCTTGCTGCCCGCCGCAAAATTGTACGCGGCCTCCATCACCGGATT
Organism: Occallatibacter sp.; assembly: GCA_050745765.1. Classification (GTDB taxonomy): domain Bacteria; phylum Acidobacteriota; class Terriglobia; order Terriglobales; family Acidobacteriaceae; genus Telmatobacter. Next base: position 5,257 of record JBOGLX010000106.1, on the reverse strand, counting down.
CTCGATACGGTCGGTGTAGACCACGACGGACATGCCGGAGATCTCGGTGCGGCGCTCCCAGCCGATCTCCTGATGAGTGCCCCGCTCCATGGCCAGGCTGCCGTTGCGCGCCGAGAACTGGGGCAGCCAGGCTCCGGGCTGCGACTCATCGGCCGCCTGCGGACCCGGCACCAACGTGGCGATTCGATAGCCCACCGTGGAGTACCCCTGGCGCCAGTCCACGCCGGCATAGGGCAGCGCCGCGGTCATGGCGCCGGATGAGCTGCCGGAAAGATGCGCGACCACTTCGGTCGTCCCCACCTCCGCTTCGATTGCGGGGCCCAAGCGCATGGTCTCCGAAGAGCGGACAGCGGCCTCGTCAAAACCGCTTTGAGGGCCGCCTTGCGCCCCCGTGCCCACTTCAGGATGGACAGCCACGGCGGCCACCGACTGCACCGAGCCGGCAAAGCCCAGATCCTGGCGGAATCCGAGCATCGATTCCATTCCCGCATCGCTGCCGGGAGCAAAATCGACGCGCGCCAGCAATTCGCGGCTACCCGAGGGCGTGTCCTCCAGAGCGGCCGAGATGCGCTGGCCGTCTTCACCGAAGGTTCCGGCCTGGCCCGTCGCCATCAGGCGCGCCTTCAGCTTGGGCGCGCTTCCCGAGCCGTCGTTCACCACCACCAGCGGCCCATCCTCAAGCCAGCGCAGCAGCGGTCGATTGGCGGCCGAGCGCAGAGTCCACGCCCAGTCGTCCTTTTGGGCGTTACGCGCGCGCGGCTGCGAGGGCAGCCACTGGATGGCCTCGTAGAGCGTGTTCAGAGTCAGGTTTACAATGGCGCCGCCGCGGACGCGGACGTTCTCGCGCAGGGAAGGCAGGAAGTAGGTGGCCATGGCCTTCAGCGCATACCGGCCCGGCGTTACGGCCGGGAACGCGAAGCGGCCGTCCTCGTTGGTATAAACGCTGGCCACCACGCTCAGGTCGGGCCGCAGCAGTTGCACCACGGCGCCAATCTGCGGCACGCCGGCCGAGTTGCGCACCGATCCTGAAACCGAGGACCTCGCCGCTCCGTAGACAGGAGCCGCGCCCACGGCCATGAGCATGGCGAAACACGCGAGATGAACGCTTGGCTTCATCAGCACCGTAAACTGCGTCCGGCGGCGTCTCTGGCTTCAAGTCCTGCCAAGTTCAAAAAACAGCACCCGCGCAATCTCCCAAATCTCAGGTTCGGTCGCCTTACGCGCGCGATTAATCTCATTCCACGACAAAAGGCGCCGATTGCGCAATCTCTTGTTTTGAGATTTCGTCGTTCACCTTGATTGTCACCTTGTATTTTCCTGGCGCCAGACCTGCAATGGGCAATGTTTTATCCACAGTCAACTCGTCGCTGTGCGCCCCCAGGTCCTTCGACGGCACCTTTTGCTCCAGAATTACTTCGCCATTGGCGGCGTCCGTAATTTCGTACGTAACGGTCGCCGAATTGCTCCTTGTGGCCTGGTCGATTCCCAGGTTGTAGACCTGCATCCAGAAGCTCAGGTCCTGATCGCGCTTGAAGCTGACCGGCTTGGCAAAACCATCGCTCACCCTGGGGCGCACGAACATGTTCCCGATCACAAAGCTGCCCTCGCCGATGTCCGAAGACGGCACCTGGTACATCTTGTCGGCCAGGATCAGCGACGACGTTCCCAGCTTTTCGTCGGGGAAGGCCGGCACCTCCATGCCGCGGCCGTAAATCCCGATGTGGTCGGGGTTGTTCACGTCCTTCACGATAACGTCCAGGCGATAAAGACCGGGCGGCAGCGGAATGACCTTCTGGTAAATATAGTCGCGCTTGATCTCGTTGGCGAGCAGTTCGGAGGGCTGTTGCACCTGCACCTGGTCCTCGAACGTCTGCACGGTCCTGTCGGTCAGCGTGGTGAACTTGCCCAGGATGTTCAGCACGCCTGTCGAGACGCCGTCCTTGGTGACAAACGTGATGTCGCGCTCGTGGAATTGCAGGGTGATCGGCACCATATCCATGCCGTCGGTCACCTTCACAAAGTCGGTGCGTACGTCGAAAGGAAGCACCGGTCCCGGCAGCAGTTTGTGCTCGGTAGCAAAGGCATCAAGATCCTTGAACTCCTCCGGCGGAGGCGCAAACAGCTTGGCGGCCTGTTCGATGCGGTCGAACTCCTTGCCCTGGGCCTCGTCGCCCATCGGACCGCCGCCGCAAAAGCCGACGCCGGCGCACTTGAAGCGGTCTTCCTTCCCTTTTTTGTTCTGCTCTTCCCAGTCGGTGAGGCCGGCGCCGGGAACGTGGAGAAGCGCATCCTTCTCGCTGGGATCGAGCGTGTAGTGGTAGTCGCCGCACTGGCAGGAGTCCACAAACTCCAGGTTCACGTTCTCGCCGATTCCCGGCAGATAGCGGTAGTGCCAGACCTCGAAGGGAAAGGTTGTGGTGGTTCCGCCGCCCTCGTCCGTGGGCCGATCGTAGAGGCCGCCCGAAGGGTGCGAATCGATCGAGTCCGGCTTGCCCCACTCAATGTAGATACGCCCGCGGTCGGTCTTCCAACCCGGTTCGCCGGCGGCGAAGTGTTCGTCGGCATAGGCGATGCGCTCGTAGTGCTCCTCGCGCGCCGTATTTTCGGGAGAGTCGGGATCGGGATTCCGCCGCCGCCAGAACGCCTGGATGAACGCGTCCCGCTCCTCGTCGTTGCCCAGGCTCAGGAAAGCTTTCCGCTCCTGGTCGGTGATGATATAAACCACGTCCTGGTTCAGCCAGACCTTGTACGGGCCTTTCAACTCCTGGCGCAGCTCTTTCTGCTGCCTGTAGCGCTCCTTGTTCGAGAGCGGGCGATCGAGCGGATTGGCGTCCTGGCTCTGGCCGGCGGTCTGCGCGCCGCTCGACGACTGCCCTTTTTTGTCCTGATCCTGGCGCCGGGGATGCGCAATTGCCGGCGCCGCCAACAGGCCGCAGCCCACCGCGGCAACGAATAATCTACGATTGAAAAGCCTCATACCACCAAATCTCCTGCGATCCCTTATTTTACGGGTCCCGGAAGGGCTGGGCAAGATTCCGTATGCTATGGCCTTCTGGTTTGGACGGAGCGGCGCCCTCAAGGTAACCGGCTCACCGGCCCAATCGCGGTAAAATTGTCTACACAGGGTCTAATTCGATCACCTTGCCGGCCGGCGGGCCGTCCAATAGAAACCCCAGGCTTGTGACGAAGACGAATTGGACCAATTCAAAATTTGTCCCGAAGTTTCACTACAGGTTTTCGCCGGACGCGAATCGTCTTGTCTCGCGTCCGGTAATCGTGGGAACCGCCCCGCAGGCGGTTACGTACAACGCTTTGGGATAAACTCGGAGCAACAACTTTCATGAAAAAAATCCTCCTGACTGTTCTTGGCGTGATCGTGGCCGCGGGCCTCGTCACAGCCATGGTCATCAAGCAGCAATCGGGTTACACCAAGGTCTTCACCGGCAAGATCGTGCGCCAGGACCTTTCCTCAGTCGTCAACGGCACAGGACAGATCAAACCGCAGGCCTATGAGAATGTCGGCGCCATGGTCATGGGCCGCATCACCCACTTCTACGTCAAAGAAGGCGACAAAGTGAAGAAGGGCGAAGTGGTTGCCGAGATCGAAAACATCCAGCAGGAAGCCGCGGTCAGCGGCCAGCAGGCTGCGATCACGGCGGCGCGCACCAACATTGCCTCCTACATCGCGGCTGAAAGGACCCAGGAGGCCAACCTGGAGCATGCCAAGGCCGATCTCGAGGACAAGGACCTCAACTGGCAGCGCGCCCAGGCCCTCTACAAGGCCGGCATCATGGCCAAGCAGGACTACGACACCGACAGGGCCGACTACGACCTGGACGTGGCGTCTGTGGCGCAGGCGGTGGCCCAAGTGAACCAGGCCAAGGCACAGACCGACCAGGCCCGCGCGCAATACCAGACCCAGGTAGCCAACCTGCGCTCCGACCAGGACCTGCTCAGCCGCACCATCGCCGTGGCTCCTTTTAACGGCGTGGTGACCAACGAGCCCATCCGCGTAGGCGAAACCGTCGTTCCAGGCATCCAGAACACGGAAGGCTCCACGCTGATGACTCTGGCCGATATGAGCGTGGTTACGGCCGAGGTGAAAGTGGACGAGGACGACATCGTCAACGTCGCGCTCGGCCAGCCTGCCGAAGTGACCGTCGACGCTCTGCCCAATCGCTCCTTTAAGGGCCACGTCACCCTGGTCGGCGACCAGGCGCTGCTGCGCTCCACCGGCGTCGCCACCTCGCAGTCCACCACCGGAACCGAGGAGGCCAAGGACTTCAAGGTCGTCATCACGCTTGACCACCCCTCCGACGAGCTGCGCCCCGGACTGTCCTGCGAGGCCAAGATCACCACCGCGCACAAATCGAATGTGATTGCGCTGCCCATCCAGGCGCTCACCCTTTACAACCCGGCGCTGGACAATTCGAAAAACAAGGGCGGCGTGCAGGCCGCCACCGTCTCCAGCGCCAAATCTCAGGCGGTGCAGGGCGTCTTCGTGGTCGACAAGGATTCGCACGGCCGCCTGCATGCAAAATTCGCCCCCGTCAAGACGGGAATCACCGGCGCCACCAACATCGAGGTTCTTTCCGGCCTCACCCCCGGCGAAGAGGTCGTCACCGGCCCTTACAGAACCCTCCGCGACCTCAAAGACGGCGCTCTGCTCAAGCGCGATACCGCCGCGCAGTTCACCTTGGCGGCCAGCGGGGCCAGCGGGGGCTCCTGAGGCGGGCGGCATTCGCAAAGGCAGCTCCCGCTCAACTCGCAAGATATCGGCATAAGATACGGATAGGAACAAGATGGCTCTGAACGGCATCGGCATCGAAGAGGCGGTGGAAGCCGCAACGGTCTGCTCCAACGACGTAATCCGCGTCGAAGACCTCTGGCGCACCTACGATATGGGCGCCGAGCAGCAGGTGCAGGCCCTGCGCGGCGTCTCGCTCTGCATGAGCCACAACGAGTACGTCGCCATCATGGGCCCTTCCGGCTCCGGCAAATCCACGCTCATGAATCTCATCGGCTGCCTCGATACCCCCTCCAGCGGGAAGTATTGGCTTGCGGGCAGGCTGGTCAGCGAACTGGACGATGATGAACTGGCCTACATCCGCAACAAGGAAATCGGGTTCGTCTTCCAGACATTCAATCTGCTGCCGCGCGCGACGGCGCTGCACAATGTTGAGCTTCCGCTGATTTACAACGGCACGCCGGCCAGCGAACGCATGGATCGTGCCAAGGACGCGCTGCAGATTGTGGA
>JBOGLX010000105.1:0-39835 GCA_050745765.1 Occallatibacter sp. | reverse complement strand
CGCAGCGGTATAGATAACTCCGTTCCCGAGGTTGTAGGTAATGTTGCCGCCAGGCGTCGCGATCCCGGCGCCGGAGTATTGGCCCGCCACGGTAACCGGGATTGTGCCGCCTGCGCCGTAGGCGAGCGACGCATTCGACAAATGGCCGATTGTGGAGCTGGCCTGCGCGACGGTCAACGTGCCATTATTCGCCACTACCGTGTAATCGGCGAGGTTGGCGCCGGTCACCGAGGGCGTGATCGGGTACGTGCCCACGGGAGACGATGCAGTCGCGCCGGTCGTGAAGGTTTCAGAGAATGTGTCGCTGGCCGCCGCCCCCGTCACACTACCCGTGAAGGTTGGATTGGGAGCGCCATAAGGTTTTGTGGCGTTATTGGCTGAGATCGTCAGCGTGGCCGAGCCGATTGTCAAATTGAAGCTGACCGCCGTGGCTGCGTCGTAATTCGAGTCACCCGCGTAGCTCACCGTGGCCGTGTAAGTCCCCGGCGGCAGCGTGGCAGGAACGGTCAGCGTGGCGTCGCCCGAGGTAATCGCAGCGGTATAGATAACTCCATTCCCGAGGTTGTAGGTAATGTTGCCGCTGGGCGTCGCGATCCCGGCGCCGGAGTATTGGCCCGTCACGGTAACCGGGATTGTGCCGCCTGTGCCGTAGGCGAACGTCGCATTCGGCAAATGGCCGATTGTGGAGCTGGCCTGCGCGACGATCAACGTGAAGCTGACCGCAGTGGCTCCGTTGTATTTCGAGTCACCCCCGTAGTTCACCGTAACCGTGTAGGTGCCGGCGGCCAGCGAGGCAGGCACAGTAATCGCGGCGCCGCCCGAGGGAGGGGTAGAGGGAGGAGTAATCGCGGTAATTGCGGCCGTTTGCGAAGTTCCGCTCCCGATGGTGTAGGAAATGTTTCCGCCGGGCGACGCAATGCCGGTCTGGCCGGTTACGGTTATGGGGATCGACCCGCCCTCGCCGTAGGCGAAGGTCTGGGTGGTCGAGGGCCCGACGAGCCCGGAAGCAGCTTCACCAACCTTCTCGGTGGCGACGGCCGACGTGACGGTTGGGTAGCTGACGTCGGTAGCCGTGTATGTGTAGGTGCCGACAAAAGTCAACGGCACCGCCGAGAGGTTGATGGTGGCCACTCCGTTCACGGCCGTTGCAGTGTAGCTCGCCGAATAACCCGAGCCGGAAGGCCCAGTCACAGTTAGCGCGACGGCATCCAGGGCCCCGGTGACGACGTTCCCGTTGGAGTCTTCCTCGTTGATCACGACCGTGCCCGCATTGCCGTTCAACACTACGGGGGTTGCCGGCGGGGTAGCGAAGACAAGCTGGGTCACGGACGGAACTACCTGGAAGGGATCGCTCCGAGGAGTGTAGAGCTTGACGGCCGGCGTGGTTCCCGAGGCAGTCAGCTTAAGGATGGCCGTCAGATAGTCGGGCCCGCCCACCTCGTTAACGCTTAAATTTCCGAACGTCGCCACACCTGTGGCAGGGGTGACCTGCGCCGCGCTGTTGGTCAGCGAGCCAACGCCCGTCAACGACATCCCGACGCCGATGGTGGATTCGCCGGGATCGATCCATGGCACGCCGCTCTCGTCCAGCTGCACGGCGGGCGCGGGCGTCATGGTTTCGCTTTGACCCACGGTGGCGGGAGGCTGCACCGACCAGGCGATTGAGAAATTCGTTTGCACGGCGCCAGCATCCACGCAGGTGGTGCTGCTGGTGACCGATGAGTTGGCTGGGGTGTAGGTGGTGGTGCGCGAAGAACCGCGCTGGTCGGTCGAGGCCAGCGTGGATCCGGTGGCAGTGAGGAATTTACTGGCGGAGAGGCCCCCGCAGATGGCAGAGCTGCTGGGTAGCGGGAGCAAGGTCTCGGTTGTTCCGCCCCAGAAGCCCAGCGTAGAAATCGGAAGTGCAACTGGTTCCTTGCTCGCGCTGGGGCCGAGGATACCCAGGACATTTCCGTAGGCACTACTGGTGTTGCATGTGCCATCGGAACTGTTATTGCAAGTGCCTCCCGACAGGTTATTAATGTCTTGGTACGATTTAGTCCCCACGGTGGTCACGACAGTGTTGAAGTCGACGATGCTATTGGCAACCGATACCGTTCCCCCGAAATTAACAATCCCACCCGTGCCGGTCGACGCGCTGTTGCCGTAGATCGTGCTTTCCTCTACTGTTAATTTCCCAAGGAGGCTATAAATGGCCCCGCCTACGTCGGCGGTGTTGCCGTAGAAAGTGCCGTCGATCACGGTAAGTTGGGCGGTCGCACCCTCACTGTATACTCCGCCGCCGACGCCCGTCGCCGACGCCGCCACGTTGTCGTATAAGGTATCGCCGATCAGGATCAGATTGCCGTAGTTGTCGATGCCGCCGCCCGTAGTGTCATAGCCATTCCGAATAGCCAGATTGGAAATGGTTACGGCCACGCTCGATCCAACGGTCAACACCTGGTAGGTATTCGCTCCGTCTACGGTCACCTCCGAGGGCGCGCCCCCGGTTGGGCCGTTGATGGTCACGGGCGCGGTGATCTGCGGCAGGCTGCCGAGGGCGCTAAGGGTAATGACACCGGTCACGCTCGGGCTGAAGTCGATGATATCGCCCGAATCCAGGTCGGCCTGGGTAATGGCGTCGCGCAGCGAGCAGATTAAGGTCCCGTTCACGCAGTTGGTGCTGCCGTTAAGCGAGTCGGCGAGCGTGTTCACAATCAGGGTGTGCTGCGCGCGGGCCTGTGCCGCTCCGGCCAGCAGGCACACGGCCACGAGCGCCCAGAACCACGCGGACGCTCCGCGGCGGAGAAGGCTAGGGAGCCGGTGCGGGTTGGAACCAAAGGCGACGATACGGCGAGACAACCAAGAAGCAAGCAGCATGTGTCATACCTCTGCCGAAAAACGGCTGGGGGGTTCAACTCGGTGAGCGCAGAAAATGCACACAGATATTCAATGCATCCGACGCTTCAATGAGCGCCGAACGCGACACATTCAGAAATGCGCTGATCCCAGTAAACTCTTAACGCGGTCAAAATACGGCCCGGTGCTTTGGGTCCGCATCCTCGGTGTGAATGATTGCCGAGTTTGTTTTTATAGGTTTGATTAGCGTTTGTCAACAAATCAATAGTGGACACAGAGGTAATGGAAGCCGCATCGTACTGCGCGGGATCGCGTCGATTTGCGACCCCGGCGTCCGGTCTTGTGCAGAGATCGCCGGAAGTGACCCGTGACGGGCACAATTTCGCGGGCCGTAGAAAACGCTTTCCGGACCCCGTGTCGCATCTTCGGAACATGAACAAAGCGCTGTGAGTGTCCGGCCGATTCAGCCAGATTCAGGAGGGTCGGATCCGCAGGTAATTTCGAGAGGATTTTGATCCCGATGGGCGGAAGGCGCATGAAGAGCGGACAAGCGGGGTACAGAGGCGGGGTCTGAGGGCGATTTTTCTTCAGCTCCGGTGCGGGCAGCTCTTCGCGTTGATGCACTCCCCGGCAATCCGCAGCCGCTCCACCGGCCGGCCGCCCACCAGATGCTCCGCCACAATCGCATCGGCGTCCTCGAGCGTCACGTTTCCGTACCACACAGCCTCCGGGTACACCACCACCGTCGGCCCATGCTCGCACTGGTCCAGGCAGCCGGACTTGTTGACGCGCACCCGGCCGGCAAGCCCGGCTTCCTTCGCCAACTGCGAAAGCCGCCCGTGCAGCTCGCTCTTTCCATCGCGCGTACAGGAGGGCCGCGGCGCATCGGGCGGGCGGACGTTGTGGCAAACAAAAACATGGCGTTCAAATAAGGGCAAGCTGTGTGTCTCCTTTTATGGCTATGGCTGTTCCATGGTTTGTGTACCCAAACCTCCGTGCTCCATCCCGTTTAGCTGTTCCATGGTCGCTGCACCCAAACCTCCGTGCCCCATCCATGCGACTCTTTTCTGTCGCATGAGTGGGAAGCCGCGACACTTGGGTCTGGCACCTCTGAAACTGCCATAAATAGTCCCTTCCCAGACTAAAGCCTCCGCGCACCCAAAAAGAAGTTTCCACAGCCGCCTGCGCAAACCGCCCGCATCTGCGAAAATGAGTGCTTGGCTATGAGCACCGAAAATCTTCTCTCCCTCAAAGACGACATGGTGGCCTTTATCGAAGGACACGGCCTGCGCCGTCTCCCCGGTTTCGTCACCGAAGACATTCCCTCCGTTCTCTGGGAGGGCAAAAGCAATCCCGACGCCTGGAAAGACTTTGTGGAGATGGCCAAGCACGTCGGCGCGCCCTTTGTCACCTTCAGCGAAATGACGCTCGAGCGCGACGAGCTCGACTCGCTTATCGAGGAAGCCGGCGAGATGAACTTCCCCGACGAGGAAGCCACCGAGCTGGTCGAAGCTAAGTGGCTGCGCAAGTACGCCGGCATGTTGGGCTACGTCCAGCTCGGCTTCGTCTACCAGGGCCTCGCTTTTCTGCACGAGACTACCACCGAGTGGTACGAGCGCTACCAGACCCTGCTCGAAGACATCGAGAGCTTCCAGGACATCGTGATCGACGACGTCCGCGACCGCGACGACGAAGACGAGTAAGTGCGCGTGATCCGGCCACGGAGTGAAGGGTACGGGCTTTAGCCCGTACATTGGCCGCTGAAAATTGATCGGGGCTTTAGCCCCTGAGGGAATGTGGCCGCACCAAATGGATTCATCAACTCCAGGCCCCACGCCGCCGGTCGTTGCTCGCACTCCCGTATTTTCGTCCGCCACACTTTCCAGTCCAGCACCCCGCCCGCAACCGCGCCAGCGCTGGCTCCTCGCCGAGCCGCATCCTGAAGCCGCCACCGCCCTCGCCAGAGAAGCGCGCCTGCCCCACGTGCTCGCCGAGCTGCTCGTCGCCCGCGGCGTCACCCAGCCCGCCGAAGCCTTCGCGTTTCTCAATCCTGAGCTCGCCCACCTCCACGATCCGTTTCTCATGCTCGGCATGACCGCAGCCGTCGAGCGCCTCGAGCGCGCCATCGTCCATCGCGAGCCGGTGCTGCTCTACGGCGACTACGACGTAGACGGAACCACCGCCGTCGTCCTGCTCAAGACCACCATCGAAATGCTCGGCGGCGTAGCCCGCTTTCACGTCCCTCACCGCCTGCTTGAGGGCTACGGCCTGCAATCGACCGTCCTTGAAGCGGCCCACGCCGATGGCGTCAAGCTCGTCGTCACCGTCGACACCGGAATGCGCGCCTTCGCGGAAGCCGAAACCGCGCGCCGCATCGGCCTCGATCTCATCGTCACCGACCATCACCTCACGCAAGCCGACGATGCACTCCCTCACGCCCTCGCCATCCTCAACCCCAACCAGCCCGGCTGCGCGTATCCTGAAAAATCCCTCTGCGGCGCGGCCATCGCGCTCAAGCTCGCCCAGGCCGTCCTCGAGCGCCGCGACCCCGTCCGCACCCGCGAAAAGACCCTTCCCAGTTTTCTCAAAATGGCGGCTATCGCCACCATCGCCGACGCCGTTCCCCTTTGCGGCGAAAACCGCGCCATCGCCGCTCTGGGCCTGCGCGAGCTGCGCCGCCCCGCCGGCGCCGGCCTGCGCGCGCTCTTCGCCGCCGCGGCTCTCGATCCCGCATCGAAACAGCTCACCGGCTTCGACGTAGCCTTTCGCCTCGCGCCCAGAATCAACGCCGCCGGCCGCATGGACGTGGCCTCCGACGTCATCGAGCTCTTCTCCACGCGCGACTCCATGCGCGCCGCCGAGCTCGCAGCAAAACTCGAGCGCCTCAACCGCGAGCGCCGCGACGCCGAAGCCGCCGCCCTCGCCATGATTGAGACGCGCCTGGGGCTGGACGCCGATCTCGCCGCCGCACGCCTCCTCGTCGTCGATGGCGACGGTTGGCACCGCGGCGTCATCGGCATCCTCGCCTCGCGCGTCGTGGAGCGCACCGCCAAGCCGGCCATCGTCGTCACCCTGGAGGACGGCGTCGCACACGGGTCCGGCCGCTCCGTCGACGGCTTCCAGTTATTGAACGCCATCGAGAGTTGCGCCCATCTCTTCACCCGCTTCGGCGGCCACGCCTTCGCCGTCGGCTTCGCCATGCCCGCCGAATCCCTTCCCGAGTTCAAGAGCCGCCTGCGCGATTACGCCGAACAGCATCTCGCCGCCCGCGAGCCCGAGCGTCTCCTGCGCATCCACGCCGAACTGCCCCTCGACCGCATCACGCCTGTGCTCGCCGGCTGGCTACGCAAGCTCGAGCCACTAGGCCACGGCAACTCCGAGCCGTTGTTTGTCGCCCGCCGCGTCCGCCTGCTCGCCCCCCCCCGCATTATGAAAGACCGCCACATCCGCCTCGAGCTCGCGCAAGAACCCGATCCCTCCGCGCATCAAAGCTCAGCGCATCAAGGCTCCGCGCCGGCATTGTCAGCGCCGCGACCGGTAGCCGGCTCCAGCAGCGCCATGCGCGCCGTTGGCTGGGACCTCGCCGTCCGCGCCGCCGCCCTCGGCCTTGCCGAAGGCAGCTTGATCGACCTCGCCTACCGCATCCGCGAAAACGAGCACCCCGAGTACGGCGGCATCGAAGTAGAAATCGCCGGCATCGAGCCGTCGGCTATTCAGCGCGCCGTCCCTGCTGCCGTTGCCCCAAATGCGCCGTCATTCTGAGCGCAGTTTGGCGCGTTCTTTGCCCACGCAATAACCACCCAAGTCTCACCCCCCAATAATCCTGGCGCCCCAGATCAGCAGCCATCCCCCCAGCAGAATCCGGTAAACGGCGAACATCATAAACCCGTGTTTGCGCACCCAGAACAGAAACCACTCCACTACGCCCATCGCCACAACGAAGGAAACCAGCAGCCCGATCAGCAGCACCCCCCACCGCTCCGGACTCATGGTCACTTGCGCCGCAATCGCCCCGGCAGCAGCCGCCCCGCTCGAATGCATCTCCTTCCAGAAATTCCAGGAGGTCGCCGCAATCATGGTGGGAATCGACAGCAGAAAGCTGAACTCGAGGGCCGCCGGACGCGTCAGGCCTGCCATCTGCCCCGCAGTAATCGTTGACATCGTCCTCGATGTGCCTGGGAAAATGGCCGAAACGGCCTGGCAAAGCCCGATCCAGATGGCCTGGATCAGACCGATCTCCTCCACCTCGTTGGTGTCTGGATCCTGCCGCTCCGACCACGCGTCCACAACCCACATGATCGCGCCGCCGACGATCAGCGCCAGGGCCATCGCCCGCGGACTGCCCAGATTTTTCTCGCTCCACTTGTGCAGCAAAAGCGCCGGCGCCGACGTAAAGGCAAACGCGATCAGCGTCAGCGAAAGAGGATGGGTAATCCAGTTGCGGTTCCGGCCTTCGCCTTGCGGAAAGGTGCGGGCAAAGTCCACAATGCGCCCCACGAACAAGACGCACAGCGCCAGGATCGCGCCCGACTGAACGACGAGGCCGTACATCGTCCAGTAGGGGTCGGCATGCGGGATTTTCAGCAGGGCTTCGACGATACGCAAGTGGGCGGCCGAGCTGACCGGTAAAAACTCCGTCAATCCTTCCACTATGCCCAAAAGTACGGACAAAAAATAAGCGTTCAAGCGCCCCTCCGGGAGATCGTCACACCGCGGCGCACAGTGCGGAGGCAGCTCGGACGGCTCCTTCTTATCCGCGGTCAATCCCGAACACAGGAATGTCTTGATCCAATTTGTACACCAGCATACCGGCCCGGTACGCATAATCGGTGCCCGCAAAACGATCTTTTAACTTTTGGGCCAGCGCGGTGCAGTGCTCGATGGCGCTTTTGCTCTTATTATTGTCCCCATTGCCGCTATACATATTGGCCAGCACGGCTTGCCGGTAGGCGGCGTCGTAGAGCGCCTCGGCCGTTCGCGGTCCGTCGGGATAATCCTCGGCGTACTTCTCGTAAATGTCCGACTCGCGCTCCGGGCACTGCGCCGAACCCTCCCAGTCCCCGCACAGCTTGTTGTCGATCAGGTCGAAGGCCGCAAGCGCCGCCCATTTCGTGTGGGGATTCTGCTTGATCACCTTCCTCAGCGCCGTTTCATCCATCTGCTCGTGCAAGTAGGCGTCTTTGGCTTTCGATGACGGCAGCGTGGCGATGTCGGCCTTGGCAAGCTGCCATTGAATGTCGGCCGCGCGCCACTCGGCCTCGGGAGCCAGCGGCGAGCTGGGAAACATCTCGTAGAGCCGCCGGTAGAGCAACTGGGCCGCGCGCGCGGCGTTGGCCGGACCCTCCGGGTTCGAAGCAAGCACCTCCTCGTTGGCCGCCGCGCCCATCAGAACCTGGTCGCCGCCGGGGCTGGTCTCCTCGACAATCCCTTTGGCCTCGATCCATCCGGAGAGCGGCTGCGGCGTCTCGTCGCCGCCGATCATCGGTTGATCCTGGTCGTTGGTCATCTCTTCTATGTCGGTGTTGGCCTCGACGTTGAGCCACGGCCCGCTCTTTTCGAGAACCACCATCTCGCGCCCGATCTGGATCTGCGCCACTTTTTGCGAGCTGGTGTCGGGCTGGATATAAAGCCAGACCACGCGCAGGGAAGTGGCGCGCGGACCGGCCTTGACGCCGGGAGGCGGCTGCGGCTTCCTCTGACCGGACAAGGGCAATGCGGCGCACAGCAGCAACAGGGCGGGGAAAAGATTGCGGAAGGTGAAGCTGCGGGGTTTCATCGCTGAGAAAATCATAGTCTAATCCCGTTCGACTGGGCCGATCCCGAGGCGGGAAGCGATCTGCTGCGCGGTGGCAAGGCGCGCACCGGTCATTTGCCGGAAACTGGCGCGCACGGCCTCGACTACGTCGGCAGGAGCGGTCTCCGGCGTTCCGCTCTTGAAAGGCGGCTCGGGCGCATATTCCATGGCGAGTTGGATCGCTTGCGCGGTGCGCTCATCGGCGAGGAGCGAGGCCGCGCGCAGCGCGCCGTCGATTCCGGCGCTCACTCCGGCAGTGCTTACGTGCTTGCCGTCAATCACAACGCGGGCGTTGACAGGAATCGCCCCAAAGTACTTGAGAAGGTGATGCACCGACCAGTGAGTAGTGGCTTTGACGCCGCGCAGCAGGCCCGCTGCACCGCAGATCAGGGCGCCGGTGCATACGGACATTGTGTACCGGGCGCCGGCCGCCTGCGTGCGGATGAAGCCGAGCGCCTCCTCGTCGTCCATCAGGGCTTCCTGTCCCCATCCTCCGGGAACGAGGAGCAAATCGAGGGCCGGAGCCCCGGCTAAGGTTGTATCCGGCGTGAGGATCAGCCCCTTCATGTCGCGCACAGGCGCAATCTCCTTCCACACCAAATAAAAGGCCGAGTTGGGAAGCATGGAAAGGACCTCAAACGGTCCGGTCAGGTCCATCTGGTCGATCCCAGGGAAGACAATTGCTCCAACCTCGAGACGCTTTTGGAGACGCTTTTCCGAATCGGGCATCAACTCAAACTCCTTTCTCCGTAAGCACCTCAGCCAGCAGCTTGGGGTCCACGTTCCCCCCGCTCACCACGGCCACGGCTTTCCGGTACGCCGGCAGTTCGTCCGCGTGGTAGAGCAGCGCCGCCGTGGTCACCGCCCCGCTCGGCTCCGGAATCAGGCGCGCCGTGGCCACAATCGCCCGCATCGCCGCGCGAATCTCCGCCTCCGTCACCGTCACAATCCCGTCCACAAAGGCGCGGATGTGCGCAAAGTTCCGTACGCCTACGCTCTGCGTGCGCAGTCCGTCGGCGATGGTCCGGCTGGTCAGCTCCGCCGGCCACGTCGTCAGCGTCCCCGTCCGGAAGCTTTCTGCAGCATCCCCCGCGAGCTCCGGCTCAACGCCGAAGACCTTCGTCCGCGGGCTCAACTGCTTCACCGCCGAAGCAATCCCGCTCAGCAATCCGCCGCCGGAAACCGGCGAAAGCACCAGATCCACGTCCGGTAGCTCTTCAACGATCTCCAGTCCGCAGGTCGCCTGCCCGGCAATAATCTTCTCGTCGTCGTAAGGCGGAACGACCACATAGCCGTGCTCGCGGATCAGTTCCTCGGCCTTGGCCAGCCGCTCGCTCGAGGCCAGGCCCACATCCACAACTTCCGCGCCCAGCGCCAACGTAGCCGCACGCTTGATGGCCGGCGCATTCGACGGCATCACGATCACCGCCTTCGCGCCCACCTCGCGCGCCGCGTAGGCCACGCCCTGCGCGTGGTTGCCGCTCGAATAGGTAATCACGCCGCGGCCAATCTCCTCCGGCGAAAGCTGCAGAATCTTGTTCGCCGCCCCGCGAATCTTGAACGCCCCGACGGGCTGCAGGCTCTCGGCTTTGAGCCAGATCTCGCGCGGCAGTCCATGGCCGGCTACACCCGGAAACGGCGCCCGCACCAGCGGCGTCTTCACGGCCACGCCGGCAATCCGCGCCGCCGCCGCCCGTATCTCCTCCACCGTCACCAGCCGGACAGTCTCGACCTGCGCGCTCGCCGTTTCCATGCTCACAATTCCTCCACGCAGAGGCAGTTCACAGTTCGCAGTTCACAGTTTTTCGGCGATTCGCCGCCCTCTGCCGCGTACTGAGAACTATGAACTGTGAACTATGAACGGACTACTGATCACTGTCCACTAATCACTGTGCACTGTCCACTGCCGTCATTCGTACGCCAGCGCGTCAATCGGATCCTTCCGCGCCGCCATCCACGCCGGGTAGAGCGCCCCGCATATCGCCCCCACAAAGGCGATCGCCGCCCCCTGCGCTGCCCAGCGCAGCGTGATCTCGAAATGTTGCGTCGGAAACAGGTGAATCATCAGCGTGCGTATGCCGAAGGTGCCGGCAATGCCCAGCACCACCCCCGCCGCAGCCAGCAAACCGCATTCGCGCAGCACCACGCTTACGATTGCCGCCTTCGAGGCGCCCATCGACTTGAGAATCCCGATCTCGCGCGTCCGCTCCAGTACCGCCGTGTACATGGCCTGAAAGATCACAAGAAACCCGACGATCACGGCAATCCCCGTCACCGCGCGCACCGCGATGTTGAAACCGGGCAGCCGGTTCGGCGTCATCTGGCTGAGCCAGTCCTCGATGCTCCACACTTCGTTGTCGTGCAGGCCGGGCGTCGAGTGGATCTCCGCCGTCACCAGGTTCTGGTTGGAAGATTTGTCGCACTTGATGTAGAAAACTGAAGCCTTGCCCGGCGCGCCCATCAGCTCGCCCATCGTCTCAATCGGCACCAGGGTGCGCCCGCCCTTGCCCGGTTCCACAATGCCGGAGATGCGGAAAGGATGACCCAGCACGTCGATGGTGTCGCCCAGGTGAAGGTGATTGGCCCTGGCAAGAATGAAATCGACAATCGCATCGTCGGGGCCTTGGAACCGCCCGCCCTCCACATACACAAACGGCTTGAGCGCATTGAAGGTCGCGTAGTCGATGCCCCAGATGATCTCGATCGAGTCCGGCGTGGTCACCGTGTGCTGAATCGCCGGCGAAACCACCGCAACGTGCGGCAGGCGGCGAATGGCGATGGCGTCGTTCACCGGCATGGACGCGGAGCTGAGGCTGTTGAACATGCTGGCGCCCGAGCCCATCATCATCAGGTCCGCGCCGATCCCGTTGGTGCGCGCGCGCTGATCGTTCAACATGCCCATGAAAATGCCCACCACCGACAGGATCATGATCACTTCAATGGCCACCGCGACCACGCTGATCATCGAGCGCAGCGGGCGGTGCAACAGATTGGCGAAGACGAGCTTGTTCATGGCCGTGCAGGGCTCCCAGGGGGCAGAAGTCTGCCCATAGAGCGGTTCTCCAATTGGCGTAGAGCGAAGTCGCGACAGCTAAGCGGCTTCTTCATCTCCGGGGTCCCCAGCGACAGCTCATCGTCGCTGGGGTGGAAGTAAAAGCCACCTTGAACGATGCTAAGGCGTTTCACCGTTGCTTTACCCAAAGCCCTGTTCTCCATCCATGCGACTCTTTTCTGTCGCATGGGTGGGAGGCCACGACAGGTGGGTACAGCTTCTCTGAAATCGCTATAGAAATGCCGCATAATTGGAGAACCCCTTAATCCCTCGCCTTCAAGGGTAACAGTCCCGGCCTTCAAGTCCCGTTTCAGAACGCCGTTTCCTCCCGTCCCAGCCCGGTGCAAACAAGGAACATATCCCCCATTCGGCCCCCCATTCGGCTTTGACCTGCACCCCGACCCGGTTTATTGTGGTTTTGGAATCCCTTGGGGGTGATTCACCCGTGCTTCGGTCGCCGATGGGAAACTTTGGAGAAGACCTGCGCAGGGAGCGGCTCTCCCGCGGCTTTGCGCTGGAAGACATAACGGCGGTTACCAAGATCAGTCAGCGCCATCTGCTTGCGCTGGAGCAGGAGCGCTTTCGCCTCCTTCCCGGCGGCATCCTGAGCAAAGGCATCGTCCGCGGATACGCCGGCGCCATCGGCCTCGACCCCCAGGACTGGACCGAGCGTTTTCTCAGGGCCTCCGGACAGGCCACCGGCGAGGAGCGCGATTGGACTGCCTTCGCCGCCAACGTCGGCAAAGCGCGCATCCAGCGCCACGACGCGGTCGAAATCCGTTTGCGCTGGCTGGGAGCGATCCTGCTGATGCTCGCCGTGGCCGCGGCCGGCTGGCTTACGGTGCGCTACATTGGTTTCCGCGCCGGCTGGTGGCCCTCCCTCCTGCCCGCCAGCATGCTCTCCGGCGCTTTCCACGCCCGCTTCTCCACCGTATTTTCCGCCGCGCACCACCTTCTCTTGCACGTGCTTGCCTGGGTCAGGGACTGATCGAAAGCTGGTCGAGAGCCAATTCTGGACGCCGCACTCGCCGTTCAACAGCCCCCCAGCCCCCTTGACCGCGCATTCCTCCCCGTTCGATGACTCCCATTGTCTGCCGCGCTGCTTCCCGTTTACCATGAAGGGTGTAACCTGAGGCATTGCCCCTTTGGGTGGGCACTCGATGCACGCAGCATGAAGTTCGAGCCCGTCTAACTGAAAATTCACCCTTCGGCCCATCCGAGTGCGCGTTTCCCCGGACAGGCCTTCCAACCTGATTCCCTTCAATGGGAAGGAGTTCGAAGTTGAGCGACCGTTTCTTATTTACCTCCGAGTGCGTCACCGAAGGCCATCCTGACAAAATTGCCGACCAGATTTCGGACGCCATCCTCGACGCCTGCTTCGAGCAGGACCCTTACAGCCGCGTTGCCGCCGAAACCCTCACTGCCACCGGCCTCGTGGTCATCGCCGGCGAAATCACCACCGAGGCTTACGTCGACTTCCAGGCAGTCGTGCGCGGCGTGGTTTCCTCGATCGGCTACAACAACGCCCTCTACGGCTTCGACTCCAACACCTGCGCCGTCATCTCCAGCATCAACAAGCAGTCCCGCGACATCGCGCAGGGCGTTGACACCGGCGGCGCCGGCGACCAGGGCATGATGTTCGGCTACGCCTCCAACGAGACCCCCGAGCTGATGCCCGCGGCCATCTCGCTGGCCCACAAGCTTACCCGCCAGCTAACCGAGGTCCGCAAGAACGGCAAGCTGCCCTACCTGCGCCCCGACGGCAAGAGCCAGGTCACGGTCGAGTACGAAGCGCCCGGCAAGCCTGCCCGCATCGACGCCGTGGTCATCTCCACCCAGCACGCCGACAGCGTCTCCAATGAGGAGCTCCACGCCGACATCCTCAAGCACGTCATCCAGGCCGTGTTGCCCGCCAAGTGGCTCGACGAGCACACCAAGTACCACATCAACCCCACCGGCCGCTTCGTCATCGGCGGGCCCATGGGCGACACCGGCCTCACCGGCCGCAAGATTATCGTGGACACCTACGGCGGCATGGGCCGTCACGGCGGCGGCGCTTTTTCCGGCAAGGACCCGACCAAGGTTGACCGTTCCGCCGCCTACATGGCCCGCCACATCGCCAAGAACATCGTGGCCGCCGGCCTGGCCGAGCGCGTGGAGGTCCAGCTTGCTTACGCCATCGGCGTGGCTGAGCCGGTCAGCGTTCTCGTCGATACCTTCGGCACCGGCAAGCTCAGCCCGGCCGAGCTGACTAAGCTCATCCGCGACAACTTCTCGCTCACGCCCAAGGGAATCATCGAGAGCCTGAACCTGCGCCGCCCCATCTACCAGAAGACCGCCGCCTACGGCCACTTCGGCCGCAACGATCCCGATTTCACCTGGGAAGCCACGGACAAAGCCGCCAAACTCGCCACGCAAGCCGAAGCCGCTGTCGCCGCCAAGTAGGCGACCCGGCGCGTCAACCTTCCGTTCACTTCGTGCCCCATCCATTTCACGGGTTTATCGTGAAATGGGTGGGAAGCCTCTCCAGCCCCGGCGCGTCAACCTTCCGTTCACTCCGTGCCCCATCCATTTCACGGCTTTATCGTGAAATGGGTGGGAAACCCCTCCAGCCCCGGCGCGTTAGTCTCTTCCCTTTCCTTTTTCCGTCCCCCTCGTCTCATGCCTTAGAATTCATCGTGGCTCTGCCCCGTTCTCTTCAAGGAGACCCTCATGCGACTTTCCGCAACCGCCGCTCTCCTGCTCGGCCTCACCACCGTTGCCGGGGCGCAAACCGCCCACTGGAGCTACCATGGCAAAACCGGCGCGCTCGAATGGGGCCATCTCAACCCCGCCTGGCGCGTCTGCGAAAAAGGCCACGAGCAGTCCCCCATCGATATTCGCGGCGCGCGCCTCGACACCGGTCTCCAGCCCATCCAGTTCCACTACATCGCCGGCGAGGTCACTGTCGCCAACGACGGCAACGCCATCGTCGTCCACGTCGATCCGGGCAGCTTCATCGTCGCCGGCGGCGTCCGCTACAACCTGGTCGAATTTACCTTCCACCACCCGAGCGAGCACGCCATCCGCGGCCGCCTCGCCGACATGGAAGTCGACTTCCTTCACCGTGGCGCCGGCGGCAAGATCGTCATGCTCGGTGTTCTCTTCAACGAAGAGATGAGCTATCCCAACGCCGCGGTCGCCCAGATCTGGGCGCACCTGCCCACGAAGGCCGGCGCGAGCCAGCGCATCACCGACATGGTCGATCCCGGCGGCCTCTTCCCCAGCGACCGCGGCTACTGGACCTACACCGGCTCGCTGCTCCATCCGCCCTGCACCGAAAACGTGCAATGGTACATCTTCGAGCAGCCGCTGACCGTCAGCCGCGAGCAGCTACGCGCCCTCACCGCCATCTTCAAAATGAACACCCGCCCCATCCAGGACCCTCACGGCCGCAAAATCGAAGCCGACGAGTAAAGCAGGGAATAGGGAGTAGGGAGTAGGGAATAGGGAATAGGGAATAGAAAACCAGCGAATAGCACTTAGCGAACAGGAAATGGATCGTAACTGATTCTTGACCACTGTTCACCGTTCACTGTTCACTGTTCACTGTTCACAGAATTCTCATTTGACTTCGCTCTCCCGCGTCAATTAGCGTGCGGCTATCGGCGCCTGCCTGTCCCCCGAGGCTAATTCCCCGCGCCGGGAGGTAATTCATGCGCACGATGATGGTGGTCACATTGCCCCTTGAGCCTTTCAATACCTACGTCCGCAACGGAACCGTCGCCGAGAAAATTAAGAAGATTCTCGACGCCGTCAAACCCGAGGCCGCCTACTTCACGGAGATGCATGGCCACCGCGGCGGGATCCTGATCGTGAACCTCGACAGTCCTTCCGACATCCCCAAATTCGCCGAACCGTGGTTCCTTGGCTTCAACGCCGAAGTCGAGTTCCGCATCGCCATGACGCCCGAAGACCTCGCTCACGCCGGCCTCGAGACTCTCGGCCAGAAATGGGGATAATCCCTCGTTCTCTCCCTCGATAATTCTCGCTCCGCGCATTGCTAACCGGCGGCGCGCCGCGTAAAGATGCAATTGATGGCGCGCCGCCGATTCTCGACCGTTCCCACTCGCTTTGCCATTCCCGGTCTGGCGCTTTTGCTGCTCGTTTCCGCCGCGCCTTTGTGCGCCGTGCAACCATCGCCGAAAGCCGTAGCCGGTTTCGACGCGTACATCGCTACAGTCGAAGCTCGTCTCGCCCGCCAGCACAGCTCGCCCCACGGCTTCCTCGCTCCCGCCGACTGGGCGCGCCTGCGCGGCGGCGAAACCAACGTCGAGGACCTCACTCCGTCCCCCGGCCCATCTCTTCCCGGCGCGTTGCTGCACGACTGGCGCGGCACTGCTTTCGTTCCCGGCGCCACCACCGCCGATTTCGACCGCCTCTTGCAGAATTACGCCGCCTATCCCCAGCGCTTCGCCCCCCAGGTCCTAAGCGCAACGGTTCTCTCCCACGATGGCAATCGCTACCAGATTCGCATGCGCGTCCGCCAGCACCACATCGTCACCGTAACCCTCGAAACCACCGGCGACATCGTGTTCGGCCATCTCGACGCCAAGCACGGCTACAGCATCTCGCGTAGCAAGAAAATCGTAGAAATCGAAGATCCCGGAACCCCCTCCGAGCACGCCCTCAGCCCGCGCGAGGAGCACGGCTTTCTCTGGCGCCTCAACACCTACTGGAGCTACGAAGAGCGCGACGGCGGCCTCTACATGCAGATCGAGTCCGTCTCCCTCACCCGCTCCATCCCCTTCGGCCTCGGCTGGGCGATCGGCCCATTCGTCCAGAGCATCCCTCGCGACTCCCTCGAATTCACCCTGCACTCCGTGTGTACGGCTCTGAGAAAGCAATGATGCCTGCTTCACGGCCCACCGTGAACAACCTGCATCGGCAGTTATTCCGCATTTGCGCCAGGTTGCAGGAATTATCATCCTTGACAAAATTCGCCGTTCCTCTAGGCTCGTCAGAGAAGCTAAGCAAAAGCCCATCGGCGCCCAGGCAAACGCCTGGAAAAGGAGGAATGTCGATATGAGGCTCAATCTTGTGCAAATAACGGCCGTTGCAGGAGCGGTGTCGTTTTGGCTCGCCCTTCCCGCGCTGGGTCAGACCGTACAGGTAATGGTTCCCAAGAGCAAACTGATAGCCTTCGGCATTCGCACGTGGTATAACTCGACCGACGGCAGCACCAAGAGCGTCGGACCTTACCGAGTGAGGATAGACGGCGGTCCCCTGCAGAAGTTCGTCTGCGACGACTACGCGGGCGACATCGTTAACGGTGAGACCTGGACCGCCACGGAGGTCAAGGTTGCATCGATCACCACGTCCAACATCGATTCTCTCGGTTTGAAATTTGCCTCGACCATCGGCATTAAGGGATATGCGGAGATAGGGCTGTTGGTGGAGGATATGCTGAGCGGCCATTCCGGATTCACCGATGCGGAATTGTCCTCGGCGATCTGGTATATCACCTCCGACAATTCGTCGGTGGTGAAATTCGGCGCCTTGGATACCAAAGCGCAAGCTCTCGTTTTGTATGTGAAGGTTCTCTTTGCCGGCCCTAATGGGTCATTGCTCGCTCAGGATGCTTTGGCCCACGAGACGGGGCTCGATATCCTGACCAATAGCAGCGGACATCAGGAAGGGTGGGTCTCCACGGCTGAAGGTGGTGCTGCGTTGCTTTACCTGTTGTTAGCCTTTGGCTCGTGCTTCGGAGCCATTGTCCTCAATTTCCGCAAGCGCACGCGGGTACGCCAGGCAATCTGACTGAGTCCGACGTCTCTATGGCGAAGATGCATGAGCCGCATGAATCTCATTGGCCCCAACGCTGGACCCGGCGACCTTATACCCGTCGCCGGACAGCTCGTCATCAAGCAAGTTGACTGGCGCAAATGATAGATCCCGCGACGATTTCGATTCCCATCGCGCCGGCCGCAGTCGGCTTGAGCCTGCTGTTTCTCCGCATCGTCGTGGCCCTGGTCTTCGGAACCAGCGGCTTCTACCACCTCAAATCCCCCCGCGAGCGCGCCCAGAGCCTCGGCCTCAGCGTAGGATTCACGGTTTTCCTTGGCGCGGCGGAGTTCGCCGCCGCCATCGGCCTCACCCTCGGGGTTCTAACCCAGTGGGCCGCGCTTGGCCTGATCCTGATCTCATTTGGCGCAATCTACATGAAAGCCGCCAAGTGGCACGCCGGCTTCTGGGGCGAAAAATCCTCCGGCTGGCACTACGACCTGCTCTTTATCGCCATGAACCTGGTGATTTTATGCACCGGCGGCGGGCGGCTCGCGCTTATGGGCATGTAAACCGGCCCCGCTCCGGCCGGGCCTTGTGTTATATTTAGATATAATTATTCGGAGAGGTTTGATCCTATGCACACGACCACCTTGCGCAAGGTCGGCGGCTCAGTCATGCTGGCCGTTCCGCCGCCTATTCTCGATCTGCTCCACTTGAGGGCCGGCGCAGCCGTGGGCATTGCGGTGGATGGCGAGCGGTTGGTGATTGAGCCCAGGCCCGCACCTCGCTATACCCTGGCGGAACTCCTTGCCGAATCCAGCTACCCGGCACCCGTTTCGGCTGAAGATCGCGAATGGCTGGATGCGCCTCCCGCCAGCCGCGAGCTGCTATGAAACGAGGGGACATCTATACGGTGTCGCTCGACCCAGCGCTCGGCCATGAGCAGCGCGGGCGTCGGCCAGTGCTGGTCATCTCTCCAACCGAGTTCAACAAAGCCACCCGCGTGCCGGTGGTATTGCCGATTACGAGCGGCGGCGAATTCGCCCGCCGCATCGGTTTCGCCGTTCCCCTCGCAGGCACGAAGACAACGGGCGTGATCCGCTGCGATCAGCCCCGCGTGCTGGACCTCGAAGCCCGCAACGCCAAGAAAGTGGAAGCGGTCTCCCAGGAAATTCTGGACGACGTGCTGGCCAGGACGGCCACGCTGTTTGCTTAGCCCTTGCGCCGGTAATGTACCTGAAACTCATATCCGGCATTGGCCGGAAACAGTCCCGCCACGTGCCGCAGCCGCTCGGCCAGCGCCGGCGCGGCCAGCAGCGGATAATCCCGCTCGCGGAGATCGTGATAGTCGAAATCCACCGCCAGCGACAACATATAAACCGCCAAGGCATCCGAAAACGACGACTCGTAAAAGCTGTTCCGCGACCGCTCGTCGATGGTCTTTTGCCCGTTGCGGCTCTCCTGCGCCCGCCTCCGCGTCTCCCACGCGTCCTGGCTGGTTTCGCCGCGCACCTGCGCCTCGGCCTGCGCCCATACCAGCGTCGAAAAGCTGTCCGGCACGCCCGCGGCCTCCACAAAGTTGTGCGCCACGTTGATAAAAAACTCGAACGCCAGCCCGAACCGGTCTTCCACCAGCCGCGTCGAAAGAAACACCGCCTGCGTCGTCCCGAATGCCGTGTTGCGATGGCAAACTGCCCGGTCGCCCAGCTCCACGTTGTAGCCCGGCGCCACCATCAGCTCGCCCGTATCGGCAATGGCCAGCGGCACAAAATAGTAAGCGCGATGCTTCAGCGCCGCGGAAAGCGACGCGGGCGTCGCGCCCACCAGCCGCTCCAGGTCGCCGTCCGCAATCCGCGTCTCGCCCCAGCTCGCGTAGTGAATCCCGTTCGGGGCCTCGATCACCGTGGTCTGCGTGGCCACTTTTTCCGCATGCCACAATTCAATTTGCGCCGTACTCGCCATGAATCTGTATTCTAGTCTATGAACGTAGCCCGGGAGGTGCGCAAAACCATGCAATACCAGCAGTCATTAGCACAGACAGTCCCCCAGGGAAGCGCACGTTTTCTCGGCTTTCCGCTCGAAGGCTTCGGCCTCTTCACCAGCCTGCTGCTCGCCTTCGCCGCGGCCTTCTTCACCTTCTTCGCCACGCTCTTCCTGGCCATCATGTCCCTGCTGGTCTGGAACCAGATCCTCGGCCACCACGTCAGCTACACCGTGACCTACCGCTACATGGCGCTACCCGCCGGCCTCGTCATGCTGGCCATTGCTCTGCCCGTCTTCGGCACGCTCTGGGTGCGCGCCAAGCTCATCAAATTGCGCAAGTAAGGTAAGCTCCATGCCCGTGCACTCCATCCCGCTCGCAGACCTGGACATTGCTCTCAACGAAGTCCTGAACGGCGCTCCGAATAAGGAGACGGCCGCCAGCTTGCTGCGGTGCAGTCCGCAACTGCGCGAGTGGTGCGCACAGCTTGAAGCCGGCGCTATCCTCTACTTCCCCGAAACCCCCGTCCCCATCTCTGCCGCCGACCTCCAGTTCCTCATCGGCCAGAAGCAAACCGGCAGCGCGCTCCATAAAAACATCGCCTACAAGCCCGGTGCCCACAACCCGAACATGGACAGCCTCAGCGGCGTCGATCAAACCGCCTCGCCCGCCGAAGTCGCCGAGCTGCACGCCATCATGCGCCGCTACTCCGACAGCATCGACATCTTCCTCACCAGCTTTCTCGCGCCCTACGATCGCCGCTGGCGTCTCGACTACGCCAGCTTCCGCCCTGTTGAAGAGGAGGGCCGCGACCTGCCCACCCGCCGCCGCAACGACCTCCTGCACACCGACGCTTTTCCCACCCGCCCCACGCGCGGCGGGCGCATCCTGCGCTTCTTCCACAACATTCATCCCACGCGCACCCGCGACTGGGTGGTTGGCGAGCCCTTCGCCAGTGTCGTCGGCGCCTTTACTCCCGGCAAGCTCGCCGTCCCGCACCCCGACGGCGCAATCGCCAAAGCCGCAAAACGTGCCGCCCTCGCCGTCGGCCTCGATAAGCTGCTCCCACAGCTAAAGCGCTCCCCCTATGACCAGTTCATGATGCAGCTCCACAACGCCATGAAGGAAGACGCGAACTTTCAGAGCACCTGCGCCCGCGAGAGCATCAAGTTTCCCTCCGGCTCAAGCTGGATGGTCTACACCGAAACCGTCCCCCACGCCGTCCTCGCCGGCCAGTACGCCCTGGAGCAGACCTTTGTGGTCGATCCCGCCGCCATGGTCACGCCGGCTTCGGCCCCCGTCCGCATCCTCGAAAAAATGGCCGGCGCAAAGCTCGTCTAGATCTTTGACCGCCTGATTTTGTACCGTCGCGTTTGCTTCACTTTACCGGTCCTCCATTCATAAGTGCTGACCGGACGGCGGTCCGGATGAGCTCGCGGGAAGGGATTCCTTCCGGGTATCTGCGGCACAACAATCCGAAATCCTGCCTGCTCAGCGCTGACGGCTCCACGTCGAGACCGTTGATTCGAACCGTAGGCGAGCCCAGAAACTCTACGTCTTGCGCGGTCTCAAAATCGGGCACCGGAACTTCCCGGATGTCCGCGCTCCAGCCCTCTTCGCGCAGAACCGCGTTGATTCTCTCCACGGTTGGCAAATGATTGGGGCAATCCTCGAAATGGAGAACTTCTATCCGGATGCGGGAACCTGCCGAGCGCACAGTCATGAATCCGATCCTTTCCTAAGCTCTCTTTCGGTATCTTCCGAGAGGGAATTCTGCCAACTTGGCAAGAACAAGAACGGCGACAATGGAAAGGAGGAAAATGACGGCTGGCATCGGCACGAGATGGGCAACCGACAGGGAGGCATAGACTGCCGCAAGCAGGAAGAGCGGCCCCGTGACGTAGCAGTGCACTCTGCCGCATCGCGCCGCGTTTACGAGACAGGCCACCCCCATCGCCAGGAAAGCGGGGATCCAAAGGAGCAGGCCGTGCCGCCAGTCCGCGCCAACAATCAGAGCCACCCCAGGAAGGCCCCAGAACAGCAGAGCACTTCGTCCGCAGGCCAGGTCTCTCGAATGACAACTCTCTTCTGGCATGGGCATCGTCTGTTCAGGCATGGGGACCTCCGTGATCCTTGTGCGCGTTGGAATCAGCCATCTGGTTAAGAACCGGGCAGGGCTCGCGCTGTTGCGATTGGCGCACCAGCGCCCGGTTGCATTTGCGCAGCGCGGAACGAAGATGGACCTCCAATTTCTCCAGTTCCGACTGCTTCTCGTGGACCACGGCCAGCTTCTTTTTCAGAAGCTCTCTCACCTCGGCGCAAGCGTCGGCATGTTCATCCTGAAAGCTGAGAAGCTCGCGGATCTCACCCAGCGAGAATCCGAGGCTTTTGGCGCGCTTTAC
Organism: Occallatibacter sp.; assembly: GCA_050745765.1. Lineage (GTDB taxonomy): Bacteria > Acidobacteriota > Terriglobia > Terriglobales > Acidobacteriaceae > Telmatobacter. The sequence continues at coordinate 18,002 of JBOGLX010000105.1, read as the reverse complement.
AAACGCCAACCGGCCGACCTCGGCCTCCGCGAATTTCCTGTAGCCGGACGCCGTCCGCAATGGCGCTGCAAGCAATCCTTCCTGCTCGTAAAAGCGCACAGTTTCCGGGTTGATCTGGCTCCGCTTCGCAAGCTGGCCTCTTGTCAGTCCTTCCATGATTTAAGCCTAAACCCTGTAGGTGACTACAAGGTCAAGCGAATTCCGGCGCCATTGCTTCGCCAATCTCCAGACGGCCTGGCAGGGACGTCCGTAACCCCCGAATGCCGAACAGCAACAGGAAGTTCTTGACTCCCGTCCCACCGGCTGCATACCATTCCCTCGTCCAGCGGCGGTCTCTTGCCGCTGTTTTCCGCGGCGCTGCCTTTCTTGAGCGCCGGCTTTTGAAGTCCTTGCCGCAGCCCGGCCTGACCCCGGATCCGAAGTACCCTCACAAGAAAGAAGACACATGCAGTAGCAGCAATCCTCCTGGATTTCCCGCGCGCTAGAGAGCTGGGCGATCCGCTTGCTCTCCCACCGTTCCATGCAAACGACGTCTCGTCGGAGGTGACTCGATGTATCCACTTTCTATTCGCAGACCTGGTCAGGATTGCAGCACCAACCCGCCGCTCCATCGCCGGCCGGCATTTCTCGGGCGCGCCGCCGTCGCCCTGGCGGCGCTACTTGCGGCCTCGCTCTGTCTCTCGGCCCCGGCCGCGGCTCAGTCCGGCAGAATCGCGCCCGCCCGCCACAAGCTCGTCATTCCGTCCTCCAGCCAAGCCCAGCCCGGCGATCTCGGCGTGCGCGCGCACACCAACATCCGCCTCATCGTGCCCATTGCCACGGCGCCCGCCGAGGCCCCGCCCTATCTCGGCTATGGCTATGAAACGCCGGCCTCGCTGGCCTGCATCTACAAGCTGGTGACGCCCATCCACGGCTGCAACCCCAACTCGACCACCCGCACTCCCACGGGCGGCAGCCAGTCCATCGCCATCGTCGACGCCTATGACGACCCTGGCGCGGCCAGCGATCTGGCGGACTTCTCCGAGCAGTTCGGCATTCCCGGCGGCGAAGGCAATTTCACCGTCGTCTACGCCGACGGAACCGCGCCGCCCGAGGACCCCACCGGCGGCTGGGAGCTCGAGGAGTCGCTCGACATCGAGTACGCGCACGCCATGGCGCCTCACGCAAAGCTTTACCTGGTCGAAGCGGCGTCCAATTCCTTTAACGACCTCTTCTACGCCGTCTACGTGGCCACCAACCTGGTCCGCTGCGCCGAGGTCACTCCCTGTTCTCCGAATGCCAAAGGCAAGGGCGAAGTCTCGATGAGCTGGGGCGGCAGCGAGTTCAGCACGGAGACCGCCTACGACGCGCTATTTACCGGCCCCAACGTGGTTTACGTGGCCGGGGCCGGCGACTCGGCCGGCGTCATCTACCCCAGCGCCTCGCCCAACGTGGTTTCCGCCGGCGGCACCAGCACCGCGCGCAGCCTTGAGACCGGCAACCTCATCCAGGAGATCGCCTGGTCCGACGCCGGCGGCGGCGCCAGCCAGGTGGAGCCGCGCCCCAGTTATCAATGGCCGATTGCCCGCTACGCCGGCCCCACCAGGGCCACGCCGGACATTTCCGCCGACGCCAACCCCAACACCGGCGTGTGGATCTACGACAGCTTCCCCTACGAGGGCGAATTGAATCCCAGCAACTGGTGGATCGCCGGCGGCACAAGCGTGGCCACGCCCACCATCAGCGGAATCCTCAACGCCGCCGCCACGGCCTCGGGCCATTTTGCCGCTTCATCCAGCGCCGAGTTGACCGAGATCTACTCCGAGATCGAAAATCCGTTCCTCTACGGAGCCACCTTCAACGACATCACCTATGGTGCCTGCAACTACTATTCGGGAACCTTCTCCGAGCGCGGTTACGACTTCTGCACGGGGGTCGGCAGCGCCAGAACGCTGTTCGGCAAATAGACCCGCCGGCCATTTACACACAGACGCTTTCCAGCACCTTCGCCGCAGCCAACCGCGGCGGAGGGCCTGGAATGCCCGGATGGCCGCCGGCTTCGTTTTCATAGGATCGAATTTCGGTCATCATGCTTCTTAACCACCGTTAAATAAGAAAGATACAGCCATTTCAAACTGATGGGGCCGGTCCGTAAAATATGGCCGCATTTCCCTCAATTCCCGCAATCGAACGCATTTGCCCCTGAAAATCCCCCTTTTCGGCAGTTTGGATAGGAGTAGGCTCCGGAGTGGCCCGAGCGCCTTCCGTTGAAGCACCACCGAAATTGAGCCGAAGTCTGCCGCGCTTGGCAACCCTCCTCGCGGAGTTACATCTCAACATCACCATGAAGGAGGTAGCTGCATGAACCGCAAGCAAACCGCCAAGAGGATTTTGACTTTCACGGTGGCCGCGCTCTTTGCCGGCGCGGTTGCCATCGCGCAGCAGCCGGGCAGCCAGCCCGGTATGCCAAACCAGCCCGGACAACAGCCGGGACAGCCAGCACAGCCCGGACAGCCCACGATGCCCGGCCAGACCGCTCCGAACTCCGAGGCAGGCGTGCCGGGAATGCAGGAATCCATGTCCAGGACTTTCGGCGACCAGGTCTTTCTGCGCGACACCCTGGCATCGAGCGCCCTGGAAGCCCGCATGAGCCTGCTGGCCGAGCAGAAATCCCCCAGCCCCGACGTCAAGCGCTACGGCCAGCGCATGGTCCTCGTCCATAACCAGCTCGAAGACCAGCTCAAGCCCATCGCCACCCAACTTGGCGTCAGCGAGAAAGACAAGCTGTCCAAGAAGCAGGAACACCAGGTTGACCAGTTGCAGTCCCTCTCTGGGCCGGCCTTCGATCGGGCCTATATCGAAACCATGGTCAAGGACCAGAAGCATGACGTAAAGGAGTTTAAAACCGAGCAGGACTCCTCGCAGACCTCCGCCATCCAGCAGGCCGCCCGCATGGACGCGCCGGTCTACGCTCAACACTTGAGGGCGCTCGAGCAGATCGCTCAAGCCCACAACGTGACCATCGCCGAGAAGCAGTAGAGCGCTTCAATGCGCGCCCGCTCCGGACGGGCGCCGTGCACGCATTCCAGACCGGCGCCCAATCCTTTCCGCGGCCCCAAGGTGGAAAGGGTGGGTCCGATCGAGGATCCAATCGAGGATCTGATCGAGGATCCAGTCGCCGCGGCCCATTCTTGTGGAACGGCCGCCGCCCCATTTGTGCCTCCAGCCCTGTAAACTGGTGCAGACAAGGAGGCGCACCATGCAGACTCGGATTCAGGGCACGACCATGCCCGTGCTCGAAGTGCAGCTCGACCCTAACGACAGTGTGTTTTCCGAGAGCGGCGAGCTCTCGTGGATGACGGCCTCGATCCAGATGGCCACCCACACCCAGGCCGGCGGAGGCGGCGGGCTCTTCGGCGTCATCAAGCGCGTCGCCGGCGGCGGCAGCATCTTCATGACCGAGTACCGCGCCTACCAGTACCCCGGCGAGGTCGCCTTTGCCGCCAAACTTCCCGGCCACATCGTGCCCGTCGAGCTCGGCCAGGGCGGCGATTACTTTGTCCACCGGCACGGCTTTCTCTGCGCCACCCCCCAGGTCACCATCGGCGTCGGCTTCCAGCAATCGCTGGGCGCGGGCATCTTCGGCGGCGACGGATTCCTGCTGCAGCGCGTCGGCGGTAACGGCACGGCCTGGCTCGAACTCTCCGGCGAGCTCATCGTCAAGGACCTGGCGCCCGGCGAAGTGCTGCGCGTCCACCCCGGCCATGTGGGCGCATTCCAAGCCTCCGTCGGCTTCCAGATCACCATGGTGCCGGGGATCAAAAACATGATTTTCGGCGGCGACGGCCTTTTCCTCGCCGTGCTCCAGGGCCCCGGCAGAATCTGGCTGCAGACGCTGCCCATCTCGCGCCTGGCCCACGAGATTGCCGAGTACCTGCCGCGAGGCGAAGCGCCGCAGACCGCGGCAGCCGGCATTGGCGGGGGCCTGCTCGGCGGCATCGTCGGCTCCATCCTCGGCGGAGGGTAGTAAAGCAGGGACTAGGGACTAGGGAATAGGGAATAGGGAGTTAGGCGCTTCGATCGCAGATCGTAAGCAGATTTTGAGGTCTGTCGATCTTCAAAATCCAACTTTGGTGGAGCTGAGCGGGATCGAACCGCTGACCTCCTCGTTGCGAACGAGGCGCTCTCCCAGCTGAGCTACAGCCCCACGATCCCTCTATCTTATCAGCGAGAAGCGAATCGGCAAAACCGCCGCGGCAGGCGCCAGGAGCCCACACACCGAAATCGTCACGCCGGCGCAAACGAGAGCGTCAGCACGGTGATGTCGTCCTCCTGGCCGAAGGTTTGGGCGGCATCTGCAATCTGCTGCGCGGACCGTACGCTGATCTCGCGGGTGCGTGCCCGGAAGCGGTTGCATCGTCGTCGCGCTTCACCGCGAGTACACATAGGTCCCGCACAGCGCCGTCGAGTTCGAGATGGCGTTCATGGTAAACACCGGCGGGTCTTGCCCCGAAAAAAATGCCGCCTGCAGCGTCCTGCCAGAGACGAACGTGGCCATCCAGTCCGTGTCTTCGCCGCCGCAAAGAGTGTTGTGGTGCAGAAAGCGCTTTTCGGCCGGCACGCTCACCCGGTAGAGCATGCCCGTGGGGTTCGCGTTTACGTCCGCGTCGAAGACCGACGCCACCTCGGCCGGCTTCAGCGCGCGCACCGCAACCAGCGGAAATCCGTTGAAGTCGATGGTCAGCTTTGTATCGGAGATCGCGATGTCGCTGGTGATCGATTGGGCCGTGTTGCTAGATGCGCGCCAGTAACCCTTATCCTGCGCGACGCACACTGCCGAGCCCGCGAGCGCCAACGCCGTGAAGAGGATCAGATTTCGTCCCATGGTTCCAGTCCAGATTCGCCAGATTCGATTGACGCGAGCCCTCTCAGGCAGCTTGCCCGATCCAGCACCGTGACGGGACGAGCACATATCGGGAAGGTAAGGCATGAAGATAAGGAGCAGACCAGTTACTGCGCCACCTGGGATTGCGTCAATTCCAGGCCGGTATTTTTCGCAAAGTCAAACCCTTCGGAGTAAATTACACGTCCGGCCTTCAGTCTCTATAACTGGTTCATATTCTGCAGAAACTCCGCGTTGTTGCGGACCTTTTCGAGGCGCGTGATCAGAAGCTCCATCGCCTCGACCGGCGAAAGCGGATTGAGCACCCGGCGCAGGACGAAGATGCGCTGCAGATCGTCCTTCGGAATCAGCAGCTCTTCCTTGCGCGTGCCCGAGCGCTGAATGTCGATGGCCGGGAAGACGCGCTTGTCCACCAGCTTGCGGTCCAGGATGATCTCCATGTTGCCCGTGCCCTTGAACTCCTCGAAGATGACCTCGTCCATGCGCGAGCCGGTGTCCACCAGAGCCGTGGCAATAATTGTCAGCGACCCGCCCTCCTCGATGTTGCGTGCCGCGCCGAAGAACCGCTTGGGCCGCTGCAAGGCGTTTGAATCGACGCCGCCCGAAAGCACTTTGCCCGACGGCGGAACAATCGTGTTGTAGGCGCGCGCCAGGCGCGTGATCGAGTCCAGCAGAATCACCACGTCGCGCTTGTGCTCCACCAGCCGCTTGGCCTTTTCGATCACCATCTCGGCCACCTGCACGTGGCGCGCCGCCGGCTCGTCAAACGTGGAACTGATGACCTCGCCCTTCACGCTGCGCTGCATGTCGGTGACTTCTTCAGGACGCTCGTCGATCAGCAGAACGATCAGCACCACCTCGGGATGGTTCGACGTAACCGAATTCGCGATCGACTGCAAGAGCATCGTCTTGCCGGTGCGCGGAGGCGCCACGATCAAGCCGCGCTGCCCCTTGCCCACAGGCGTCAGCAGGTCCATCACCCGGCCGCTGACGCCCTCGCGCACCGTCTCCATCTTGATGCGCTCCTGAGGATAAAGCGGCGTCAGATTGTCGAAGAGAATCTTGTTGCGCGTCTCCTCAGGCGACTCGAAGTTGATGGCCTCGATCTTGACCAGCGCGAAATACTTCTCGCCCTCGTGCGGCGGCCTTACGTTGCCGCTGATCGAGTCCCCGGTCTTTAGATCGAATTTGCGGATCTGCGACGGCGAAACGTAAATGTCGTCCGGGCCGGGAAGATAGTTGTAGTCCGGCGAGCGCAGAAAGCCGTAACCGTCGGGCAAAATCTCCAGCACGCCCTCGGCGAAGATGTGCCCTTCTTTTTCGCTCTGCGCCTGAAGGATCTTGAAGATCAGGTCCTGCTTGCGAAGGCCGCTGGTTCCAGGGATTTCAAGGGTCCGCGCGATGCGGCTCAGCTCTGTGATGTTTTTTTCTTTTAGTTCGGCAATCGTCATGTGTACCTGCGTGAAGGCGGGATGTTGGAGAAGTGTTGGGAGGAAGGGACGTACTCCTGGAAAGTACGGAGTGGGGTTCGAGCAATGCTCCCGGCGCAAGCCGGGCCTTCCCGCATTGCTCGAACCCCAAGTACTGAGACAAGTCCTGAGATCAGACACCGGGGGACGCGGAGACCTTTCTTTGAAAGACAGTCTCCTCAATCGGTTGCCTTGTGCAGCTACTCCGTGAAGTAGGAGGTTAGGCGGCGCGCCGCCGCTCGACCCGCTGCGCCACAGGCGCTTCAACAGGCCCTGCAACTCCAGGGTTCGAGGTCTGGAAGCGGCTCAAAACTTCGTTCGTCGTGTCCTGCAGCCTTGAATTCGGCTTGTGCAGCTTCCGGGTTGCCTTGCTTGCCAGTTGACAGAGCTTGTAGCGATTGGACACGTGAGATAGTGCCCCAAATACCAAATCGGAACGCATTGCGAGTCTCTCCTTCTTGTGGTCCCTGCCCGGCCGGTACTACTTGGCGCCGCCGGTGCAGACGGAGTAGCCCATAAAATGGAAGCCGCTCCAAAATTGTCCGTTCTCACCTCTTAGACGCGCTAAGGGCTCATCCAGTTCAAAATCTTGGCGCACGATCGGGGTGAGATCAAGCGGAATAATGTCTATCGGGAGTAAAGGTCACAGCCGCGGGAATTCTCGCGCCCCGTAATTCCACTTCCGGCATATCCAAACGCGCCGAGGCATCAAAGTGTGACCTACTGCTCAAAGATATGATGCTGGAAATGGCTGATGGGCACACCCGACCGCACTGCGCAATCTGCCCTTTGTGGATGGCTCTCTAGAATGTACACTCCCACCGCCCTGAGGTCAACTTTATTTTGCGGTGGTCGGAGGATTCCTCCTGCCCCTCCATGCCCATCCCCAACTTTGCCTGTGCAATTTCCCTTGCAACTGCCCTATATTCAACCGTATATGCACGTTCCGGCATGGAAAATCCAGCCCGGCTCTGCTTCTCTCCTTTGCACTCAGCCAGGCCCCGGACGGCGGCGCACCATTCTGGTAAATTGCGTCTGGTAAATTGCGTCCGGCTCTCAGCCTTCGCGGGGCGTGCGCCACAGCCGCCCATCCGGATCGGAGAGCAGCGGCTCCCCATCCTCGCCCACCCCACATGGCGGCCGCGCCCGCCGTCTCCCCCGGTTGGGCGAAGCAATTAGCTCGTCCACTCGAAATATCGCCGCCAGCAAAAAGCCCAAAAAAGGCGCCGCCACCGGAAATGTATCCCATCCGGACTTCAAAACCGTCTCCGGCATGAATGACCCCAACCTTTCCGACGTGCATGAGAGGTTTCTCACGCAGTCAATGCGGTTATCGGCCAAGACTGAGAGGATTTTAAGAATCCAAAGTAATCCGCCGGTTGCCGGGGATGTCAATAGAATGAGAAGCTTCGCCGCGTGCCCTCGACGAAGTGCGGGTGCCCCACGACCCCCTTTGGGACCTGGGAGGGCTGCACGTCTCTACACGACCCGTCTACGCCCAGTAGCTCCGATCCAGCGTCCGGTACTGGATGGCCTCGGCCAGGTGCGCGACGGTCAGATGCTCCGCGCCCTCCAGGTCGCCGATCGTCCGCGCCACCTTCAGAATCCGGTCATGCGCCCTCGCCGTCAGCCCCTGCTGCTGCATGGCCCGCTCCAGCAGCCGCTCCGCATCCGCGCCCAGCTCGCAGTAGGCGCGAATCTGCCGCGTATTCATCTGCGCGTTGGCGAAAATCTTCTCGCCCTGCTTCTTGAAACGTTCCCGCTGCCGCTCCCGCGCCGCCATCACGCGCCCGCGAATCTGCGCCGACCCCTCCGCCGCCGCGCCCCCGCGCAGCTCCTTATACTGCACCGCCGGAACCTCGATATGAATGTCGATCCGGTCCAGCAGCGGCCCGGAAATCTTGGCCACGTAACGCTGGATCATGGGCGGCGTACACAAGCACTCCCGCGATTTGTCGTTGAAGTACCCGCACGGGCACGGATTCATGGCCGCCGCCAGCATGAACCGCGCCGGGAAGCTCAGCGACATCGACGCCCGCGCAATGGTTACCGTATGGTCCTCGAGCGGCTGCCGCATCACTTCGAGCACGTTGCGCGGAAACTCCGGCAGCTCGTCCAGAAACAGGAGCCCGTTGTGCGCCAGCGAAACCTCGCCCGGCCGCGGCACAATCCCGCCGCCGATCAGGCCTGCATCCGAAATCGTATGGTGCGGCGAGCGGAACGGCCGCTGCGTCACCAGGCCGGCCGCCGCGTCCAGCACCCCAGCCACGGAGTGAATCTTCGTCGTCTCCAGAGCCTCTTCGAAGGTCAGCGGCGCCAGGATCGACGGCAGCCGCTTGGCCAGCATGGTCTTGCCCGACCCCGGCGGCCCGATCATCAGAATGTTGTGGCTCCCGGCCGCCGCCACTTCCAGGGCACGCTTGGCCGTCTGCTGACCGCGTACGTCGCAAAAATCCACGCTGAAGTGCTGCAGCTCGTTCAGCAGCGTCTCTGTCGCCACGCGAAACGGCTCCCGCTGGATCACCCCTACCACCGCACCGTTCAGCAAATCCAGCACGTCCGTCAGCGACGAAACCGGATAGACGTTCACGCCCTCGACGACCGCAGCCTCGGCCGCGTTCGCCGCCGGCAGAATCAGGTTCGGAATGCCTTTTTCCCGCGCCAGGATCGCCACCGGCAGCATCCCCGGAATCGGCCGCAGGCTGCCATCGAGACCGAGCTCGCCCACCAGCAAAAACCGGCCTAGGTCGTTGGTCTTGAGCGCGCCGTAGGCTCCCAGAATCCCCACCGCGATGGGCAGGTCGAACCCGGAGCCTTCCTTCTTTAAATCCGCCGGCGCCAGGTTGATGGTGATAAACGTCGGCGGAATCAGGTAGCCCGAGTTCTTGATCGCCGCTTTCACCCGGTCGCGGCTCTCGCGCACCGCCGCGTCCGGCAGCCCCACTGTGTGAAATACGTCCTTCTCCGCGACTACGCCGCTATAGTCCACCTCCACATCGATGAGGTTGGCGTCGATTCCGTACACAGCCGCGCTGAGGGCCTTGAATAGCATCGTGGAGGGACGCAGCGAGTGTAACAGATGCAGGGATCGAGGGTCAGGCGCTGGCCCGCCTCTCTACTTCAGATGGACGACCTTGATCTCCTTGGGAATCGAAACCTCAAACTGGTCGTCTTTTACCGGCACATTCTCGTGTACGCTCTTTACCGTCAGAACCAGCTCGATCCCCGCCTCCGGGTTCTCGATCGTGATTACGGTCGGAAACTGCACCTTGTCGAAGTTCTGGTACGCGCTATAGATCACGTGCGTCTCCGGGTTCCCCTCGTTGTCGTAGATCTCCTGCGAGTAGGGCAGCATGTCGTCGCGGTGAAACGTCACCGTGCGCACCGCCGTCTCCTCCGGGCTGCTCGCATTCACCTGGTCAATGTTCAGAATGTATTCGGGCATCGCGAAAAGATGCTTCTTCTTCACATCCTCCATCGTGACCGTGTTGTTGGTCACAAAATAATGGTCCGCCGGGTCCACTCCACGCACCACCAGGGCATTGAAGAAGAACGGCGGACGCAGGTTCTCCCATGTCAATCCCGGCGTTGGTTTCGCTGTGTCCGAACCCTCGTACGCAATCCCCTTCGACGGTATCTTCAGCGTGAAAGAATCTCCGTTGCTCCCCATATCGAACGCCTCTACCCCAAAGAACGTTCCGAACACGCGCAGTTTCTCGGGCTTGCCGATCACGATCTGCGCATGGCAACTGGGCCAGGTCTTCGACACGCCCAGGTCGGTCTTCGTCTGCGTCGCCTGAATCTCCACCGTAGCCGTCAGCGATTCGAGCGCGTCCCAGCGCTGGTTCACCAGCGCCACCAGTTGCTCCGGCGTCTTGGTCTCGACCAGCCCCGGAGCCTTGGGCACAGGCAGGTGGCGCGTCGTCGGGAAGAGCTGGCACCCGGAAATCATGAGCGGCAGGGCCAAACCCGCGGCGGCCATTATTCTTCGAAGCGTCTTCATCGTTTAACCGCTCGCTTCTCGGCCTTCCGGTACCCGGCCACGTTTTTGTTCTGCTCCCGCAGCGTGGCCGCAAACAGCGACTTGCCCTGCGGATCCATCCCCGCGGCGACAAAGTAGAGATACTTCGTCTCCGCCGGGTCCATCGCCGCCTTTAACGACGGAATCCCAGGATTCGCCACAGGCCCCGGCGGCAGACCCGCATGAAGATACGTGTTGTAAGCCGTATCGAAGCTCAGGTCGCTCTCATGGATTGCGCCCGTCCAGCGCCCTGCCAGTTCCAGCCCGTAGATCACCGAAGGGTCGCTCATCAGCGGCATCTTCTTGGCCAGCCGGTTCTCGAAGACGCTCGCCACCAGCGGCCGCTCCGCATTCACCGCCGTCTCCCGCTCCACCAGCGAGGCAATCGTCACCACCCGGTGAACATTCCCGTTCAATCCCAGCTCTCCCGCCACTTCCCTGAAGCGGTGCACCATCGCCGCCGCCATTTGCTCATCCGTCGCGTCCGGCGAAAACCGGTACGTGTCCGGAAACAGGTAACCCTCAAGGCTCTTCGCTTCCGGATCGAGATTGGCCACCAGTCCCACTTGCTCCACTGCCGTCTCCAGGAATTGCTGCCGCGAGCCCAGGCCCGCCTGCGCCAGCCGCGTGGCAATGCCGAAGACGTTGGCGCCCTCGGGTATCGTCACCGCGATGGTATAAACTTCGCCGCGCTCGATCTTCCCATAGACCTCCGGCGGCGTGGCCGGCCCCTCGAACCGGTAGAACCCCGCCTTCAGCGTGCCCCGCTTCCACAACCGCACCGCGTCGAATGCGAACCGGCTGCGCACCACTTCCGCTTCTTCGAGCTCCCGCCCGATGCGTTCCGCCGATGAGCCGGGCGCGATGTTCACCAGCGTTGCCTTTGCCGGGCCAAACGGCATCAAGATCAGCCACGCAGCCCCGGCCGCTCCCGCCAGCGCTGCCAGCAGAGCCGCAATGAACAAGCCCGCAACGCCGAGGCCCTTCTTTTTTCGGCTCTTCGGTTTCCTCGCCGCCATCTGCCGCTATGGTTCCTTCACACCTGTAAAGACGAAAAAATCCCCCACGGGACCTTCCCTCTTTCGATTCTATCCGGTGCAAATCGATGCAGATAGCTGTGCGTTCCGGCGCCTCGGTCTTCTCGCGATTTGGGTTGAACCCAGTCCTCAGCGAGTCAATCGCCTCTAAAGCCCCGTGCCCCATCCATTTCACAGTTTCATCGTGAAATGGGTGGGATGCACCAACGTTCGCGCCACATTCAAGGCCGTTTCACCCAGGCCTTTGGCTTTAATCTGAAGTCCGAAGGCACAGCTTGGACCAGACCCCCCAACCCCGTTTCCTGGCCCTCGACGTCGGCAACCGCCGCATCGGCGTGGCCGTCTCCGACGAGCTCGGCCTTACCGCCCAGCCCGTGCTCACCCTCGAGCGCCGCCGCAACCGCCGCGAAGACCTCCGTTCGCTCGCCCGCCTCGCCCGCCGCTTCGCCGCAGCCGCCCTCGTCGTCGGCCTTCCCCTGCATCTTTCCGGCGACGAAAGCCCCCAAGCCGCCAAAACCCGCGCCTTCGCCGCCGAGCTCGCCGAACTCACCGGCCTGCCCATCGACTTCCGCGACGAGCGCCTCACCACCCATGAGGCGCACCAGATCCTCTATCAGGCCGGCCACCCGCGCCGGCAGCATCGCCGCGTCGTCGATCAAGTAGCGGCTACCCTGATTTTGCAGGCTTTTCTCGATGAGCGCCGCGCGGCCCAAGCCAATTCCGTATAAACCAAATCGCCGTTCGTTTAATGGCTCGCTACTTCCACTATGGGTGCCCCACCCTCGCCGCGTTTTTGTTTTTAGGGTGGGCTGGCGCCGCACTCTATAGCAAAAGGAATGCTCTATTTCCCCTCGCGCGTAAACGTCAGCGAAGCCGAGTTGATGCAGTACCGCAGCCCGGTCGGCCCCGGCCCATCCGGAAAAACATGTCCCAGGTGTCCGCCGCACCGCGCGCAGGTCACCTCGATCCGCAGCATCCCATAAGTCCGGTCTTCATGCTCCTCGACCGCCTTCGAGTCCGCGGGGATCACAAAGCTCGGCCAGCCGCACTCGGAGTCGAACTTCGCCCCGGAGAGAAACAGCAACGCCCCGCACCCGGCGCAGTGATAGTTGCCGGTCTCATGGTTTTCCGTCAGCGCCCCGGTGTAAGGCCGCTCCGTGCCCTTTTCCCGGAGCACGCGGTACTGCTCCGGCGTCAGCGCCGCCCGCCACTCCGCCTCGCTCCGCACAACTTTATCGGCTGTTTCGCTCATTGGGTATCTCCAATCTAAGCGAGTCTTGCAACACGGCACGGCCCTTCGGCAAGCTTAGGTTAGGTTTTCACAGGCTGCGGAAAAACTCCATCCGTTGAAGGGTACGGGCTTCAGCCCGTACATAATCTCAGCAGAATCAAAGGGGCTTTAGCCCCTGAGGGACGATGCACGGCCATGTGTTCCTGCTGCCGCACTCGGACCCACCTCACTGCGCCAGCCGAATCCCCGAAAACTGCCACCGCGTCTCCGGCGGGAAGAAATTGCGGTAGCTCGACCGAATGTGCGCCGCCGGCGTAGCGCACGACCCCCCGCGCAGAATCATTTGCCCGCTCATAAACTTCCCGTTGTACTCGCCCAGTGAGCCGGGAAGCGGGTTGAAGCCGGGATAGGGCAGATACGCGCTCGAGGTCCACTCCCACGCATCGCCGTAAAGTTGACCGGGCAACTGGCTATGGTCGTCCGGCGCCAACTGGTTATGGCCCTCCCCGCGATCAGGGTGTTCAATCGGTGAGGCGTAAGCAAGGGGCATGAGTGCGCCGCTGTCGAGAAGATTGCCATCGATGGGCCGGGATTCCGCGGCCGCTTCCCACTCGAACTCGGTAGCCAGCCGATGGCCGGCCCAGCGGGCGAAAGCATCGGCTTCGTAGTAGCTTACGTGGCTTACGGGCGCGTGGGCCAGCCGCTCAAACGGCAGCTCGCCGCGGAGGGTAAAGATGCGCCAGCCGCCGTCGATATTGTTCCAGTAGAGCGGCGCGCGCCAGCCGTTGGCCTCGACCGCGTCCCAGCCGGCGGACAGCCAGAGCTCGGGCCGCGAGTAGCCGCCGTCGGCAATGAAATCGGCAAACTCGGCAGCGGTTACAAGGCGGTTGGCCAGCGCATGAGCTTCGAGCCAGACGCGGTGACGGGCGAGTTCGTTGTCGAAGCAGAAGCCGGAGCCGGCGTGGCCAACCTCGCGCAGGCCCGCATCGAAGGGGATGAATGTGAGCGGCGTGGGCGTCTCCGCCTTTCCAGGCGCGAATTGCGCCTCCGACAGGTAAGCCGGGCGCAGCGGATTGGTGAAAAATGCGTGAAGAATATCGGTTAACACCAGCTCCTGGTGCTGTTCTTCGTGGTTCGCGCCCAGCTCGATGCGCAGAAGGGCTTCCGGAGCGGGATCCGATTCGAGAAGGCGCTCGATGGCCTCGTCCACGTGCTCGCGGAATGCCAGAATTTCATCCAGGCCGGGGCGCGAAAACGACGAACGCAGCCGCTTCTCCGGGAACTCCGAAAAGCTTTGGTAATAGCTGTTGAAGAGCCACGGAAAATCCGCGTTAAACAGGCGGTAGCCGGGAAGGTAGTCCCGCAGAATGAAGGACTCAAAGAACCATGCGGTGTGGGCCAGATGCCACTTGGCGGGCGAGGCTTCCGGACAGGATTGCACCATCATGTCCTCCGCGGTGAGGGGCTCGGCCAGGGTGAGGGTGCGCCGGCGCACTGACCTGAATCGCGCGCCCAGGGCAGCCGCTGCGCTTGAAACCGCCCCTGAAACGGTCCCTGAGAAGGTCATTGTCATGGTTCCAGTCCTCCGCTTTGCAGTGTACTCCGCTGTCGGGAACGAACCGGCAGGCCGGGTGACTTGGCTCACTTTATTGATGCTTCACCAGGGTTAGAGTTGACGAAATCGTTGAATGAGGCTTCTAATTCCAAACAGACGATCGTCGCTTCCTTCGCAAGGAGGGAATATGTGCCGAGTCGATCATCACCGGCCGATGCCGGCAATGGCTGTTTTGTTTGCGGTTTTCCTCACCGAGCCGCTCTTTCTCCCCGCCCAACTCCGCAACCGCGAAGCGACGGATGTCCCGCCCCCAACCCCAACCGCGGCTCAACAGCCGCCCGCCCAAGCCTTCGATCCCACGCCCGAGCAGGTTGGCGACGCGCTGCTCGCTCACCAGCGCTACCAGGAAGCGATCGCGCAGTATAAGAAGGCCCCCAAGGATTCCCCGGCCGTCTGGAACAAGATGGGCATCGCTTATCAACTGATGTTCGACACCAAGGATGCGATGCGGTGCTACAAGGAGTCCCTGCGCCTCGATCCCCGGAACGCGCGCGTGGTCAACAATCTGGGTACGGTCTACGACTCTCTGAAGGACTACCGCAAGGCCGAGCACTTTTACAAAAGGTCGCTCAAGCTCGATCCGACCTCGGCGCTGGTGGCCAAGAACCTGGGCACCAACCTGTTGGCCCGGCGAAAATACAAACAGGGTTGGGAAGAGTACAAGCTGGCGCTGGGGCTCGATCCCCAAATCTTCGACGAGCGCGGCGGGTCGATGGTGGAGGACGCCGCCTCGATTCAAGAGCGAGGCGCCATGAACTACTACATGGCCAAGGGCTGTGTGCGGGCTGGATTGGCGGACAAGGCCATCGGTTATCTGCGGCTGGCGCTCAGCGAGGGGTTCACCAGCCCCAGAAAGATCGCCGAGGACAGCAGTTTCGCGGGCCTTCGCGACATCCCTGCCTTCCAGCAACTGATGACCGAGCAGCGATCGCAGTAAGCCAGCCGGGCAAACGCTTTATAGCTGTTCCAAGGCTGCCATCCCCAAAGCTGGTCGCCTTACCCAAAACTGGCTGCCTTACCCAAAACTTTGTGCCCCATCCATGCGACTCTTTTCCGTCGCATGGGTGTGATGCCACAAAGGTTGAGTTTAGCAGTCCTGGAACTTCTCTATGGCTGTCCCATGGCTGCCATACCCTAAGCTGGCTGTCTTACCCAAAACCTTGTGCCCCATCCATGCGACTCTTTTCTGTCGCATGGGTGGGATGCCACGAAGGTTGAGTTTAGCAGTCCTGGAACTTCTCTATGGCCGTCCCATGGCTGCCATACCCTAAGCTGGCTGTCTTACCCAAAACTTTGTGCCCCCATCCATGCGACTCTTTTCTGTCGCATGGGTGGGAAGCCACGACAGTTGGAGCATAGCATCTCTGGAACTGCACCAGGTTCCTGACCGCTTGATGATGCACCAAATCCTGGGTGCCCCAGGTTCGGCGCGTCTTTGTTTTTGCGCCTAACCTGGGATGGCTCAGATCTAAACCGGAACAAATTCATGTGGTCAGAGAACCAGGGCGTGCAGCCTGCCTGTGGTCGTCCTGTGCGGCGATTCCACCGTCTATTGGCATAGGGCTGCCACGGCAGCCAACAGGAGAAGTCATGAGGATACGATTGCCGCTTGCCATCGTCTTGGGGCTGGCGTTCTGCGCCGTTACCTATGGTCAGGATTCGGGTTCAAGTCAGAACTCCACGCCGCCTGCGCAAAATGGAGGCGCCTACGGCCAGCGCGGCGGGCGCGGCATGGGCGGCGGCATGGGCCGCGGCATGGGCCCCGGCATGGGCATGATGGGCCGCGGGGTCACCGGGACGGTGACCGCGATCGCTCCCGATCACTTCACCATTAAGTCGTTCGCGGGCGAGACCTACACCGTGAACTACAGCGCGAATACCCGAATCGTGAAGATGCGCGCGGGCATGGGCGGCGGACGCGGTCGGCGCAGCGGCATGAACGGCGGCGGCGGCATGGGCCGCGGCGGCAATCCTCCGGAGCAGATCAAGGCCAGCGACATCAAAGTGGGCGACGCCATCGCCGCTCGTGGCGAGGTCGATGCCTCCGCCAAATCGGTGGGCGCCGTGATGATCGCGCAGCTTGACCCGGAGATGGCCAAGCGCATGGAAGAGATGGCTGCCAGCTACGGCAAAACCTGGCTGATGGGCCGAGTGACGGCCGTAGACGGCGTCAAGGTAACGCTGATGGGCTCGGAAGACAATGCGTCGCATACGTTCGTCGCCAACGAGAATACCGACTTCCGCGAGCGGCGCAACCCCATTACTCTCGCCGACGTAAAGGTGGGAGATATGGTGCGCGTCGACGGCTCGCTGCAGAACGGCGTATTCACGGCAGCCACGGTGAACCTCATGCGCATGGCCGAAGGCGGACCCGGCAGGCCTGGCGGACCCGCATAAGCGCTAACTTGTTTATGAGAATGCTTGCTCCTGCAATTTGCGTTGGCGCGGCGCCTCTGCCAAGCGTTTGGCGATCTGTCCCCAGTTTGCCAGCATGTCGTCGAGCGCAAGGGGCGGTTCGATAGCCTCGGTAATCTGGTGAAACGCGAAAGAAAACTCACGCCACCGGCTGGGAGGGCGCTTGGTGCGCCAACGGGAATCCCCAGGGGGAAATGGCGTCGGCATGCCGGATGAGTTTCTCGGTGAGCAAGGTGACGAACAGCTTTCCATAAAGCCAGGCGTGGGCGCTGTCTTCATCGTATTTGGGCAGGTGGCCGAGTTGGGCGATTTGCTTGAAGCGTTTGAACACCAGTTCGATTTGCCAGCGAAACCGGTACTGCTCAAGAACTTGTTCCAGAGGAAATTCTTCTCTGGGAAAGGTTGTCAAAACCACGACATATTGCGCGTAGATCAGCGTCTCAGGTTGCAATTGGGTGCCATGCTTGGAAGCATAGCGCCGGAGCTTTTTGTGGGCCAGCGCGATTGCAGTTTGGCTCTTGCGAACCGCGCAGAGCCGGGCTGATACCGGGGCATTGTCTTCGAAGGGGACCAAAACTTCCCATTGTCCCATTTGCCCTGCCGTCCCGATGGATTTCAAGGATTCCAACAATCCGAATCTGGATCCATCCGGCGCCTGCAAAAGAATGCCATCCGGATTGAGTCGGACGATAAGATAGGCCTTTTTGCTGGAGGCATAATGGATGCCGCTGGCATGGCAGTAGCCGCGATCTAGGAGAACGTAATCCTGGGAGTGCAAGGGAGAAACTGCCGTAGCGATTCACCGCTTCCCTTTCCCTCCGTGGCCGTAATCTTGAAATAGTCGCAAGCCAGTGTAGGCCATCGAAAACTGTAATGAATCCGCCACAGACTGCCCGTCTGTCCGGGCTCCTTGACCACCGTTGCATCGATCAAGCGTAGGGAGCGATGCGAGGCTGCTTCGGTCGGAAAGCCTCGTTCCTCAAACAGCGCACAACAAAGCCGATACAGCCAATCCTTGCTCTTGCGCAGCCGCTTGAGCAAAGCTACGTCGGAAAGTTCCGCAAGCTTGGCCTGGCTGGCTCTCACTACCGTCTCTCGCATCGAAAAACCGCATCCGAGGTGCAGCAGAAGCGTACGAATGTAGTTTTCTTCGGACTTATCCTGACGCAGGCCTTTCAGTGCTTTCGTCACCTTCGCCAACTCTCTCCAGTCCGGTGGAAAAAAGGAAAGCAGGAGATTCCAATCCTCGTCGGCGGCATTGGCGGTCATCATGCATCCAACGCTACCACAGCTAGGCTGTCAGTGCAACAAACAAGTTAGCGCTTATGCGGC
>JBOGLX010000104.1:0-39264 GCA_050745765.1 Occallatibacter sp. | reverse complement strand
TTACCGGTACTGTGACAAAGAAGATGGCGCCGCAGGTGGTCCGGCTTAATAACCAGATGGGCGAGCCGCGGTATTTGATTTCCATGGGGGCGTGCTCGATTTCTGGAGGGTCGTTCAAGCAGGGCTACAACGTGCTGAAGGGGATCGACCGGTACATTCCGGTGGACGTACACATTCCGGGGTGCCCGCCGCGGCCCGAGGCGCTCTTGCAGGCGTTCATGACTCTGCAGAAGAAGATCGACGCGCAGCCGCTAACGGGCGAGGCACGGCCGCGGTTTCTGGATGCCGACGCGATGGGCGAGTTTCCGGTGCCGGAGCAGGGAGAGCACGATCTGGAGCCGGCGAAGAACGAGCTGATTTGGCCGGCGCCGGTGAGATGACGAAAAGCAGGGAATAGGGAATAGGGAATAGAAAACCGCAGTCATTGGATGCTGGGACCGAGGGACTACGAGCTGTGAACCACGAACTGTGAACTGTGAACTACGAACTGTGGGCTTGAGGGATTGAGATTGAAGACGGTGGAGGAGATCAAGGCGGCGATTGAGGCGGGCGTGCCGGGCGCGGGGGTGGAGATTGTGCCGAATGGCAGCCCCAGCGGACAGGTCTCGCTGAGGCTGGCGCCGGCTCAGGCTTTCGCTGTGGCGAAGTTTCTGCGCGACGACGCGGAGTTGGCGCTCGATTTTCTCTCCAACGTAACTGGAGTGGACTGGCCGGACAAAGAGATAACGGAAAAAGTTAAAGTGACGCGCCAAGTGGCGAAGACCGTGGACGGCGTGGAGCAGACAGTTGACGAGACTGTCGATGAGACGCGGAAGCACATTGAGCCGGGCTATCTCGAAGTTGTTTATCACTTGTATTCGGTGGCCAAGAAACATGGGCCGGTGATTCTGCGCATGCGCACGGGGAACAGGACGGACGCGGTGGAGCTGCCGTCGTTCACGCCGTTGTGGCGTTCGGCGGAGTTTCAGGAGCGCGAGGTTTTCGATCTCTTTGGCGTGGTGTTTACGGGGCATCCGGACCTGCGGCGGATTTTGATGTGGGAGGGGTTCAAGGACCATCCCATGCGGCGCGACTACGTGGAACCGGACGACTTTGAGTACGAGCCGACGCCGCACGATGAGGTGATGAAGCGGGCCGAAGCGTATAGGGCAACCCATCCCGCCTTAGCCGATTCGCAAGAAGCGCGAATCGCCGAAGGTGGGGCACCCGGCGCAGAGGCATAAAGACAGGGGTCAAGTTTCAGGTTTCAAGGTTCAGGGGTTGGGTGCGTGATGAGTTTGGTGGAAGCCAAATCCGAGAAAATGGAAGGCTGGAACCGTCCGCCGGCGGTTGAGGTGGAGGACGAGAGCGAACTGCTCGAGGTGGCGATGGGGCCGCACCATCCTTCGACGCACGGCGTTTTCCGCATGGATGTGAAGCTGGACGGCGAGCGCGTGGTCAGCTTGAAGCCGGTGTTCGGCTACCTGCACCGCAACCACGAAAAGATTGCAGAGGGCGCCAGCTACCTGGCCTCGATGCCCTACACGGACCGGCTGGATTATTTCTGCTCGCTGACCAACAACTGGGCTTATGCGCTGGCTGTGGAGAAACTGGCGGGGCTAGACGTTCCCGAGCGCGCCGAATACATTCGCGTGATTCTGGCGGAGCTGACGCGAGTGCAGAACCATGCTTCGTCGGTGGGCTTTCTGATTCAGGACATGGGCGCGAGCGGGACGCCGCTGATGTATGCGTTTCGTGAGCGGGAAAAGATTCTGGATTTGTTCGAGAAGCTCACAGGCTCGCGGATGATGTGCAACTACATGCGCTTTGGCGGGTGCCGCGTGGATGTGTCGGCGGCGTGGCTGGACGAAGCGCGCAAAGTCGTCGCGGGACTGCCTCAGTTTGCGGACGAGTTTGAGGCGCTGCTGTGCAGCAATGAGATTCTGATGGCGCGGACGCAGGGAGTGGGCGTGCTGCGGCCGGAGCTGGCGGTGAACGCGGGCGTGACGGGGCCGATGCTGCGGGCTTCGGGCGTGAACTACGACATTCGCAAGGTGGACCGCTACGGGATTTACGACCGGTTCGATTTCAAGGTGCCGCTGGGCGATCGCTGGGACGTTTACGACCGGTTCATGGTGCGGCTGCTGGAGCTGAGACAGTCTATTGGGATTCTTGATCATGCGCTCAAGGACATTCCCGGCGGCTCGATCATGGACCCGAAGGCGAAGATCCGCGGGTTCCGGCCGAAGGCTGGCGAGGCGTATGGACGGATTGAAGCGCCCAAGGGCGAGCTCGGGTTTTATCTGATCAGCGACGGGGGCCCAAATCCGTATCGCTATCGGGTGCGTCCGCCGAGTTTGATTAACCTGACGATTTTGGAAGATATGTGCCGGGGACAGAACGTGGCCGACGTGGTGCTGATTCTGGGCAGCGTGGATATTGTGCTGGGGGAAGTGGATCGGTGACAGTGGTCAGTGGTCAGTGATCAGTGATCAGTGGTCAGTCGTCAGTCGTCAGTGATCAGTCGCTCTTCCGCCGGCGTTGACTGGGCGGATTGCGTTGGAGCAGCGAAGATTGAATTCAGAGGTTGATAGCGCGTAAGAAGGGTTTGACTGATCACTGACCACTGTTTTTGGTTTAACTGATCACTGACCACTGACCACTGATCACTCGTCGCTGCATCTTGAAGGAGCATCAATTGCTGGGTGAAGGCATACTGAAGGGGTTGGCGGAGACTGCGAAGAACTTTGCCGGGAGCTATGTCTCGAAAGAACGGCTGACGACGGTGCAGTATCCCGAGGAGCGCGTTCCCACCGCGGAGGCGGCTCGGGTTTTTCCGTTCCTTGTGTACGACGGCGGGGATTGGCTGGCGGGGATGCGGTGCGTGGCCTGCCAGATCTGCGAGAAAGAATGCCCGCCGAAGTGCATTTACATCGAGAAGAGCAAGGACAAGAAACCGGATTACGTGGGCAAGCCGCAGGCTTATCCGGCGCGGTTCGACATCGATGTTTCGGTGTGCATGAGCTGCCAGATTTGCGTGGAGGTGTGCCCGTTCGAAGCGATCAAGATGGATACGGAGTTCGAGCTGGCGACCGATGACCGCTTTGGCGGGCTGCTGCTCGACCGGCATGAGTTGGCCAAATCGAACGAGTACTATCACGGCATTCATCCCACCGAAGCGGCCGAAGTGGATGCGCGGCTGACGGAAGAAAAAGCCAAGGTAGAAGCCAAGGCAAAGGCGGCTGCCGAGGCTGCCGCAAAGGCCCCGGCTGCGAAAGCCGCGGAGGCCAAACCCGCCGGGACGAAGCCCGCCGAAGCCAAGCCCGCACCAGGCGCCGGAGGAGAAAGCTAGCCGATGGCCGCGACGATCGACCAGATTTTCATCATCTTCCGCAACTGGCTGACGGGCTTTTTGCCCACGGCGTGGCAGCATCCCGTGGGGGTGGTGCTGAGCGTGGTGGCCATCATCGCGGTGTTTGCCGGGCTCTTTGCGCTGGCGGTTCTGATGGAGCGCAAAGGGCTGGGGCGTATGCAGAACCGCTATGGCCCCAATCGCGTGGGACCGTACGGAATTCTGCAACCGCTGGCCGATGGGATCAAGGCGCTGATCAAGGAAGACATTGTGCCGCTACGGGCGGATTCCGCGGTGCATTTTCTGGCGCCCATCGTGCTCGTGGTCGCCGTCTTCATGGGCTTCGCGGTTCTGCCCATGGGCCGCAACATGGTGCTGGTAAATCTGGACACGGGCCTGCTGTTTTTCTTTGCCATGCTCGCGTCCACGGAGTTGTCGGTTTTCATGGCGGGCTGGTCGAGCCGCAACAAGTATTCGCTGCTGGGCGCCATGCGGGCCATTGCGCAGATGGTGAGCTACGAGGTGCCGCTGCTGCTCGCGAGCGTGGCTGTGGTGATGATCGCCGGCACGCTCTCGCTGACGAAAATTGTCGAGGCGCAAAACACATTCAGCGGCGTATTTCCGCATTGGTACGTTTTCACGCCGTGGGGGCTCTCGGCGTTTGTCATTTTCGTCATCGCGTCGACCGCCGAAACCAATCGGTCGCCCTTCGATCTGCCGGAAGGCGAGTCGGAGATTGTAGCCGGCTATTTTACCGAGTATTCGGGCTTCAAGTTCGCGCTCTTTTTTCTGGGCGAGTACGTGGAGATGTTTGCCATCGCCGGGCTGGGGACCACGCTTTTTCTGGGCGGATATGCGGCGCCGTTTTCGTTTCTCCAATGGATTCCGTCGTGGATCTGGTTCTTCGCGAAGATCGAGATCTGGATCTGCTTCTTTATCTGGCTGCGCGGGACACTGCCGCGGCTGCGCCAAGACCAGTTGATGAACTTTGCGTGGAAGTTTGCGCTGCCATTCACGCTGCTAAACCTGGTGGTGACAGCGCTGTGGCGGATTCTGGGGCCCGGCTGGGAACAGTGGGTAATTTGCTCGGGCGTTCTGGTTGCGGCGTACGTGCTGATGGGGCGCGCGCAACTGGCGCGCAAACGGATCGGCCCGCGGAGGTATCGCTATGCGGAGTAAGGAGGGCCGGCTGTGAGCATTCCGTTTTATCTGATCTCGGCGCTGACGGTGGCCGCGGGCCTTGCGACTGTGCTGCTCAAAAACACAGTGCACTGCGCGCTGGCGCTTGCCGCGGCCTTTGCCGGGCTGGCGCTTTTGTTTCTTTCGCTGGACGCCGAGTTCGCGGGGTTTGCGCAGATTCTCATTTACATTGGCGCTGTGGCGATTCTGGTGGTGTTTGCGATATTGCTGACGCGCGGCTCGGAAACTCCGAAGGAAAGCGTACATAGCGGCACGTGGTTTATTGGGCTGCTGATTGCCGCTGCGGTTTTCGCGGTGCTGGGATGGGCGGTGATTCAAAGTGTGCCCGGCTTGCCCAATGAGGCGGCTGCGCCCGTGGTGACCGTGCGCGACATCGGCAATGCGCTGATAGGCCGCTACGTGCTGCCGCTGGAGATTGTTGCGCTGCTGCTGACGGCAGCGACGATTGGCGCCGCGATCGTGGCCATGCGCGAGAAGGCGAGGACGAAATGACTCCGCTCGCCGGCTACTTGCTGGTTGCCGCGCTGCTGTTCGCCATTGGCCTCGCCGGCGCGCTCACGCGGCGCAACGCCATTCTTGTTTTGATCGGCATCGAACTGATGCTGAATGCTGCCAACCTGAATCTGATTGCCTTCTGGCGCTACGGGCCGCATCCCGAGGCGCTGACGGGCATGATGTTCGCCATCTTCTCGATCGCCGTGGCCGCGGCCGAAGCGGCCGTGGGACTTGGGCTTGTGATCTCCATCTATCGTCACACCCAAACCACCGATGTGGACCGGATCAACAGGATGAAAGGATGAACGGATGCTGATTCAGGAAGGCGC
The DNA here is from genome assembly GCA_050745765.1 of Occallatibacter sp. Classification (GTDB taxonomy): domain Bacteria; phylum Acidobacteriota; class Terriglobia; order Terriglobales; family Acidobacteriaceae; genus Telmatobacter. Next base: position 33,909 of record JBOGLX010000104.1, on the reverse strand, counting down.
GGCGGCCGCTTTTCATCCACTGGCTGCCGGGGCGGCATCGTTTGCGGTGCGAACGCTGTGGTTGATTCCCGCCGTGCCCATGGTGGCCGCAGGCGCGATCGCGCTGCTCAAGCAGCCGCACCGCAGGCTTTCCGCGGGACTTGCGATTGGGTCGCTCGCATTCTCAATGGTGCTCGCGTGGGTTGCATTTGCGCACGTGGTGGCCGGCTGGATCGGCGGCGTGACCGTGCGCGAGACGGTGAACTTCACGTGGATTCAAGTGGGCACTTCGAGTGTGGCGCTGGGCTGGATTCTCGATCCGCTTTCGGCCGTGATGCTGGTGATGGTCACGCTTGTGGGCCTGCTTATCTTTATCTATTCGACCGGCTACATGGCGCACGACGAGAACTTCACGCGCTTCTTCTGCTTTCTCTCGTTGTTTGCGGGAGCGATGCTGGGCCTGGTGATCTCGAACAGCATTTTGATGTTGTTCATGTGCTGGGAGGTGGTGGGGCTCACTTCGTATTTGCTGATCGGGTTCTGGTATCAAAAGCCGTCGGCGGCGGCAGCGGCGAAAAAAGCCTTCATGACCACGCGCGTGGGCGACGTGCTGTTCCTGCTGGGCATGGTGTGGCTGTTCGCGCAGACTGGGACGCTGCTGTTTTATAACCATGGCGCGGGATCGATGGAAGGGTGGGCGCTGGCCGGGTTGATTTCCGCGCACGCGGAGCTGGGACTGACGGCCGCGGGCGCAATTGGACTGCTGATTTTCGCAGGCGCCGTGGGCAAGAGCGGCCAGTTTCCGCTGCACGTTTGGCTGCCGGACGCAATGGAAGGCCCTACGCCGGTCTCCGCGCTGATTCACGCGGCGACCATGGTGGCCGCGGGCGTTTATCTTGTGGCGCGCGTGTATCCGCTGATGCAGGCTGGAGCCGCGGCGAATGGAACCACGACGGCGCTGGTGGTCGTGACCTGGATTGGCGCGTTTACCGCGGTTTTTGCGGCGCTCATTGCCATTGCGCAGAACGACATCAAGCGCATTCTTGCTTATTCGACCATCTCGCAGCTTGGCTACATGATGGCCGGCATCGGCATCGGCGGCGTCGCGCTGGGCATGTTCCACCTGATCACGCACGCATTCTTCAAGTCGCTGCTCTTCCTCGGCGCGGGGTCGGTGATTCACGGCTGCCACGAGGAGCAGGATGTGCGCAAGATGGGCGGGCTCTGGGCGAAGATGCCATACACCTTCGGCGTTTATGCAGTGGGTATGCTCGCGCTGTGCGGGTTTCCGATTTTCTTCTCCGGCTTCTGGAGCAAGGACGCGATTCTCGATTCGGCGAAGGGCTGGGATATTTCGAAGATCCCGTACTATCTGCTGGTCTTCGGCGCGGTGCTGACGGCGTTCTACATGACGCGGCAGGTTTCGTACGTGTTCTTCGGCTACTGGCGTGGGCACAAAACGGCGCATGAGAGCCCGAGGGTAATGATTCTGCCGATGGCGATGCTGGCTTTTTTCGCTATGGCGCTCGGATTGATCGGCACGCCGGCATGGCCGTGGTTCCGCTCGTTCCTAAACGGCCGGGGCGCGCCCCTGGAGATGCGCGTGTTTGGCGAGCCGGCATTTCTGATAATGCTCGCGACATCGTGCGTGATTGTATTTTTGGGCATTGGCATCGCGTGGTGGCTATATGGCAACAGGTCGCCGGCTGCGGAAGAACCGGACGCGCTTGAAAAGGCCGCGCCGTGGGTGTGGGCTGGCTTGCGCGACCGGCTTTATGTGGATGAGTTCTACGGGGTGACAGTGATCGCCTTCTATCGCATGTGGGCGCGCGTGGCCGACTGGCTCGACCGGCGCGTGTGGGGCGGAATTGTCGCCGGCGTTGCGTGGGCCTTCCGCGGATTGGCGCAGTTGGACCGCTTAATCGATGTCAACTGGGTTGACGGCGGATTCGATAAGGGCTGCGAAGAGCTTTCGACCGGCGGCGGACTGCTGGCGCGCGTGCAGACGGGGCGCGTGCAAACTTATCTGCGGCTGCTGGCGCTTGCATTCGTGGTGCTGGCCGCAATTTTGATCTGGAGCAGCCGGCCATGAACGGAGTTCCGATTCTTACGCTGCTCACGGTGCTGCCCCTGGTGGGCGCGGCGATTGCGCTCTGCTTCGGCAAACATGCGCGCGGAGTGGCGCTGATTACGGCGTTGATTGCGCTGGCCGGAACGCTTTTTGTGTGGACGCAGTTGCCGGCGAACGGCAGCATCGGCCTGGTGGAGCGCGTGGCCTGGGCGCCGTCGCTGGGCATCGAGTACCACCTGGGCGTGGATGCGCTGGGCGCGCTGATGCTGGTGCTTTCGGCGATTGTGACGTTGATGTCCGTCGATGCATCGCACCGCGTACATCATCAGCCGGGACTGTTCTACGGACTGATCCTGGCGCTCGAAGCGGGACTGTTCGGTTCGTTTACTGCGCTCAATTTCTTCCACTGGTTTTTGTTCTGGGAGTTGAGCCTGATTCCGGCGTTTTTCCTGATCAAATTGTGGGGCGGACCGCGGCGCGGACCGGCGGCGACGCAGTTTTTCGTTTACACGATGGCGGGGTCGGTGGCGCTGCTGATTTCGTTTCTGGCGATATTTCTTGCGACCGGGAGCATGGACTTTGGGCAGTTGACGGAGATGGCCGCGTCGGGCGCGCTGGCGCAGATGGTGACGGCGCATCTCGGCAACGTGATGCCGTGGCTCGCGATTGGCGTGCTGGCGGGATTCGCGGTGAAGGTGCCGATGATTCCCTTCCATACGTGGCTGCCGGCGGCGTACTCCGAGGCGCCTTCGCCGGTGACAATGCTGCTGACGGGCGCCATGTCGAAGATGGGCGTGTATGGACTGCTGCGCATCGCGCTGCCGATCTTCGGCGTGCAGATCGCGGCGATGCGTACGCCGCTGCTGGTGCTGGCTGTGATCACGGTGGTGATGGGCGCGTGGGCCGCGGCGGCGCAGAAGGATCTGAAGCGCATCTTCGCGTACTCTTCTGTCAACCACCTTGGCTACTGTTTGCTCGCGATCTTCGCGCTGGCCGTTCCTGCGGCGGGCGCAGCGGCGCTCAACAATCAGGCTGCGGCGCTCAATGGCGTCATTCTGCAGATGTTCAACCACGGACTGACGGCGGCGGCACTGTTCTGGTTTGTGGCGATGATTCAGTTGCGTTCGGGCGGTTTGCGCGGACTTGAAGACTTCGGCGGATTGCGAAAACCCGCGCCAGTGCTCGCTGGATTGATGGGCATCGCGATGTTTTCTTCGCTGGGACTGCCGGGGTTGAACAGTTTTGTCAGTGAGTTTCTGATCTTCCGCGGCGTGTTTCCGCTGTCGTGGGTTGCGGCGTCGGTCTCAGTGCTCGGATTGCTGATCACCGCGTCGGTGCTGCTCACGGTGATTCAGAAGGTCTTCAGCGGTCCGGCGCCGGAGCATTGGAAAAACTTTCCCGACCTGCACCACAGCGAGCGGCTGGCGCTCGCGCCCGTGATCGGATTGATGATCCTGCTCGGCGTCGTTCCGCAACTGATTTTGAACAGCGTGAACCCAACCGTCGTCAACCTGCTGGCGCACTGGAGATTCTGAGATGTTGGCCTGGACAATCTATCTCTCGTTTGCCGGTGCGTTCGTGCTCGCGCTTGTGCCGCGCGATCGGGCTGCGATGGTGCGATGGCTCGCGCTGGCGGTGGCCGTGGGCGGATTGGCGCTGGCGGTCGCGGGCTTCGCGGCGGGCATGGGCAAGGGCCTCGTCGTCCTTGTCGACGTGCCGTGGGTGCCTTCGATGGGCATTCACTACACGCTTGCAGCGGACGGGATCAGCCGCGTGCTGGTGCTGCTGACGGGGCTGGCAGCTGTGGCCGGTGTGCTGTTCAGTTGGAACATCGAGCTGCGGACGAACGAATTCTTCGCATTTTATTTCGTGCTGATCGGCGGCGTTTACGGCGTTTTCCTGAGCTTCGATCTGTTTCTGCTCTTTGTGTTCTACGAGATCGCCATTGTGCCGAAGTATTTTTTGATCGCCATCTGGGGATCGACGCGGCGCGAGTACGGAGCGATGAAGCTGGTGCTTTATTCGTTCTTCGGCTCGTCGATGGTGCTCGTCGGATTGCTCGCCATTTACGCCACATCGGGCAGCCACTCGACGGGACTTGTGCAACTGGCGCACGCGAACCTGCCGATGAGCTTCCAGATGTGGTGCTTCCCGCTGGTCTTCGTGGGCTTCGCGATCCTTGCCGGCATGTGGCCGTTCCACACCTGGGCGCCGACGGGCCACGTGGCCGCGCCCACAGCGGCATCGATGCTGCTGGCGGGCGTGGTGATGAAGCTAGGCGCGTATGGTTGTCTGCGCGTGGCGATGGGGTTGATTCCGCATGGGCTCGATCCGTGGGGGTTTTCGTTCATCGGCATTGGATCGTGGCGCGATGTATTCGCGATCCTGGCGCTGATCGGCATCGTCTACGGCGCGCTGGTGGCGCTGGTGCAGAGCGACTTCAAGTTTGTGATCGGCTACTCGAGCGTGAGCCACATGGGGTTTGTGCTGCTCGGCCTGATGACGCTGAATCAGATCGGCATGACGGGCGCGGTGTTCCAGATGTTCTCGCACGGGATTCTGGCCGGGCTGCTGTTCGCCATTGTGGGGCGCATTGTTTACGAGCGCACGCACACGCGGCAGTTGGCCGAGCTCGAAACCATGCACCTGTCGAGGCGATTGCCGTTTGCCGCGTGGGCTTTTGTGATCGCGGGAATCGCGTCGATGGGGCTGCCGGGTTTCTCCGGCTTCGTCGCGGAGTTGCAGATCCTCATCGGCGCGTGGAAGGCCGATCCCTGGTGGACGATCGCCATCGGCGTGGGCATTGTGGTTGGCATAGCGTACATATGGCGAGCGTTGCAGCGTGCTTTCTTCAGCGACAAGCTGCCCAGCGCGGAGGAACTGGAACAGGAGCAGGAACACAAGTTCGCGCCGATTACCTGGCCTGAAGTGACCGGCGTTTCGCTGCTCGCTGGAGCGAGCCTGGTCGTGGGACTCTACCCGAAAATCTTGCTCGACGCCATCGAGCCGGCTATCCGAACCATGCTCGCGGGAGGGATGCGATGAACTACACAGACCTCTTCCGCGCAATGCTGCCCGAGACGGCGCTCGAAATCGCCGCGCTGCTTGTGCTGGTCATCGATCTCGCGCTTCTGCGCAGCGCCGCGCTAAAAGTGCGCGCGGCCGCGGCTTCGCTCGTGGGCGTGGCTGGTTGCGTTGCCGGCCTGTGGACGCTGCAGATTGCGGGAACGGCCGGATTTGGGTACGGCGGATCGGTTTTGCTCAGTGCGGGCGGCTATACGGAGGTTGCGCAGGCGGCGATTTTGGTTTTGACGGCGCTTACGCTGCTGTTGCTGGTCGATTCGACGTTCACGCGACACGTGGGCGAGTACGTTGCCGTGGTGCTGATGGCGGCAGCGGGCGGGCTGGTGATCTCCGCCGCGCAGGATTTGATTGTTATCTTCATCGGCCTCGAATTGCTGAGCCTGGGGCTTTATATTCTCACTGCATTCGCTAAAACTTCGGGGAAAAGTGCAGAAGCTGCAATTAAGTACTATCTTTTTGGCGGAATGTCGGCAGCGTTTCTGCTTTTCGGGTTCAGCTATCTATACGGATTGTCTGGCTCGACGAATCTTCGCGAGATCGCGCTGGCTACGACCGATTCGCCCGCTGCAGGCGCAACGCCGCTGCTTTACGTTGCGCTGGTCATGATTGCGGCTGGCCTCGGTTTCAAAGTGGCTGCCGTACCGTTCCATCTTTGGGCGCCAGATACGTATGAAGGCGCGCCGGCGCCGGGAGCTGCGTTCATCGCCTCGGTATCGAAGGTGGCGAGTTTTGCGCTGCTGATCGGCATCGGCACGGCCCTTCTGCACGTCTTCGATGGCGCTCATGTTGTGCGCGTGACGGGGTTGATCGTCACAAAGGCGCCGTCGAAGTACATGGGGCTGGCGGAGCCGTGGATGCTCATCCTCCTCGTCCTCGCCGTCGCCTCCATGGTTCTTGGCAACCTGGCCGCTCTGGTGCAAACGAGTGTGCGGCGGCTGGTTGCGTACTCTGCGATTGCTCATGCCGGCTACATTCTGTTGGGATTGGCTTACTTCTCTTATTCGCCGCGCAGTACGGAGGCGATCCTCTATTACGTTGTCACCTACGGACTCACGACGGTGGGCGCATTCGCCGTGGTTGATGTGGTGGAGCGGGCGACAGGCAGCGACCGAATGGACGCATTCCTGGGGCTGTACAAGCGCAACCGGATGGTTGCGGTTGTGCTGCTGGTCTTGTTCCTCTCGCTGGCGGGGATTCCGCCGCTGGTGGGCTTCTGGGCCAAGTTCAATCTGTTTGCCGCCGTGCTTCATGTGTCGCGGGGCGTGGTTCCGTTCGCGCTGGTGGCGCTTGCGGTCATGTTCAGCGCGGTCTCGCTCTACTACTACTTGCAGGTGCTCAAGCGGGCATTTGTAATGCCGGCTGTGGAAGAGACGCCGATCAAGACGAGCCCGGTGACGATGGCCGTGCTGATCGCGGTCGCGGTTGGAGTGGTTGTGATCGGCTGCTTCCCGGCTCTGCTCGGCGGATGGATCAGCGGGTTCTTCCCGGCGTGGTGATTCTCCCTTCCATCCAGCGGGGGTCCCCGGCAAGGGTTCTTTGCTTGCTGGATTGGGAAGCCGGGGCGGTGCAGATGGGCGAGGTTGTTGCGCAGGCAAATCAGCCGGTCCGTGTCCTAGATACTTCGGCAATCTCGCGCCTCATCGTCCAGCTCTCTCAGCATCGGAGCTGTAAAATCCACGTTGACCCACTACTCCGGTAACGCTGTCCGCGCCAGCAACCCCAAATTCCGCATTTCCGCAACCACCCGCTCCACCTTCCAGTCCAAGGCTCCAGTCCCGTCCACGATCAGGCCGGCGTTGGTTGCCGAGGGGCGCACGTACATGATGCTCGATGGGCGTACGGTGGCTTCGTACTGGCGCTTGACGGACTCCGCGGTGCGGCCGCGCTGCTCGACGTCGCGCTTGAGGCGGCGCTCGAAGCAGAGCTCGTCGGGCGCGTCGACGTAGATGCGCAGGCGATAGAGCGGGAGCAGCGCGGCGTAGTAGAGAGCGAACAAGCCCTCGACGATCAGGAACGCGCCGGGGGCGATGGTTTCCGTGCGCCCGCGGACGCGAGTGTGGGTGGTGAAGTCGTAGAGCGGACGCTCGATGGGTTCGCCGCGGGCCAGGGCGGCAATTTGCGCGGCCAGCAACGGAACTTCCATTAACTCGGGGTCGTCGAAGTTCTGCTTGAAGCGCTCTTCGAGCGGCAGATGCGCAAGGTCGCGATAGTAGTGGTCGAGGGGGAAATGGGTTCCGTCCAGCTCGCGGGCCAACTCGGCGGCGAGGGTTGTTTTGCCCGATCCCGAGCAGCCGGCGATGGCGAGCACGACGGGCGGAAAGGGCAGCCTCGCCTTTTGCGCAACTTCGCCGGCATTCGCGCTCACGGCTCTCGATCCACATATGCGGCAATGCGGGGCGCCAGGCGCTTGAGCAATGCGGCCAGGCGGTGCTCGACCTGGCGGCCTGTTTCGTTGACTTCCTCGTGGCTCAGTTTGTTTGCGCCCAGGCCGGCGGCGAGATTGGTGACGCAGGAGATTCCCAGCACCTCGATGCCCATGTGGCGCGCGGCAATGGTTTCCGGAACCGTAGACATGCCCACCAGCGTTGCGCCCAGGGCGCGAAAGGCGCGAATCTCGGCGGGGGTCTCGAAACTGGGGCCGGGCGTGGCCAGATAGACGCCCTCTTCAAGCGCGAAACCCTCCTCGTGCGCGGCTTGGCGGGCCATGGCGCGCAGCGGCTTGCTGTAGGCCTCGGTCATGTCGAAGAAGCGCAGGCCGGCGCCGGGACGGAAGGCGAAGCGCGGCTCGTTGGGGCCGGTGAGAGGGTTCCAGCCCATCATGTTGATGTGGTCGGCGAGGGCGACGAGCTGGCCGACGCGGTAGTCCTCGGCGATGCCGCCGGCGGCGTTGGTGAGTACCACGGCGCGCAGGCCCAGCGCCCCCAGCACGCGCATGGGAAAGGTGACCTGGCGGGGCGTGTAGCCTTCGTAGGAGTGAACGCGGCCCTGCATGATGAGGACGGGCGCGGCGCCGAGCTGCCCCAGCGTCGAAGAGCTGTCGCTCCCCGGCTTCGCCACCTCGCCGAGATTTACAGCGCCGAGATTTCCAGCGACGATGCGGCCGGAATGGCCCTCGACGGTCGATTGCGGGAAGTGGGGAATTTCGCCCCAGGGGACGACTATTGGGTCGGCCACGGCGTCGGCGACGGCGCCCAATCCCGAGCCGAGCACAATGCCGACGCGTGGCTCGAGCGAGCCGAGACGGCCGCGCAGAAACGCAGTGGCTTCCATTACCCGATCGAAGTAAGTCATGCAGGGAGTCTCGAATTCGCTCAGCACATTCTACAGGCTTGGCTTAGTTCGGATAGAAGACGGCGGGCGATACATGGAACCGCTTGCTAAGTTGCTCAATGTGTCCCGCGTTCAGTTTGCGTTTTCCCTTAAGCACCTCGGAGACCACGCTCTCACCACCTAACTCCGGCGCCAGATCGCGCTGTTTAAGCCCGTGCCGCTCAATCAGGAAGCGCAACACGTCGACCGCCGACGCCTTGGGAAGGGCGTAGTGCTCTTCCTCGTAGCGCTCGACTAAGAGTGTGAGCAATTCGATTGCCTTCAGTTGCGCAGGCGTCGGATGCGTCTCCGCGGTGAGCTGGAAAAGAGCCTTGGTGTACGCTTCCAACTGTTGTTCGGAGTGAATCACGTGGGGCGCTCCACGCTCGATCATCTTGGCTGGATTTGCTAGAACTGTAGCCATTCCATCTTCTTCTTTCTGGTCGCGGCGCACCATCGGTCGTACTCTTTGTGCGTCATAAACGACCCGATGTAAACGTGCCCGAGGGTGAGGCGCTCGTCAATCGTTTTGGCGTAGTGAACCGCAGCAACCAGCCGATAGCGATTGTGCCGAATGTCGAAGACTACGAATCCGTCTACATCGTCGGCATCCGGAAAGCTGGACCGCAATTCTTCGAAACTCCGCCATCGAGCACTCTTCACGATCTTGATCCAAGAGCCGATCGCCCGCGCCGCTTCCGGCTGCTTCTCAGACGCCTCGCGGAGGCGCTTGATCGTGACGATGTGCACCAGCCAAGGTTACTTCGCAATTTGCGAAGTGTCAACTGCGTCCAGTCAACGTCTTGGTTTAAGCTTTGGAGCAGGTGCAATTCGCCGTCGAAGGGAATACTCGCCCCATGTGCCGCAATATAAAAATGCTTTTCAACTTCGACCCACCGGTCACGCCCGAGGAGATTCGCGCGGCGTCCATCCAGTACGTGCGCAAGGTGAGCGGATTCAACAAACCTTCGAAGGCCAATGAGGCTGCGTTCCTGGACGCGGTGGAAGAGGTCGCGGCGGCATCGTCGCGGCTGCTCGATCGCCTTGAAACCACTGCGCCCAAGCGCAGCCGCGAAGAGGAAGCAGCCAAAGCGCGCGCCCGCGGATTGGAGCGGTTCCACAATGCTTAGTGCGCTTGATGTACTGCGGTTGCCACCGCGGCGGTGGTCACCGGGGTGGGCCGGGTGAGCGGCGGCAACGGCCTGTGATGGAGCAAATCGCGCCTGCGCAGTTCGCGGCGGGTGAGACAGAAGTCCGGCACGTTGGCCATCTGTTTAATGAACACGCGGTAGCTCATGGTTCCGGGGCGCAGCGTAGACCAATAGCTCTTATGGCTGAGCAGCAACTCGTGGTGGGTTACGAGCTGGTCGTCCAGGATGTTGATTCCGCAAAGCAGGTTGTTTTTGGGCTGCAGAATGGTTTTGGCCGGATCGTGTTCGGGAAGGTCCTTGTCCTTCTGCCAATCGAAGTTGCAGCCGTAGCGCTTGCTGTCCATGTAGGTGAGCTGCAGCAGGCCCTCGCTGCGGACCATGCGGCGGGTTACGGTGTCGACGACCGCAACTGCCGGCTCGGTGTGGCGCACCGCGACCGTTGGCTTCAGTCCCGCCTCGGCGCCGGCAAGCGCCTGTAAGAAATAGGCCCAGAAGACGCGGCGATCTGTTCTGTCGATTCGTCCGAAGCGGGGACAGAGCGAGCGGACCTCGGGAGCCCGCCGGCGCGTAAGCAGATTGCGCGGCAGCGACTTTTCGATCATGGCACTCCACGCCGGGTCCCACGTCTGCTCGTCGAGCTTGGCTTTGGCTTTGGCGATGGGGGTGGGGGGTACGGGCTTGACGATTGGTTTGGGCGGCGAGGGATCGGGCAGCACCTGTTGGCCTCCGCAGCCGGCGGCCGCAACAAGAGTCACACAAGCTATCGTCCAGATCGGCATCGGTCCCAAAAACCGCACTTCACCGTCGGATGCTGCTTTGGCGGAGGCCGTAAACGCTTGACGGAAGATTCGTTGGGGTGCGATGAACAGAGTTTCTGCGGCCCCGTCCGGCGGGGGCCGGAACCGCGCGGCGCGGTACGGCGTAACCTGTGAGGGCGGTCGATTCGGGCGGGGTGGGCTGCAGCCGTCCGAACGGGGACAAGGGTGTCCGAAAACGAACACAGAAGGCTTGAGACCCGAACCTAGGATTCGCGGTAAGCTATAACAATTCCATGCGGTTGCGATAGAGGGCCGGGTTTGGATGGGTGGAGCCCGGATTGCTGAAGGATCACCGGAACCAAATTGCCGGAGTTTCCCCACGATGAAGCAATTTGAGTGGTTCAGGCTCGACGCCAGGAACGAATGTCTCTGGTGCAAAGACGAGCAGATCGCGCTTGCCCCCAAGCCGTTCGCGGTGCTGCGCTACCTGGTGGAAAATCCCGGCCGCCTGATCACGCACGACGAGCTGCTGGACGCGCTTTGGCCGGAGATTTATGTTCAGCCGCAGATTCTGCGCACCTACATGCTGGAGCTGCGCAAGGCTCTGGGCGACGACGCGGTCAAGCCCCGCTTTATTCAGACGCTGCCCAAGCGGGGCTACTGCTTTGTGGCGGCGGTCAAGGAAGTGGCGGCCGCGGCCGGGGGCGCGTGGAGCGCGGAAGGCGAGCCGGCGGCAGCGCACATTGTGGATCGTTTGGATGAAATGGCCTTGCTCAAAGCGCAGGCGGTGCTTGCCATGCGCGGCCAGCGGCGCGTGGTCTTCGTTACCGGAGAGCCAGGCATTGGAAAGACCACACTTGTGGACGCATTCTGCGCCCAGGCTGCATTGCTGCCGGCGACGGTGGTGCGCGGCCAGTGCGTGCAGGGAGTGGGCCGCGCGGAAGAGTATTACCCGGTGAAGGAAGCGCTGGCGGAGCTGTGCGCATCGGCGGAGGGCGAAGCGGCGCGGCGCGCGCTGGCGACAATGGCGCCCGGCTGGTTGCCGGAGCAAGGCCGGGGGCAGAGCCGCGAGCAAAGCCGGATTCAGGGCCGAGAGCAGAACCGCGAACAGGGCCGTGCACAGGGCCGCGAGCCAACGGCGCCGGCGAATTCCGTGGCAGGCGAGCGAATGCCCGGCGACCTTTGCGGCGTGCTGGAGCAGTTGGCGGCCGCGAAGCTGCTTATTTTTGTCTTCGACGATCTGCATTGGGCGGACGAGTCCACGTTGAATCTGATCTCGGCGCTGGCGCGGCGTCGTGCTCCCGCCAAGCTGATGGTGCTCGCCGCATACCGGCCCAGGGACCAGGAGACGGGCCATCCGCTGAAGGAACTGAAGCAGGACCTGCTGACGCACCGGCTTTGCGCGGAGCTTGCGCTGGCTCCGCTCGAACGGCGCGCCATGAGCCAACTGCTCAGCCGGGAGCTGGGCCAGGAGACGCTGCCGGAGGGGCTGGTGGAGTTTGTACACGCGCGTTCGGAGGGCAATCCTCTGTTTGCCATCGCCATACTGGAACACTTGATTGCCGAGCGCACGCTGGCGCGCGGGGATGGCGACGCCGCGGCGGCCTGGGAGCAGGCTGGTCCTTTTCCGGATCCCGAGACCGGTGTGCCCGGAGAGCTTGCGCAGTTGATCGAGCTGGAGATCGAGCGGCTGGCCGCGGCGGACCAGCGAATGCTCGAAGCGGCGAGCCTGATCGAGGTGGCTTTTCCGGCGTGGGCCGTGGCCGCCGCGCTTCAAAAAGACGCGACGGAAGTGGAGGAAGGCTGCGACGCACTGGCCCGCCGCGTCTATTTCCTGCATCGCTGCGGCCGGGAGGAACTGCCCGACGGAAGCAGTTCGGCGTTTTATGCTTTTGCGCACAGTCTCTATCGCGAGGTGCTTTATCGGCGGCAGGCAACGGCCCGCCGCGCCGAACGCCATATTCGAGTGGCGGAGCGGCTGGCCGGGCTTTTCAAGGGACGCGAGGGAACGATTGCCCGCGAGATGGCAATGCACTTTAAAGCCGCGGGCGCCTGGCAGGCGGCATCGGACGCGCTTCGCGCCGCGGCGCACCATGCGCTTGAGCGCCACGCAGGCGGCGAGGCAGAAGAGCTGCTGGAGCGCGCGCTTGGTGTTGCCGCCAATCTTCATGGCGCCGGAGGCCGCGCGACCGAAGAGGAGATTCGCAGCGAACTCACTGCCGCCCGAGCCGGCGCATGAGCATCCGTCAAGATTCATCTGAAAAGTTTGACAGTTTCTCCACGGGAAGTTGACGACTTCAATTTCTGAGATCGCTAAGGTGTTTCACAGGCAGGAGGTTACACCATGCGATCCAAGATTTTCTCCCTAGTTCTGGCCCCGGCGCTGCTGGCGGCCGCAGCCTTCACCTCCAACCCAGCCCAGGCGGCAACGCGGCTGACCGTCCCCTTCAGCTTTTCCGCGAACGGCAAGGTGTGTCCCGCGGGAACATATATCGTGAGCCGCGACATCACCGGATACTTTGTGACGCTCGGCAGCGTTGAGTCGCCGCAGCGGAACTTTCTTTGGTTGATGGGCCCCGGCGCGGTCGATCCGGCGGACAATCGCGTGACCCTCGAATTTGACGATATAGGCACCAGCCATGCGCTGCGTTCCATCCGATACGGGTCGATGGTGACCTCCCGTTTGGATGGCAAGCCCGCTGGCGGCAGGCGCGTACTCGCGGAAAGCGGGATGGGCCAGTAATCCCTTATTGGCTTAACCCGCTTGCCGGCGCGGCCGACAGCGGAATAGGAGGGCGATCGCCCCACGATCGCCCTCCTTAATTTTTTTGCGGGGCATTTCGCGGCGCCGCAGCAAGCTCAAACCGGCAATTTTCACGGATTCCCTCCGTTGCGAGACAGCCGCAGCCTCAAGGGCCAGAATGCGGAAAATGGGCTTGGGAATCGGGCGGGAATGTATGCGAGTGCAGGGCGACGGGAGACGCGGCCGCAACCGCGCCGCCGAAGCGGCGTTCGCGGCGGTGGAACTCTTCGAGTGCGGCGTCAAGATCGGCGTCGGCGAAGTCGGGCCACATGCGCCCGGTGAATACAAGTTCGGCGTAGGCCGATTCCCAGAGAAGAAAATCGGAGAGGCGTTTTTCGCCGCCGGTGCGGATAAGCAGGTCAACTTCTCCGCCGCTTGCCGTGAGCGCCTGGGCCAGCAAGCGGCCAAGATCTTCATGGGGCGATGGATGGCCGGGGGGCAAAGCGGCCGCAGCCTCGGCGGCGGCGCGGGCAATGGCGTCGCGCGAAGAATAATCGATGGCGACGCGAAGGTGAAGGCCGCGCCCCGCGGCTGTTGCGCGTTCGGCGTTCTGGATGGCGCGCAGGGCTTCCTTGGGCAGCCGGTCGCGGCGGCCGATGGCTTCAAGGCGCACGCCGCGGTCGCGCAGCCGGGCAGTCTCCATGCGCAGGAAGGCGCGCAGGAGCCAGAAGATGCTGTCGACTTCGGCGGCAGGACGGCGCCAATTGTCGGACGAGAACGCATAGAGAGTGAGGCAATCGACGCCCACATTCGAGGCGTGTTCGACAACCCGGCGCGCCGCGGCCACGCCGGCGCGATGGCCGGCCAGTCGGGGCAGGCCGCGCCGCGTGGCCCAGCGGCCGTTTCCGTCCATGATGATGGCTACGTGCATTGCTTGTCCGCCTTTGTTTTGCATCGACCTTTTTCCAATTTCCGATAGCTGCTTCATTCCACCGGCTGGCTTGTTTACTACAACTCAATCTACTTTGCATTGCAAAGTGAGCAGGGAAAAATTTTTCAGATTCCCGAATGCGCCAATCCGCGGACGATGCCCGCGGCCTGCTCGGTTTTCGTTCCTTTGGCCGCATCGCGCACCACCTGCTCAAGGGTGGTGAGGTACTCGAGATAGCGTTTGCGGCCGGAAGCCGTGATGCGGCAGACGGTGAGGGGCCGGTTGCGTTCCTGTCCCTTGGCGATCTCGACCATCCTTGCGCGCTCGAGCACCCGCAAATGGCGGCTCAGGTTGCCGTCGGTGAGCGCGCAGAGCTCCTTGAGGTCGTTGAAGGTGACGCCTTTGGGATTGGTGATCAGAGAGGTGAGTACGCTCAAACGCGCGCGCTCGTGGATGATGCGGTCGAGGCCCTCGTAGGCAAAACGGCCCTCGGCGACTTTGCCGGCGGCGGTGGGAGAGCTATTTTTCATCGCCCGCCTCCGGCTTGTTGAAGAAGAGCACCGCGGCCACCAGCAACTGCCCGATGGCGAAGGGGATGCCCATGGCCCACGGCGAGAAGGCGCGCACGTCTCCAAGCGCGATGCAGAACAGGCCCGTGAAGAGGTACCATGCGCCGGCGAGAGCCATGGGACGCGGCAGAAAACGGCACGAAGAAAAGACGCCGAGGCTGAAAGTGACCTGCCATAGCCCCGGCAGCATCCACAAACTGGACGGAACATAATGCAGCAGTACGATGGTGATCAATGTGCCGGCTGCGGCCGCGGGCAGGAATTGCTCGACGGCCATGCGGATCATTTCGTCGGCCAGGCCGGAATGGATGCGGCGCGTTCGGGCGAACATCTGCGTGCCGATCAGCGCGGCCGAGACAACGGCGATGGCGATCCAGATTTCGAGATAAGCGGGGACGGACCGGGCCGCGCCAGGCAGCCAATGCGATTGCGCGGCCGCGGCCAGGAGCGCGAAAACTCCCGTGGCGGCGAGCGTTGCAGGGCCGTAGCCGCGGAACTCGGTGGTGCGGGCCATCTGGCGGCGAATGCTGCCAATTTCGTCGAGCGCCCGGTTGAGGTCGTTCATGCGCAACTCACTTTATACTGCAAAGTAACTTGGGCAAAGGGGTTTGTCAAGTTATTTTTGGTTGGGTTCCAACCCAGGTCTCAAATGCGAGACTTGGGGCACCCGCTTTGGTCCAGGGCAAAGGATAAGAGGCTCATCCCAGGAAGATCCCTGCGATGGCGGCCGAGATGAGGTTGGCCATCGTACCGGCGAGCATGGCGCGGACGCCCAGCTTGGCCAGGTCGTTGCGGCGCTCCGGGACCAGGGCGCCGATGCCGCCAACTTGCATGCCGATGGATCCCAGGTTGGCAAAGCCGCACAACGCGAAGGTCGCAATAGTGAACGAGCGGGGCAGGATCGTCGCCTTGTGCTGGCCCAGCGCGATGTAGGCGATGACTTCGTTGAGCGCCATGCGCGTGCCCAGCAGGTTGCCGACGAACAGGCAGTCTCGCCAGGGCACGCCGATGAGCCAGGCCACCGGCGCGCCGATGAAGCCCAGAATCTGCTCCAGCGAGCTGGGAAACCAGAACATTCCGTGCAGCGCGTGGACCCAGCCCAGCATTCCGTCGAGCAGCGCCACCAGGGCCAGAAAGCTGATCAGCATGATGGCCACGTTGAGCGCCAGCTTGCCGCCGTCGATGGTGCCGCGGGCGATGGCGCCGATAAAGTTCTCGTCCTTGTGCATCTCGTCTTTGGGGACGACGACCTTGCCTTCGGTGGCCGGCGTTTCGGTTTCAGGCACCAGCATTTTGGCCAGCAGGATGGTTCCCGGCGAGGTCATGATGACGGAGGCCAGCAGATGGCGCGGCGCAATGCCCTGGGCGATGTACATGGCCATGATGCCGCCGGAGACGTGGGCCATGCCGCTGGTCATGATGGTCATCAGCTCGCTGCGCGTGGCCTTGGACAGAAACGGCCGAATGGTGAGCGGGGCCTCGGTCTGGCCCATGAAGATGGACGCGGCCACGTTCATGCTCTCCGCGCCTGAAATGCGCATGGTCTTGAGCATGACCCAGGCCAGGCCGCGAATGGCGATCTGCATGATGCCGAGGTGATAGAGCACCGCGAAAAACGCGGAGATGAAGATGATGGTGGGCAGCACCTGGAAGGCGAAAATGGAGCCCAGCGAGCCGGTGGGCAGGCCGAGCGGGCCGAAGAGTATGGCGGTGCCGGCGTAAGTGGAGGCGAGCATGTTCTTGACGACGTTGCCGGCCCAGGCCATGGCGCGCTCGCCCCAGGTAAAGCGCAGGACGAAGAAGGCGAAGAGAAATTGCAGTCCGAGGCCCCAGGCGACGGTGCGCCAGCGAATGCGCTTGCGGTCGGTAGAGCCGAGCCACGCCACCAGCAGGACAGCCAGAATTCCCAGCAGACCGGTAAATCGCGCCAAATGGAATCTCCTGTCGAAAAGCAGGGACTAGGGACTGAGGGACCGAGGGACTAAGGGACTAGGGACTAGGGACTAAGGATCGCTAGATTCGGCTGCTCTATGCTTGCCGCTGGTTACAAACCGACCGAAACCGCCCGCTCCTGCCAATCTTCGTTGAAGACCAAGCAGGCGCGGAGGGGTGTGGACGGCGCGTTTTTCCTAGTCCCTAGTCCCTTAGTCCCTAGCCATTAGTCCCTTTTTCCTTACCGTCTACCTTATCTCATCGCGCAGCAGTTTTTCCGCCGATTCGCGGGTGAACACGCGGCTGACAAGGGGAACTGCGTTGGGCGGCGCGGCGGAGAAATGGATGGCCGTCCTTAGAATGGCGATGGGCTCGTCAAGGCGCGCGGTGCCGGTGGCGTAGAGCGTAGCGATGGGCTGGCCTTTTTCGACGCGGGAGCCACGGCGCGCGTCGAAGAGAATTCCGGCGTGCGGGTCGACCGGTGCGCCGGCCTTTTCGCGTCCTGCGCCCAGCCGCTGCACGGCCATGCCGACGGCCGTCGTGTCCATCCCGGCGATGTACCCGCTCTCCCAGGCTTCGAGGACGCGCGTTGCGCCCGGCTTGTGAAAGCCGGCGGGATCGTCGAAAACGCCGGTATCGCCGCCGTGGGCGTCCACCATTTTGAAAAAGACCGCGAGCGCCGAACTGTCGGTCAGCGCGGCTTCGGCCAGCGCGTAGCCGGCTTCCGGCGTTTCCGCTTTTCCGCCCAGATGAATCATCCATCCGGCGAGGACGAGCGAGAGCTCGCGCAGGTCCGCGCTCTCGGGCGGGCGGAGGCCGCGCAGCAGTTCGACGGACTCGGCGAGCTCGATCCAGTTGCCCGCGGCGTGGCCGAGGGGCTGGCTCATGTCGGTCATCAGCGCCACGGTGCGGGTTCCGGCGGCTTCGGCCGTGGCCACCATCAGCGCGGCCAGGTACTCGGCGTCCTGACTGCGCCGCAGGAACGCGCCCGAGCCGGTTTTTACGTCGAGCACCAGGGCATCGAGGCCGGCGGCAAGTTTTTTGCTCAGAATCGACGCGCAGATGAGGCCTGGATTTTCGACCGTGCCGGTGCGGTCGCGCAGCGCGTAGAGGATGCGGTCGGCGGGGACGAGCGCGGGCGTCTGGCCGACGATGGAGACGCCGCAGCGCTTAAGGACTGTCTCAAATTCGGACAGTGTGAGCGCGGTGCGGTAGCCGGGAATGGATTCCAATTTATCGAGGGTCCCGCCGGTGTGGCCCAGGGCGCGACCGCTGATCATGGGCACGGCAAGGCCGCAGGCGGCGGCGATGGGCGCGACGAGAAAGCTGGTTTTGTCGCCGACGCCGCCGGTGGAGTGCTTGTCGACGGCGGTTTTGCCGAGGCGCGCGGGCGAGAATTTTTCCCCGGAGTCGCGCATGGCAAGGGTGAGGGCGCGGGTTTCGTCGAGCGAGAGTCCGCGCAGCCACGCCGCCATGAGCCAGGCGGCGAGCTGCTCGACGGGGATCGAGCCGTCTACCGCGCCGGCGACGAGAAAGCCGATCTCGCGCGGGTCGAGAGCGCCGCCGTCGCGCTTCTTGCGGATGAGATCGATTGTGTGCAGGGGCGCGGTGGCATTGCTCGTCATATCGCTCAGGGCCTCGGGTCGCTAAGAAATTAAGTTACCAAATGCGGCGCGGAAGCGGTGATTGGTTGTCTGACGGCACATTTGAAGGTACACTGTATGAAGTAAGGTGCGCGGGATGACGGATGACGAGCAGTCGGACAAAATCCCGTTGATTTTTTATCGGCTGCAAACGGGCATTGATCCGGTTCGCGATTGGTTAAGGAAGCTGCCCGAAGCAGAACGCCGGGCAATTGGAAAAGATCTTCTGCGCGCGCAATGGCGGTGGCCAGTGGGAATGCCTCTTTGCCGTCCACTTGGTGACGGATTGTGGGAGATCCGGACCGACTTGGCGACAGGGCGGACAGCGCGTGTTTTGATCTGCCACTGTCGCGGTCATCTCGTTGCCCTGCACGGATTCATTAAAAAGACGCGCGAAACGCCGGACGGCGATCTCGCGCTAGCGCGTAAGCGACGGAAGGAGTTGGAGCGATGAGCGAAAAGCACATGGGATCGAGCATCGACGACTTTCTCAAAGAGGAAGGCATCTTCGAGGAGGCGCAGGCAGAGGCGATCAAGGAAGTCGTTGCCTGGCAGCTCGCAGAGGCCATGAAAGAGCGGAACATTTCCAAAAGGAAAATGGCTGCGCTCCTCAAGACGAGCCGCACCCAGGTCGACCGTCTGCTCGACCCTCGGAATGACATTACGCTTCTCAGCTTGCAGCGGGCTGCCGCGATGGTGGGCAAGCAGGTCTCGATCAGGCTTATATGACGAGCAGTCGCCGCGGCAGCAAGAGTCACAAACAGTCCACCAGCCTCCGCTCGATTGCAATCGTCCGTAGACGGTCCCCGGGGTCAGTGGAAACGAACTGAAACGAGATATAGACGTTTTGCACGCTGCAATACCAAGGACTGGGTTCTTGGCCAATTTTGGCCAAGTCTTCGTAAGCGCCGTCCGCGACCGAGCAACAGACTCCTTGGAATTGGATTCCTTTCGCGCCCAGGTAGCGTTCCACTTGATTGTGCGTCGTTCCAGGAAGTATGACGACAGTGTATGAATGCAGGATGGATTCATACTTTTGCTCCCGCTCACGCGACGCCTCACGCTCACTTTTCAGATGTACGAACCACGCAGCCAGAATTGCCGCGCAAACGAGCGCAACTATCAAGAGTAGTCCGGCTCTTCGCCGTCGCCTCATACAAAATCCTCTTCAGGAGGGCTGCTTCACTATCAACTCAAACGCCATCGGCATCAGTGCCGAGAACTCGATTACGCGCACCCCGTTTGCTGCTGGAAATGCGACGGGCGCATTTGCATCCGTGAACTCTGCCAGCATCTGCCGGCAGGCGCCGCAGGGCGCGCTCGCAGCCTGATTCAGATTGGCCACGGCCACGGCCTCCACGCGAATCTTGGGCCCGTATTGCGCGACCGCGCGCACCAGCGCCGCGCGCTCGGCGCAGATGGTGAGCCCGTAGCTCGAGTTCTCCACATTCGCTCCCGTCACAATCTCGCCGTTGGCGAGCTTCAGCGCCGCGCCGACGCGGAATCCCGAGTAGGGCGCATAGGCGTGTAGGGCCGCCTGCTGCGCGTACTCGAGCAGCGACGCCAACTCCGGTTCGATCGCGTTTCGATCGTTCATTCTCCTCGGATCCTCCGCTCGCGTCCGAGAATTGAGGCTAAAACATTTCCGCCCTCGCTGTACACCCAGGGCCGGGGTCAAGGCAGGGGCAATCGCGTTTGAAACGGTTTTGCCAGTGCCTTGTCGCATCGGGTCGCTCCGACGCGTTTTTCCATCCGCCCTGGCCTTTTCTTTGTACAAGTGTGTGAAAACAAAGGGACGCGGTTCGGAATTTCATGCAAGTATTTGATTATAAAGGACACGTAAGCTAAGTATTTCAAAACAAATGGTTTAACGTCTTTGCGCGGGACGCTGGAGCGCGATGGCTCCTGCTGATTGGAATGTACTCCGCCGGACGATAATTGCTGCAAAATCCGAAATTTGTAAGTTATTGATTTTATGGGCGATGAAGAATAGTTGGCGGCGGGGACCTCGACCGGTTGGGGGGTGAACCCTTCGGGCGAGACAGTTTGTGTTTTGACAGTTCGCCGTTGGCTGAAAAAGCGGGGGCTCATTTGTTGGCTTTCGGGCATACCGGGCTGCGGTTATCGAGGGATGTGTTTCCCGGCTCTTGAAGTGCGATTCACTGGGGGTCCGATTCACCTGGGCGTCAAAGATCAGGGGTCAGATCCGGCGCATCGACGCGTACACGACAATCGGCATCCAACCCTCACGTACGAACCCACAATGGGGAGGAAACCCGATGAAGCGTTTTCTTGCAAGCGTTTGCTGCATCGCTCTATGCACGATTCCTGCGCTGGCCAAAGGGAAGGCCGCAGCGAAGGGAGCGGTCATGAGCGACCAGCAGTTTGTCGATTTCGCAGCGCAAACCGATATGGTGGAAGCCAACCTTGGGCAGTTGGCGGGAGACGTAGCCGCCACGCAGCCAGTTAAGGATTACGCCCAGATGCTGGTTACCGATCACACAAACGACTACCATCACTTGCAGGATGTTGCGCAGCAGGCCGGCTTCACCGTCCCGCCCGCGATCAATGCCGAAAACAATAAAAAGATGATTGGCCCGTTCCACGCATTAAAAGGCGCAGCGTTCGACCATCGCTATATTCCGGAGATGGTTTCCGGGCACGAGAAGGCGATCGCCATTTTCAAGAAGGAAGCGGCCGATGCGCAGAATCCGGCGCTGAAAGAGTATGCGGAGCAGACTTTGCCGGTCCTTGCGAAGCACCTCCACGCCGCAGAAGATCTGCAAAAGGGCGACACCGCCGGTGCAACGGCTCTGGAGAACGGCCAGATGCCGGCGATGAAGTAGGGCAAAGAGCTGCGGAAAACCCCTGATGAGCTTTTAACGCCGCGGAAGAGCTGCGGCGAACGTGGAATTTGTCTTTCTGGAAAGGTCGCGGGGCTTTCCGCGGCTTCTCAAGTCCACAGCTTTCAGAAGCCGGCTTGTGCGGAAGCTTGTTAACTTGGTCTTCGCGGCTTGTAGTAGCAGGTTCCGCCGGTGAGCACGGGCGTCCATGGTCCAAGATCGGGGGGCTGCTCGCTGGCTCCGAGAAACAGGATGCCGTCCGGCGCCAGGACGCGGTGGATGCTGTCGAGCAGTGTGCGGCGAGTGTCGAGCGAAAAGTAGAGCATGACGTTGCGCAGCAGGATCGCGTCGAAGCGGTCGTCGCGGCGGCTGAAGGGGAACTGTGGGCCGCAAAGGTTCGCCTGGCGAAACTGGCACAACTTGTGCACCGCGGGTTTGACCGTCCAATATTCGCCCGCGTGGTCGAAGTAACGCACCAGGAGCCGGGCTGGGAGGCCGCGGTTGATCTCAATGCGGTGATAACGGCCAGTCTTGGCCCGCTCGACGGCCTCGCCGCAGATGTCGGTGCCTTCGATGCGGAGGCGCCAGCCGGCGAGTACGGGAAAGTGTTCGGCAAGGAGCATGGCCATGCTGTAAGCCTCCTGCCCGGTGGAGCTGGCCGCGCTCCAGAAGCGCAAGGAGCGAACCGCGCGCCGCGATTCGATGATTTTGGGCAGCAATTCGGCGCGCAGAAGATCGAAGGGAAGGGCGTCGCGAAAGAAGGTTGTCTCGTTGATGGTCATGGCTTCGGCGATGGCGCGTTCGAGCTGGCGATCGGGACGAAGCTTCAGTTGAAGGACCAGTTCCTCCACGTGGTTCATGCCGCAGTTGCGCAGGATCTTGCGCAGGCGCGTGTCGAAGAGGTAATCGCGCGAAGGGTCAAGAACGTTCTGCGTGACGCCGAAGACGAGTTGACGCAGAAAGCCGTAACTGGCGGCCGGAGCGGTTTCCATTTTTACACCGCCATCCGATGAGGCTCGGGCATTGGAGAGGTTTCGCGAGCGTCCGCGCCGGCGCGGCTCGCCATTCTCTGTATCTCGGCCGCCATGGAGGCGAGCGGCAGGATCTTGTGCGCCAGGCCGGCGCCGGCCACCGCGCCGGGCATTCCCCATACGGTGCTTGAGGCCTGGTCCTGTGCGAGTACGCTGCCGCCTGCCTCGCGCACCGCGCGGCAGCCGTTCATCCCATCCGAGCCCATGCCGGTGAGGATGACGGCGAGCACTCCGGCCCCATAAGCCCTGGCGGCGCTGCGCAGCATGGGGTCGACCGAGGGCCGGCAGTGGTTTTCAAGCGGCGCCTGGGTGAGATGGAGGGTAGCGGCCGCGGCTGCGGAGGCGGCGCCGAGGACTTCCATGTGCCAGTTGCCGCGGGCGATGTAAATGTTGCCGGCCCGGACGGAGGCGCCTTCGGCGGCCTCGCGCACGCGCAGCCGGCAGCGTTGATTGAGCCGTTCGGCGAAGAGCCGGGTGAAGACCTCGGGCATGTGCTGAACGACGAGGATGGGCAAGGGAAAATTAGCGGCCAGTTCGGGGAGCAGCACGTCGAGGGCGGCCGGCCCGCCTGTAGAGACGCCGATGGCCACCACGGCAGGCGCGGAGAAGATGGGCTGCGGCCTCAGCTCGGGCGCGAATTGCAGGAGGAGGCCAGCTGCGGGCGGGGCGGCCGGCGGATGCGCGCCGGGAAGCACCGGCTGCGGGGTACGCTGGGGCAGCGGGCGCCCGGTGAGGGCGTGAATTTTGGGCAAGAGGTCCTGGGCAAGGTTCTGGGCGGCGATGTCGCGGTTCGGCTGCCCGGCCGGTTTGGCCACGTAGTCCGAGGCGCCGCCGGCGAGCGCCTCGATAGTTACTTTGGCCCCGCGCTGGGTAAGCGCGCTGCACACGATCACCGGGACTTTGCGACCGCGTTTGCGCAGCTCGCGCAGCGTGGCCAGGCCGTCCATTACGGGCATCTCCACGTCGAGCAGGATCAGGTCGGGCTTGACGATATCGAGCAGCGGCAGCGCGGAGGCGCCGTCGGCGGCGGTTCCCGCCACCTCGAGAGAGGGGTCGGAAGCGACGACGGAGCGCAGCAGGCTGCGCATCGCGGCCGAGTCATCGACGATCAGCACCCGTGTGCGGCGGGCACCCGTCATAGCTTAGGCCTCCACCAGGCCGAGCATGGCCAGTTTTTCGGCCAGGGCCTCTTCGTCGAAGGGCTTCATCAGGTACTCGTCGGCGCCGGCATCGAGGGCGTTCACGATAAAATCGGTTCCGCCTTCGGTGGTCACCATCATCACCTTGAGATTGCCGCCGGCTTCGGCGCGCAACCTGCGCACCATCTCCAGGCCGGTCATTCCGGGCATGTTCCAGTCCACCAGCGCCAGATCGAAGTTGCGCTGCGTCTCGAGCAGGCCCAGCCCAGTCTTCCCGTCGGGCGCCTCCTCGCACTCGATTCCCCTCGCTTCAAGCAGCCCGCGCAGGAAGACCCGCACGAACCGGGAGTCGTCGACTATGAGTGCTCGCATCTGTTCCTCCGCATCGGGCTTGTCGCAATCTGCGGCAACTTATGCCGCCCGCGACGCGCTCAACTTTTTCGGATCCAACCGCTCCGGGTCCAGCATCACCAGCAGCTTTTCTTTTAGCTTGTAGACGCCGGCGAACAACTGCGCGCGCCGCTCGTCGAGGATCGACGGGTTGGGTTCGTGGTCGGCCGGCGACACCTGCAGGACCTCGCCCACCGCATCCACCAGCAGCCCGAAGCATCCGCTCAGGTTTTCGAGGACCAGGATGTCCTGCCGGCCTTGGCGGCCATCGCCGGCGTCCTTAGCCGGCGGCAGACCCAGCAGTTGACGCAGGCTCACCGTGGTGAGCACATCGCCGCGGTAGTGAACCAGGCCGCCGACGAACGGGGGCGCAAGGGGTACGGGCCGGGGCCGCGCGCCGCCCACGATCTCGATGATGTGAGCGATGGGCATCCCGAACCACGTCTGCCCCACGCGCAC
Organism: Occallatibacter sp.; assembly: GCA_050745765.1. Classification (GTDB taxonomy): domain Bacteria; phylum Acidobacteriota; class Terriglobia; order Terriglobales; family Acidobacteriaceae; genus Telmatobacter. Next base: position 9,877 of record JBOGLX010000104.1, on the reverse strand, counting down.
CGAACAGACCTCGACCAGCGCCGCCGATCTTTCTTTGCGATTCATCGTCCTGCCTCCGCCGTCTGGCTCCATGCGCCAGCCGCAATTTCGACTGCCGGGAGCGGGGCCACGCCGCCCAGGTTTACCACACCGGTGACGCGGTCCTTGAGCAGCGTGACGCCTTCAGCGCGTTCGCCGGAGCCGGAGGCGAAGAGGTCGGCGCCGGAGGCTACGTCGAGCACGTGCTCGACGGCGATGCCGACATGGCGGCTGCCCTCGCGGCAGACCACGACGATGAGCTGGGCCTCGGGATTGCCCTGGGCCGCGGCCAGCACGCCGCAGGCGTCCTCGACGGGCAGCAACTGGCCCTCGAAGTTGAGCACCGGGCGGTAGCCCATGTACTCGATGCGCCTGAGGGGAATCTGCTCGATGCGCAGCACGTCGGCGAGCGGCACGGCGGCGGGTCGCCCGCCGGCTTCGACGAGGAGGTACTCGAGGGCCGCGGATTGAACGGCTTCGCTCTCGGTTTCCTCGGTGCGCTCGGTTTCTGTTTCGGCCTTGGCGGCGATGCCCGCCCTGACCGCGATCGATCCGGGATCGAGAATCAGCGCCAGCTCGGCGTTGCCCAGCACGGTTGCGCCGGAGTAAAAGCCGATGTCCTTGAGCACCGCGCTCAGGGGCTTGACCACGATCTCCTCCGGATCGGCGAGTCCGTCGACGACCAGGCCGAAGCGGCGGCCGTCGGCGTCGAGCACGGCGATGAAGTTGTCGCGGCTCCGGTCGAGGGTGCATTCGGCGCCGGGCATCAGCAGCCGGTCAAGAAAAACCAGCGGCAAAAGGCGCCCCCGCAAGCGATAAAGCGGCGCGCCTTCCATCCACTCGACGGCGGTCTGCGCCTGTTCGGGGGGAATGTGCACCAGCTCGGAGAGCGATCCCTGGGGCAGCGCAAAGCTCTGCCCGATGCTGCGCACGATGAGGGCGGGAATGATGGCCAGGGTGAGCGGAATGCGCATGCGCAGCGTGGTTCCGTGGCCTACTTTGGAGTCGATCTCGACTTTGCCGCCGATTTTTTCGACGTTGGTGAGCACCACGTCCATGCCCACGCCGCGGCCGCTGACGCTGGTGACGGCGGCGGCTGTGGAAAAGCCGGGCAGAAAGATCAGTTGCAGCAGCTCGCGCTCGGCCAGTTGCGCGGCGCGCTCGGGCGCGATCAAGCCGCGCTCGACCGCCTTGGCGCGCACCTTCTCGACGGCAATGCCCGCGCCGTCGTCGGCGATCTCGATGATGACGTGGCTGCCCTGGTGGCTGGCACGGAGCTTGAGCGTGCCCTCGGGGTCTTTGCCCGCGGCGGCGCGCACCCCGGGCGGCTCGATGCCGTGGTCGAGCGAGTTGCGCACGGCGTGCGTGACCGGGTCCTTGATGGCCTCGAGCAGGCTCTTGTCGAGCTCCGTTTCCTGGCCTTCGACTTCGATGCGCACGCGCTTGCCCAGCAGTTGCGAGACGTCGCGCACGATGCGGGGCACTTTGGAGAAGATGTTCGAGACCGGCTGCATGCGCGCCTTCATCACCGCCTCGCGCAGGTCGGCGGTGACCATGTCCAGGCGGCGGGAAAGCTGGGTCATGGCAGGGTCGGCGGCGGTGGCCTGCAGAACCTGGTTGCGGGTGAGCACCAGCTCTCCCACCAGGTTCATCATGCGGTTGAGCAGGGTGACGTCAACGCGCAGCGAGCTTTCCGCGGCGGAGCCGGACCCCGGCGGGCGCTTGGCTGCATCGGGCGGGGCTTCGGCGTTCGGCGGCGCGGGCGCGGCCGGCGCCATAAGCGCGGCGGGCGCAGTCTTCTCCGGCGCGGCGGTAGCCTGCACGGCCGCCTCGGAGATGAGTTCGGCGGAAGCCGCCGGGACGGGCAGCCAGGCCGCGGGCTCGAGCGCGGGCGGCGCGTCAACCCCTTTGCGCGCTCGCACCTTTCGTTTGGCGGCCGCATGCGCCGGGGCCTGCAGCCCTTCGAGGTGCGCAATCAGTGCCTCGTCGTCGCCCGAGCCTTCGCTGTCGTCCGCCTCAATGGCTTTGAGGATGGAGCGCAGCCCGTCGAGCAGTTGGAGAAGGCCGGTGACGATTTCATTGGTGGCCGCCAATTTGCCGTCGCGCAAGAGGCCGAGCAGGTTTTCGCCGGCGTGAGCCAGCTTTTCCAGCCGCTTGAACCCGAGAAATCCCGTGGTTCCCTTGATCGTGTGCACGGAGCGGAAGATGTCGGCCAGCAATTCCATTTCCTGCGGCCGCCCCTCCAGCTCGGTCAGGCACCGCTCCATCCGGTCCAGGCCTTCCTGGCTCTCGATCAGGAACTCCCTCGTCAGTTCGTCCATCGGATTTACGCACCCGGCCGGCCGGCGTTCCACCCCTGGCGCGGCAAGCTCTTATGACCTTTATCGGTTGGAGGGAGAGTAACTTGAGGGAATGCGGCGCGCGCGTCGAAGCGGCGGGTTCCACTATTCCGCCGGGTTTATGCCTGGTGCGAAAGGCACATGGCGCCGGCTCAGGCCGGACGTAAATCCGTATGGATGAAATCGTTGCCTTTAAACAACAGCGGCTCCCGTTTGGCGCGCGCCAGCGCGTAGCTGAAGCAGTCGCCGAAGTTCAGTTGGGCGGGATGGCCGCTGCCCTTGCCGTAATCGCGATAGGCCTGGCGGGCGAAACGCGCCTGTTCCGCTGTAACAGGCTCGATGGCGATCTTTACTTCTTCGATCAGGTCGTCGAGGCCGGCGCTTATCACCGGATCGCGCTCTTTATCCAGAACGATTGAGCTCTCCAGATAAGAGGCCGCGGAGATCCGTGCGCATTCGGCCGACTGTATTGTCTTCAAAAGGCTGAGCCAGTTCTCCTCCTTCTTCAGAATCCCGACCAACGCCGATGAGTCTACGATCATTTGGGCAAGCCTGCTTCGTCGTACAGCTCGTCAAAGAGCTCCTGGGAGGGCCGGGAATCCTTCATGCGGGAAGCTGTTCGGTTGACGATCTCGATCAACCGTTCTAGCTGGCCTTCATCACGCGGTGACCGGTCATGCCGCTCTAACCGCTCCTTGATCGCCAGTGTTACAGCGGCGGTGAGGTTTTCGCCCTTCTTTTGCGCCAGCTCCCTTGCCAGCCGCTCCGTCTCCGGATTTTTCAGATTCAGACTCATTCTTCTCCTTTGCCGGCTTTCGGCTTATTCACATCCTTTCGGCAATCCCGTTTCTTTGTCATAAAGCAGATCGCCGACCTTATCGGAAGGAGGCAGATTCTTGAGCAGGGGAGCAGTATTCTTCGTCAGCTCATCCAACCATGCGGCGAGGCCAGCTTTAGGATTCGTTTTTTGCCTTTCCAACCCCTCTTTAAGCGCAAAGGTGACCGCCATTGTCGCAGTTTCGCCGTTTTGGCGGGCCAGTTCCCGTTCAAGCTGCTCCGTTTCGGCGCTCTTGATGTTTAATCCCACCGAATTCTACCTTTCTACCAATCAATTCTACCATTCTACCACTGGACCGAACTGACCGTTCCCCTTCAGGTAAACCCACGGCTTTCCGCTCCATGCAGCCCATGCCCTAATCTATGAACATGGGCGACCTTATCCCGGCAACCGCACCAACCGGCGCCGTCTTCGATCTACTCGTCATCGGCGCCGGTCCCACGGGCCTGGCCTGCGCCATCGATGCGCAGAAGATCGGTCTGCGCGTGGTTCTGGTGGACAAGGGCTGCGTGTGCAACTCGCTTTTCCACTACCCCTCGCACATGACCTTTTTCACCACCTCGGAGCTGTTGGAGATCGGCGGCATACCCTTTCCCTCGACCAACGCCAAGCCCACGCGCAACGAGGCGCTTGAGTATTACCGCCTGGTGGCCGCGCATTACCGGCTGGACATCCGCCAGTACCGCAAGGTGGAGCGTGTCTCCGGCGCGGACGGAGAGTTTAGCGTCCTTACCACCGACGCTTTCGGCCGGGCCTCGGATCTGAAGGCGCGCAAACTTGTCATCGCCACCGGCTATTACGACCTGCCCAACCTGATGGGCATTCCGGGCGAGGAACTGGGCAAGGTGCATCACTATTACGACGACCCGCACCCCTACTTCGGTACGGACGTGCTGGTGATCGGCGGGAAGAACTCGGCGGCCATCTCGGCGCTGGAGCTTTGGCGGCACGGGGCGCGCGTGACGCTGGTGCACCGGGGCGCGGAGATGCACCGGCACGTGAAGTACTGGATCAAGCCGGACATCGAAAACCGGATCAAGCATGGCCAGATCTCCGCCTACTTTGGCGCCCGGGTGCTGGAGATCGGGCCGGACACGGTGCTGCTGGAGACTCGGGAAGGGCGCGAAACGCTCAGGAACGATTTTGTTTTCGCTCTGACCGGCTACCATCCGGACTTTGAATTTCTGGAGGGCCTGGGCGTGGCGTGTGAAGGCGGCGACCGGCTGCCGGTCTGCAATGCGGAGACTCTGGAGAGCAACGTACCGGGCGTGTATCTAGCGGGCGTGATCGTGGCCGGTTCGCGCACCAACGAGATCTTCATAGAGAACGGCCGCTTTCACGGGCGGCAGATTGCCGCGGCGCTGGGGGCGCAATTGCAGGGGCGCGATGGTTAACCGTCGGGTACACTGAAGTCACCGATTCCGGAGGGAGCAGCAGTTGCGGATTCGCTGGTGGCCGAGGACGATTCGGTGGCAGATGCTGGTCGGGCTGCTGCTGCTGGAGGCGCTCTCGATCGGGCTCTTCACCGCGGTGCTTATTCGCCAGCAGACGCGCCGGGTGTATGCGCGCGCGCGGCAGATGCTGGAGTACGATTCCACCTCGCTGGCCACGCAGTCCGCGGAGGCGCTCGAGGAGCAGCGGCCTTCCTGGGTGGACATGTCGGTGAAAACGATCGTCGATTCGCCGGTAGTGGAGTCGGCCAAGATTACCGATCTGGCGGGCGGCGTGCTGTTCTATACGGGAGGAACCGGAGACCGGGCCGGGCTTTCGCGGGACGAACGGGCGCAGATTCGGCTGCTGCGCGGTAAGACTGCAAGGGCGTTTACGGCGGAGGGCGGCCGCTGGGAGGCCGTGCGCGCCATCTACACGGGAAGCACTCTCCGGGGTTATGCCTGGGTGACGTTCGACCGCAGCGCGGCGCGCCAGCAGATTTATTCGCTGCTCAGCGATCTTTCTGTGTTCGGCATCATCTGGCTGGCGGCGTCGGCGCTGCTGGTGCTGCTGATGGCCCGCTCCATCGCCAGGCCGCTGGCAGTACTGCACCAGGGCACGCGCGCGCTGATGGATTCGCCCGAGACCGCGAGCAGTTTCCCGCTGCCGCTCACGGTTCAAAACGAGTTGGGCGACCTGATTGAGGCGTTTAACGGCATGGTGGCCTCCATCGCCGAGCAGCGGGCGGGATTGAGCGACACACTATCGCTTCTGGACTCGATGCTGGCCAATGCGCCGATCGGCCTGGCGTTATTCGACCGCCGCTGCCGTTTTGTGCGCGTCAACCAGGTGTTTGCCGGCATGACGGGCGTTTCGCTGAGCCGCCATCTGGGACGTACGCTGCCCGAGCTGCTTCCGCAGCCGGTAGCGCAGCAACTGGAGGACCTGGTGGAGAGCGTGTTTGCCGAGGAACAGCCGGTGCGCGACCTGGAGCTTACGGGCCGCAGCGGTAAGGTGAGCAAGTCCGGTTCCAGCCAGTCGAAGTCCAGCCAGGCGAAGTCCAGTCAGGCCTCGACCTGGCTGGCCAGCGCCTACCCGGTGTGGACGAACCCTCAGCAGGTGCGCTGGGTGGGGGTGATCGTGCTCGATGTAAGCGAGCGCAAGCGCAGCGAAGAGGCGCTGCGCAAGAACGAAAAGCTGGCCGCCACCGGCCGCCTCGCGGCTTCGATCGCCCACGAAATCAACAACCCGCTCGAATCCATCACCAACCTGCTGTTCCTGCTGCGCAACTTCTGTCAACTCGAGGACCCGGCGCTCAATTACGTCGTCATGGCCGAGCACGAGGCGCGGCGCATCTCGGCGATTACGCAGCAGACGCTGCGCTTTTACCGCCAGTCGACAATGCCGTCGCGGGCGAGCATCGCGGAGCTGCTGGACTCAGTGTCTGCGTTCTACCAGGGCCGGCTGAATGCGCTGAATATTTCGATCGAGTGCGAATACGACCGCGAGATGGACCTGTTCTGCTTCTCAGGTGAATTGCGGCAGTTGTTCGCGAACCTGGTCTGCAACGCCATCGACGCGACCAGTGCGGGCGGCCGCCTGATTCTTCGTGCGCGCCGTTCGAGGAGCTGGAAGCAGCCTGGGCAGGAGGGGATACGGTTCGCGGTCGCAGACACAGGGATGGGCATGGACGCGGAGGTCCGCCAGCACGCCTTCGACGCTTTCTTTACCACCAAGGAAACCACCGGGACCGGACTGGGACTGTGGGTGAGCCACGAGATCATCCTCAAGCACGCGGGGTTGGTGCACTTGCGCAGCCGAGCCGCGGCGCCGGGCAGGCCCGGCGGAACCGTTTTTGAGGTCTTCATACCCGACAATCCCAACCTCACCGCGGGAGACCGGCAAACGCTGGCCGTGACGGCGTAGCGGCGAAAAGCGGATTGTTTTCCGAGCGCGCCGGCGCGGGCCAAAACCGCGTCTAATCCATCAAGGCGGCCATCGAAAGGCTGCGTATACTATTGCATGGCCATGGAATGGGAAGACTCCGGTAAAGGGAGCTCCTTTCTGGTTCCAGGGGGCATTTCCCCGGAAGCCCGGCTCTTTCCGGGGGGAAGGACGCAGATGGGAACACAGCTCGAGTCCATTCAAACTCCCGCCGACCTCAAGCGACTGAATTACAAGCAGATGAGAGGGCTGGCGGCGGAGATCCGCGCCTGCCTGATTCAGACGCTATCGAAGACGGGAGGTCATCTTGGGCCCAATCTTGGGGTGGTGGAGCTGACCATCGCGCTGCACGCGGTCTTCAACACGCCTCAAGACAAAATCCTGTTCGACGTCAGCCATCAGGCGTATGTGCACAAGATTCTTACCGGGCGTCGGGAGCGATTTGGCAGCATCCGGCAGCCGGGCGGACTGAACGGCTTTATGCTGCGCACGGAGAGCGAGCACGACTGCTACGGGGCTGGTCACGCGGGGACGGCGCTCTCCGCGGCGCTGGGGATGGCGGTGGCGCGGGACCTGGCCGGGGGCAGCGAGCACGTGGTGGCCGTGGCCGGAGACGCCGCGTTTACCAACGGCATCTCCTTCGAGGCGCTGAACAACATTGCCGAACAGACCAAACGGCTGATCGTGGTGCTCAACGACAACGAGTGGTCGATCGACCGCAATGTCGGCGCCGTGGCGCGTTACCTGCACCGCATCGTCACCAACGAACACTACAAGCACCTGCACGACAGGGCTACGCACCTGATCGAGCGCTTCGGCGGCAAGATGGCGGCCAAGGTGGTGCGGCGCGCCGAAGAGGCGGCCAAGAGCATGCTGTGGCCCTCGATTCTCTTCGAGGAGTTCGGCCTGGAGTACTTCGGCCCCATCGACGGGCACAATCTGCCGCTGCTGATTGAGACCTTCAAGTTCCTCAAGGCGGCCGACCACCCGGTGCTGCTGCACGTGTTGACGCAGAAAGGCCGCGGGTTTCAGCCCGCGCTCGACGGGCAGAAGAAGTTTCACGGACTGGGGCCGTACGATCCGGAGACGGGCAAGACGGCGCCTTCCGGCGTGCCCACCTACGCCGAGGTCTTTGCCAACACGCTGGCCGACCTGGCCACAAAAGATGAGCGCATCGTGGCCATCACGGCGGCCATGCCCAACGGCACGGGACTGGATCTGTTCCGGCCGCGCCATCCCAGGCGCTACTTCGACGTGGGCATCGCCGAGGAGCACGCGGTGATCTTTGCCGCGGGCATGGCTACGCGCGGTTTGCGGCCGGTGTGCGCCATCTACTCGACATTTCTGCAGCGGGCACTGGATCCCGTCGTTCACGACGTCTGCCTGCAGAAGCTGCCGGTGCTGTTCTGCATGGACCGCGCGGGGCTTTCGGGCGACGACGGGCCGACCCATCACGGCCTCTTCGACATCGCTTACCTGCGCGGAATTCCGGAGATGGTGCTGATGGCGCCCAGGAACGAAGACGAGCTGGCGGACATGATGAAGACCGCGCTCGAATTGCCCGGCCCGAGCGCCATCCGCTATCCGCGCGGCGCGGTGGCCGGGGCGGCGCGCAAAGCCGAGCCGGTGGCGCTGCCCGTGGGCAAAGCCGAAGTCTTGCAGGATGGGTCCGACGTAGCCATTCTTCCCCTGGGAACCATGCATGCGCTGGGCGCGGAGCTGGCCGCAAAGCTCGAGCGCGACGGCTACTCCGCGGCGCTGATCAATCCGCGCTTTGCGAAACCGATTGACCGCGAGATGCTGGCCGGCTACGCGCGGCGCGTGGCCGCTTTCGTGACTTTCGAGGACCACGTGAAGATGGGCGGCTTCGGCTCGGCGGTCATCGAAGCGCTCGACGAGATGGGTCTGGCAGTTCCGGTGGTGCGCATCGGCTGGCCGGACCGGTTTATCGAGCACGGCAAGGTGGATGCGCTTCGCTTGCGCTACGGCGTGAGCGTGGACGAGGCGCTGAATCAGGTGCTGCCGCTGCTGGTGCATCGCCGGCGGGCTACGCTGGTGGCGAGCTGATAAAGACAGGGAATAGGGAATAGGGAACAGGGAACAGGGATCGAGAGCCCGGATGCTATCGACTCACCAGAGGCAATGAGCCTCTTGGAGAACAAATGACAATCGATGAACGACTCGCGAAATTGACCGAGCGCCATGAAACGCTGACGGGACAAATAGAACTTCTCACTATCGATCTGAGGCGGCTCACTGCGGATGTAAAGGAGCTTTCGTCCACAGTTGAGAAGCTTTCGTCCGCAGTTGCCAGGCAACGCAGCACAATGGATGATTTGATGACTGGATTCGTGACGTTGGCGGAACTCGCAAAGAGCCACGAGACAAAAATCGAGCGCCTGGAAGGCCGCTGATCTTTGCTGCGCCAACTCTCGCTGTGCGCGGAGCGCACCGCGAGGCTGGCGCAGCGCCGGTGGGCTACGCTGGTGGCGAGTTGAGCGTTCGGTCCCTCAAGGTGTGAGAGTGGGAACGTAAATGGGAATGCCGAGATCTCCGGCCCCCTTTTCCATCGCATTGTCGCGCGTCCATAGTTGTGTTCCCGGAGTGAGAAGGCAGGAAAGCAGCAAGTGCGCGTCGATGAGGCCGAGGCCTTTCGAGTAGAGCGATCGCGCCTCGATCATGTGCCGGACCTCTGCGAGCTGCCCCACCTTCACCTGGTCCAATGCATCCAGCTCGTCCAGCCGTTTGCGCCGCTCATGCATCGATCCGAGAGCAATCTCCGCGGCGATAAAGGGGTGCATGGCAATCTGTCCGAGGTTGAGGCGCGCTTGCAGCTCCCGGCTCCCACGCCGCAAGTGATCTATCCAGATCGAAGTGTCGGCCAGGATCATAGCCGGTCGGCCTTCCGGCGCGGGATGTCTTCGAGATTCGGCTCCGTGGCGCCGGCTGCCGCGAGCCTGCGCGAGGCTTCAAGATGAATCAATGCCTTCAGGCCGGCGCGAAGCAGTGCGGAACGCTCGGTCACACCGGTCAGTTCCTGAGCTTTTTGAACCAGTTCGTCGTCGAGCGCTACTGTTGCCCTCATTTCTTCTCCTTGTCGTCGATTTTATCACCAAATGGTGCTGTTTGAGTGCATTTCGCCACTGGCGGCTTCGTAACCGCTGCGCCCTGAGCCGCGATTTAGAGCGAAACCAGGGTTACTGTGTCCTCTTTAGCTTGGTTCGGATCGATGGCCGCGGAACGGTCTTTAAACGGCTTAATAACAGCATTTAACAGCCCTTAAATGGAGCTAAAATCGCTTAAAAAC
>JBOGLX010000103.1:0-80805 GCA_050745765.1 Occallatibacter sp. | reverse complement strand
GTGTAGTGCGCTCGCCACACCTGCCTGCCGATACTGCGCAGGCGCCGGAAGTCGAACCCGAGAAAGCCGAAGCTCTGCCCACGTTCCAACTCCACGATATGACTCTTCTCTTCATTGATCTCGACTTATTTGGCGGACGCCAAGGCACGCGGTCTTGCTGCTGCCACGATTCAAAAACCGGAACACATCTTCAAAAAGCAACTCCTGAGCTTTGCCGAGCCGCATCGTATCGTCTTCCTGCGCGACGTGAATGTCCGCAACATTGTTCCCACGGACTACTTTCCCGCACACGAATACCGTCGCATCGTCTCCGACTTGGCGACCAAATTCATGGAGAGGCTCCAAGGAGTAAACGCCGATTCCGAATTTGTGTACCGGGTGGAGAGCGCGGACGTCTCTATGCCCAGTCCGGCGAGGTGCACGGGCTGCGCTGGACTTCGCGACAGGACGATAGTGCACAGGCGTGATGCTGTTCGAGACGCGTGCGAATTCGGCGAATCTGGTCGTCACCGGACCATCCAATCCGCTACTTGCTGTTGATCTGGCGTTCCAGCCATTATCGATCTCGAAATTCGGTTAGGAGTGACGTTGATCGACTGCGAGTTTCAGTTTCTCGACTAAGCAGGGTTTGGCATCGGACCTTGTGACACTCCACGGGGCCACCTTCCGCACCGAACAAAAGAATTGAAGCTCTTAGCGAGTGTGTGCCCGCGTGCCCACCCCAGTAGCGCGCAGTGCTTTTTCGCTGAGGCGTTGCCTGACTGCAACTAAGCCTGCCCAAGGGTCGCGCCGCAGCCGTGCCCGCCATTGGTTGAAATCGTCAACGTAAAAATCTGGCCGCTTCGTCGCATCCAATTCGCTCCATCGCAAGGGCATTGCCACCCGGGCTCCTTGCCGCGCGCGCGGCGAATACGGCGCCACCGAAGTGGATTCCCGGTCGTTGCGCAAATAATCGAGATAGATGCGGCGCTTCCGAGTTGCTTTTGTCATCTTGGTGACGTAAAGCTCTGGCTTCTCCTTTTCCATATCAAGAACCAGCCGATAGGCGAATGCCTTGATCGCAGGCCATTCATGTTCCGGTTCAATGGGAACAACCACGTGCAGTCCTTTTCCGCCGGTGCTCTTCAAAAAACTTTCGACTCCAAGCTTCTTGAGCCGGCGTCGCAAGTCACGCGCAGTTTGCGCCAGCGTCCGCCAATCGATTGCTGCGTCGGGGTCGAGATCGAAGACAATGCGGTCGGGCCGATCGAGCGAGCTGTTTTGCGCTCCCCACGCGTGAATCTCCAGCACACCCATCTGCGCCAGGCCCACCAATCCGTCGCTGGAGTCCACGGTGAGAAAATCATCCTTCTCGCCGTTTTTGGGACTGCGAATGGAAACACTATTGACGCCGGCCGGCAGTCCGGGCCCCACGTGCTTTTGGAAGAAGCATGGCTTGCTGTTGCCGTCGGGGCAGCGGACCACGCTGAGCGGACGGTTCGCAATATGTGGAAGCAGATGGCCGGCAACCGCCATGTAATAGTCGGCGAGCTCCTGCTTCGTCATCCCACTCTCCTGGTCCAGCACCTTGTCCGGATGTGTAATCGCGAGTCCTGTCATCGCATTTGTGTCCTTCGTGTTCCGTTGCCGGCGTGACGTTGATTGCGCCGATTTGGTAGAAGCATCTGGTTCGGGCCGAGCGATAGCGGTCTCGCGCACGACTTCGTCCGCAGGTTTGTCTTCACGCATGCCTTTGAACGCTGCCTGACGCGCCAGACGATCTCTTGTCCAGTTCGAGAACGCGATTTGCGCCACCAGCTTCGGTTTTACCCAGTGCGCAGTCCGCTTCACCTCGCGCGGCACGCCGGCAAATGGCGACTCCTTTTGCTTCAACCGTTCCAGTTGGGCTCGAATCGCGCGGTGGGTTTTCTGCGTGAAGCCTGTGCCCGAACGACCGGCGTAGCGAAGCTTTCCGCCATCGTAATACCCGAGCAGCAATGCGCCGATTCCCACATCTCCTTTCGAAGGCAAAGTAAATCCGCCGATGACGAATTCCTGTTCCTGACGGCACTTCACCTTGAGCCATGCGCTTCCGCGGCCAGACGCATATTTCGCCGTGGCGAGCTTTGACACAATCCCTTCCGCTCCAAGAGCGCAAGCTTTCTTGAACACCTCCTTGCCATCCGCTTCCAGGCTTTCGCTCAGTCGCAGCGGGGAACCGCCGCCATTGCCTTGTAGCAAGCCGGCGAGAATTGTCCGTCGTTCCGACAGGGGAAGACTGCGCAGATTGTGCCCGTCCAGATGAAGAATGTCGAATGCGAAATAGGAGATGTATCGTTGCCTACCCTCTTGAAATGCAGCCTGTAGCGCGCCAAAATCGCTCACTCCCCGCTCGTCGAGAGCAACCGCCTCGCCATCGATAATCGCGCTGGTTACGTCGAGGCGCGCCGCAGCGCTCGCAATCTCAGGCATGCGGGCGGTCCAGTCGAGCGCCTTGCGGGTCAATAACGTCGCACTTCGCACGTCTCGATTTCGTTTCTCACCGGGCCGCACGTGGATTTGAATGCGGTAGCCATCGAGCTTCAATTCATGCTCCCAATTGCTTCCGCTGGGAGGCGCCTCGGCCTGCTGCGCCAACTGCGGCGCGATGAAGCCGGGAAACCGTTCGCGTGGAGTTGAACTCAGGTCGGCGGCCGGTCTCGCGCGCGTTCTTTTGCCCTTCGCCGTACCCGCGGGCGTTGCGGGCTGCTCACGGGCCGCGTGCCTTCCTGGCGCCGATGTTCCGTTACCGCTCGCTGACTTCCATACACGCCCTTTGGCCGTTGCAATGTCCTGGATGCTGCGCCCGCTGACAGCGCTATCCGGGGCCTGCTCTGTAATGGGCTGCTCCGAACTTTCACGTGCGAATCGATCCTTTTCCTTGATCAGGAGCCAGTTGGCTTTGTCCGATCCGCCGGCGCGACCGTGCATGCGAATCAGAACCCAATTGCCCTTCAGTTTTTTCCCGTGCAATTCGAATTTCAGATGCCCGTCATTCAATCCGCGGTCGGCGTCTCCATGCGGCTCCCACGTGCCGCTGTCCCACACCATAACGGCGCCGCCGCCATATTGTCCCTTCGGAATAGTTCCCTCGAAGCCCCCGTATTCGATGGGATGGTCTTCCACCTGCACGGCCAGGCGCTTGTCTCCTGGAAAGTAGCTGGGGCCTTTCGTCACGGCCCAGCTCTTCAACACGCCGTTCCATCCAAGCCTGAAATCGTAGTGCAAGCGAGTCGCAGCGTGCTTTTGCACTACGAAAGGCAGCGCGGCGGTCATGCGCGGCGACGGCCGCCCGCCCAAGCTTCCTCGCGGTTCAGCCGTCTCGCTGAAATTCCGCATCGATCGGTAGCGTGCGAGAGGCACTTTCGCTCGACCGGTAGCGGCCAATCTCGATTTCATTTTTTCAGCCATGGCTTATGCAGCCTTACGCTTGCGCCTGCTTCCGCCCACAAGCACCGGGCCCTTTTTCGGGACCGCCTTGCCCGCGCGGCGCGAGCGCGCTGCCGGGCGTTCTGCCTGGTTTACGCTTCGGCGGAGCGCATCCATCAGATTGACGACCTTGGTCGGCTTACCCGCCTTTTCTTCCAGCGGCAGCGGGACATTCTTTTGCTTGGCATCGATAAGCTTGCGCAATGCTGCTTCGTAGTCATCCTTGAAATCGTGGAGATTCAAGGGATGCGAGTAGGCTTCGATCAGTTGAACCGCCATGGAAAGCTGCTTTTTGTCGATTTCTGCCGTTCGCAGATTCGAAACGTCCGAGAAGTACTCCTCGCTCTTGCGCAACTCTTCCTCATAGCGAAGAGTGTAAGCCATCAATCCCGGTTGCGACGGGTCGTACGGCACGGCAATGGATACAAGATGCTCACGGCCGCCAAACGCAATTTCTCCGAGCGCAACCTTGCCGGTCTGCTCCATTGCCCTGCGCACCACGGCAAACGCATCGGCAGACTCCTTCGGCTCCGGAACAACGAAATACGGCTTCTCATAGAGCGCGGGGGGCAACTCGTCACGAGCGACGAACTGTTTCACATCGATCACGTTCTTGGTATCGATGCGGAGCTTCTCGATCTCATCCGGCTCGACAATCAGGTATTTGCCTTTGCTATACTCGTATCCCTTTACAATTTCCGAGCTTTCAACCGGCTCACTGTCGTCTATCACGTTCAAGTGATGAATTCTTTCGCCGGTGGCGCGATCGATCTGATGGAATGTCACGCCGCTTTGGGAACTGCTTGCGGGAAACAGTTGAACGCCAAAGGACACCAGCGAAATCTTGAGTTGTCCCGACCAATAGGGGCGACCCGCCATCTTCTACTCCCGGCAGACAGAAATAAGCAAGGGACACCGGCCCCACGCTCGATATTCGAGTGAGATGCTGCGCCATTGGCAGCGGTTTCCCGAGCGAGAGCCGATCGTACGCCCGGCCGGGCGCTCCCGTGCTGCTGCGCCGCTTCACCTCGAAGGAGAAATGGCTGTAGCCGGTTATCCGCAGCAATCCGCGCCGGACTCAGGCAGCTTTTCTTTTGCTTGTTCCCCGCTTCCGGCATGCTGCGCGCACCCGCGCCGATAGTAGTTCCTTAGCCTTTTGCAGTTCGGCCTTGCGCGATGAACTCAGGTTTTTGCCGGCGCGATTGATGAAAAACGTCAGCATCCTCATTCCTGAGCCGGGCCCCTTGGGGGAAACTTTCTTCGAGGCCAGAGTGCGTGCGATCGTCTCGGGATCTTTAGTAAACAGCCCTTCCGGCGGATAGGTGGAAACCGTCTTCACATTGCCCGACCATTTTTTGGTCGCATTTCGCAAGATTCGTTTCCTCCGAAAGCGAACAGTCTGGCGCCGGCGATGGCACTCGTCTCGCCGGCGCTGCAGAGCCGATGTTGACCTTCAATGCCTTTTGAAGTACTGCACCTCGCGCTCGTGTTGCTTCGCTTGTTCTCGTGTATCGAATGTGCCCAGATTCCGGCGTTTGCCGGTTTCTGGTTTTTTCTTTCGCGAGTACAAACGGAATTGTCCGGATTTGAGTTTACGTATCATCCCCGTTATCGATGCACATCCGAATTCGCCCGTTGCCCATGAGCGCAAACCTGGTTCGAGGCCCGGATGGCAGCATCTTGACTCCGGGCCGCGATCCCACCTAGCCACCCTGCAGCGCGCCTGCCGGGGCTCCTATGCCGCGCGAAGCGCATGGCGGTTAACCTGCTCGGAGACCTCGGTCAGTTTGCTGTCTGCTGCTTTTTCTTCTTCGAGCGTCTCCTCAAGAAGCTGAGCAATCTGTGCCTTTTCAAGGCGCTTGGCATAAGAGCGCGCCGTGCCATAAGCGGCCATCTCGTAGTGCTCTACGCGCTGGCCGCCGGAAATGATGGCCATGTCTCGCACGTCGCCCGCTTCGGTTTCATGAAGCATCCGGGAGCCCTCTTCAAGCACACCTTTGATGCCCTCGCAGGTTTTTGACGCAGGGTTCAAAGTGAGAATATTAAACACACGATCCAGCCGCTTGACCTGCCCCTCAGTTTCCTTCAGATGGCTCTCGAGGGCATTCCGCAGCTCCTGCGATGTGGCGGCCTTGGCCATCTTGGGCAGAGCCTTGATGATCTGATTCTCCGCCGAATATAGATCCTTCAACTCTTCAACAAACAATTGCTCAATAGTTTTAACACTCATAGCGATGCTCCTCATCGGTTGTTTGCTTACCTTTACCTGTGATGCGGGAGCTTTGCAGCCTGTTGCTCTGTTTGCGCGCGCGATAGTTGGCCCTTGGCATGACGTATAAACCCACCTGCGGAAGACTGGGCTTATCTCAACACAAAGACAATACTGCCGAACGCGGCGACGCCGACCATGATCCACACCACATAATCCGCAGGCTGTCCGCTTTGCAGCTGCCGGGGCAGGCTCATGCGTCCTTCAAGACGAGAAGGCCACCGAAATCGCCGCGGGACCTTCTGGTAAAAAACGGCCCAGGCCGCAAGAATGCAGGCGGCCCCGAAAGCCAGTAAGCCATGGGAAAAGATGGAGAGTAAAGAGACGTGCAGCAAAGCAGCGGGCCGTTGAACCGCGGTTGGCCTCGCGTAGATGAGATTGATGTAGCCGCTTTGCGAAACCATGCGCGAAGCTGCGGAAAGGGCGAAGGATTTTATAGACGGGATCAGGGCGAGTGCTCCTCCGCACAGCGTGCAGAGCGCCGCCGGCCCGAAAAGATGAAGCGGTATCGATTGATTCCCCTTGTGCGTCTCCGGCAATTCATCCACCTGCGACGACCGATCGCTCGGGCCGTTATCGCCTAAACCGCAAAAGACGCGCAGAAAAACGCGCAGCACCGCTCCCGCGGTGAGAGAACCGGAGAGAAAGAAGGAGATTTTTGCCGCCGATGCAATCAGACCATTTCCAGTGTCTGAAATTATGCCCTCGCCGAGGGCGGTGGCAAAGGGGGGCAAACCGGCCAATCCGCAGCCGCCGAGGAGCCAAAGCCAACCGGTAAACGTCAATTTCGAAGCCCTTGCGAAGAGCGCGGGCTCGCTCATGGTTCGCAAGCGGTGAAGGAGGATGCCGGCGGTGAAGAAAAGACCGGATTTGATCATCGCGTGCGCGACCACATAGATGAGCCAACCCGCGATGGCTGCGCGAGTGCCGATGCCGAGAGCGAAAAGCATCGCCCCGGCGTGACTGATGGTCGAGAAAGCGAGAATTCGCTTCAGATGATGCTCGGCGAAGCTCATCACCCCTCCCCACAAGGCGGTGAGCGCCCCGAGCACAAGAAAAGAGATTTTCAGAGGATTAGGCCCGGCGTTGAAGGTTGAACCAAAGATCACAATAGATACGCGAAGAATGGCGAACAGGCCCAATTCAACCATCAGCCCGGAGAACAGCACGCAGACCGGAGTGGGAGATACGGAATGAGCGTCGGGAAGCCAGAAATGAAAGGGCACGACGGCTCCCTTAATAAGAAAGCCGCTCAACAGAAACACACTGGCGGTCAGCACCAGCGAATCGTGGCGCGTGCGCAGCAGCGAGCCCATCTGCGCCATATTCAGTGCGCCCGTGGCTCCATAAAGAAGACCGATGCCGGTCAGGCTGAAGAACGCTCCCACCGTGTTGGTCACAGCGAAATTGAACGATCCTTGCAGTGGCGCCGGTTCTTCGATTTTGAGTCCGCACAAGGCAAAGGCTGTGGTGCTCATCAGTTCGAAGAAGACAAACAGGTTGAACAGATCCGCGGTGAAACAGAAACCGGTCATTGCGGCGAGAAAGATGAGCATCAATGGCTGGTAGTGGTTCTGTCCGCTCTCCATGCTTCCCCAGGAAAAAATCAGCGCCAGCACGGTCAGAAAGGCCGCGACCAGCGCCAGAGTGGCCGCAACGGGATCGACTAGGAAGCCGATGCCGATGACCATGTGTCCGCGCGGGAACCAGTTGCCGAACCAGTAGACGATGCTCTTCAGCGATGAGGCGCGAAGCAGCGAGAGACAAAGCAGCAAATTGGAGAAGGCGATGAGGACCGCCAGCAGATCCATTACCAAACGCGGCATCCATCGGCGAAGCGCGGCGAGCACCGCTGCACCCAACAATGGTATGGCCACAGGAAGTGCCGGCGAGGGCGTCATTGGTTATCCCCGCATCACTCTCAGGTCATCTGGAGATAATGTGCCCGCTTTTTCGTGGACCTTGACAACCATGGCCAGCAACAGAGCGACCACAGTCGCTTCCACGACCACGTCCGTCAGCATGAGGGCTTGTACCACGGGATCAACAGTGACCACTCCCGGAGAGATGCCTGCAAAGACCGGGGCAACGCCGTTCCAGCGGAACCCAATGGCGAGAAGCAGAATATAGGTCGAAGTTTGCAGAATCGCCAGCGAGATCACGGTGTGCACCAGATGCCTGCTGGTCACGATCCCATAGAGACCGCAGAAGAATATCCACGCCGCGACCGCGTACGGAATCAAATCGAAAATAGTCGTCACTTTTCACCTCGCCGGGCTCCGCTCCGGCCCCCATCGTCTTGCTCCGACACAATGTCTTCAAGGTAGGTGTAGCTCAAAAGGATGAAGCCGCTGGCCACCTCCAGCCCAACAGAAGCGCTGATCACCGCGATGGTCCCCGAAGAGAAAACATCGCCGGACTTGCCCAGGGGCAGCCAATTGGTAAGAAATGGCGCGCCGACAAATAGCGCGCTGATACCTATCAATGCATAGAAGCCGGCGCCGGCGGCCTCAAGCACTTCCATGAGCGGATGGGAAGTGATCGCCTTGAAGCGGTTCAGATTCTCTGCGATGTACACCAGCATCAGGGCGGTGGCAACGATGACCCCACCCTGAAAGCCCCCACCCGGAGTCAGTTGTCCGTGCGTGCACATGTAAAGCCCAAAGAGGAAGGTCAGGAAAAAGGAACAAGCTGCAGTGATCCTGACGGTTTCACTCAACCCCTCATCGCCCTCTGCCGCGGCGCTGCTCGCCTTGGGATTTCTGAGCAGGAGCATGACACCGAGAATCGATGTAAAAAGGATGAATTCTTCCCCCAGAGTATCTAAGCCGCGATAGTCGTAGTCGATGGCGTTGACCACATCGGTGGTGTGGCGCTGAAAGACCGAGAGGCTGCTGATCATGTCGCCATAAGGACCGCGATAATGGCCCCAGGGAGGAAGATTCTTCGCGCCGGCAAGATAGAAAAACAGAAAGAACGCAGCAGCGAACAAGAAGATTCGCAGCCGCCATTGAGCATTCACCGTTTTGCTCTCCTGGCCTTCATCTTTTCGTGGTGCTGCATGCGGGCAATGGCCAGCATCACCATCAAAGGCAGCGCGACAGCGCCGACCACGATCTGGGAAAGCGCTACGTCAGGAGCCTGAAACACGAAAAACATGACCGCGAGTAAAAGTCCGTAAAAAGACAACGAGAGTATCTGCGCGGTCACATCGCGCGTGCGCACCACCTTCCAGCCGCTCACCGCGATCAGAAGAAGCAGCAGGCTTCCGGCAATCTTCATGCCTTTCGCTCCCCAGGAATGAATTCGACCCCATCTTCTTTGCGCGGCTCCCAATGCCCCAGCTTGCGCACTCGGATAGCCCGCGCGGTTGCATGTGTGCCGACGGAGTTGGTGGCGACGAGAACGATGCAGATGAGCGCGGTCTTGAGGGTCGCCGGGCTCCAGCCGGTTTGGACAAAAACCGCAATGACAACCAGGATTGCGGCTGAGGCGGTAGGCAGTGAGAGATAGTGCAGCGCCTGGATAGGTTCGCGCATGCGCCATGCACCCAGCGTTCCAATCCAACATAGGGAGACGGCGAGCGCGAGCGAAGCGGCGATCAAAACCTGATGCGTCACAGGTGCCTCTCAAGAAACCGTACGAAGACCAGACATGCGCCCAGCGACATGATCGCCAGCGCCAGCGGCAGGTCAATGAACGGCAAGCGACGAAAGCCCATGGTCAAGAGCACTAAAAGAATGGTGACCAGCATGCCGGTAAGCTCCACGCCCACCAATCGCCGTTCGACTGTTCCGCGCAGGCTCAGGTCGGCGCAAGGCAGCAGGCATGCTCCTACGCCAGCGGCGGCGATGAGCCAGATGTTCATCGCGACGCCTCCACATCCGTAATCAGCCGCGGGATTCCGCTGCGCTCAACCTGGTGGAACAGCATCCTGCCGCGACTGGCGCCGATCACGATTGAGTTAGGAGACACCGTTATAGCGGCAGTGGCAAGAATGATTTGCGAAACTCCGTGGCTGTCTTTGGCAACATGGAAGGGCACAGCGCGGTAGTAGGAGCCGGGTTGCCTGCCGGCCAGAGCGCGAAGCAGAATCACAAACATCTTCCACGTGTCGCAAAAAACGTCCCAGGTAAGTCGCCAAAGGTCCATGACTTGCCTGGGAGAAGGCGAAAAGTAGAGATTCATCCGATGCCAGGCAAGAGCGCTGACAAGCAGCGAAAGGAGCGCACACCCCGCGCCCAGCACCAGGTCATCCGTAGAAATGTTGGCAACAAACAACAGCCAGCCTCCCATGGCAACGATGGAAAGCAAAAGAAAGGTCCGGAGTTCCGGAAGCTTGCGCATTGTGGCCTTTCGGATCGGGATAACACTGGCTCCGTGGCAACTACCGCGAGGCCGCAGGTTAAGAGGGATACGCCGCCTTTTGCGCGTATGGATTCGCGTTGGCTCGACGTACGGCCAGCGTAATCGCGTGCAGTTCGCGCTATCTGTTCCGATGCGGGCCTGTGCCTGAAGGATGGTCTCAACTCCTGGTCGAAGGCGGCCTTGCTGGCGCCGATTCCTGACGGCATCGCCGCCTGTCTCGTGGTGCTAACCCGAGAACCGGCAGGTTTTCGAGCCGCCCTTTTCATCGACGAATCCTATGCCGATTAAGCAGCGAGCCGTGAGGTTGCCTTCAGAGCCGAGGTCTCAAGTTGGAGCCGGGGACGCTTTTTTGCCGCCCCTTGACTCGATTTGGCCTTGAGATATTTGGCGCGTAACGAATTCGCGCTGGAGAGCGCGTTATCGAGCTGTTCTTTAACCCGTTGCTCAATCCGATCCGTAGTCTCGCAACCGTGACCGAGAACATGGTTGGCGACCGTAGCCAGCTCCTTCCAGTCGTGCCACTTGCCAATTTCGTCCTTAACCTCTCCCAACGCCCGAATCAAGCCTGAATCGCTATCTCGCGCCAATTGCAGGGTGTAGCGCAATTCCTTCACTTTCAGGCGAAAGGGATGGATGTTCCGTTCGTTCAGCTTGGGCCACGCGCCCAACTCCGCTTCGACCGTGAGTGCGCGGGCCATGGCGTTTGTGGAACGCGATGGATCGCCGTCGGCGCGGCCTTGCGATGCGTCAAGGTCTTTCCCAATGACTTTTGCGCAGCGCTTCAAACCGCGACGCAGCTCCCTTCGGTAGTCCGAGATGGTTCTGCGAAACTTCGCCGCTGCTCGTGTTCGGCGGCTTCCAAGATATTCCAGCAGCTCCACCAGCGGCTCGCTTGTAGAATCATTCGCCAGCGTCGCCGCAAATCCGACCAGAACGTCCATATCGCGCACCTTCCCCGCTGCCTTTCTTGCCGGCTTCAGGGCTTTGAGAAGACGGTGTCCGTCGCCTTTCCGGTCGAGCCCCAAGGCGTGCAATCTGGCTTCTACCCGGCGTGTCTGGGTGCGCAGATGGTGTACCGCATCCGGAGATGGATGCCGGATATCCGTTTCAGGGCTTTGCGCAGTTTCCTGAACGGTTTCTCAAGCGATTTCAGATCGAGCCCCATTTTGTCTTAGATGATGGGCATGCGCAACTGCGAAAATGCCTGTCCATCTTGCCCATAGGCGTTTACACAGCGTCAAAATGAAGGCCCGGTTGCCGGGCAAAATCGAGCATGCGAGAGTCACGATCGTCCCCGGACATCTCCTGAAAGATCGAGTCCGTAGATAAGCTCCCGAAAAACTAAGGGTGTCGAAACAGATAGGCGGCTGAGGGCATTAGGAATCGAGTGCAGCTCATCGTCTTTGGGGCTCCTTCGCGGTCCTCGGCGTCCTATCGAAATAACCAAACCAGCGGAGCCAACTCGGCGCCCTGAGATCGAATCATTCCAGATATGAAAATGACATTGCAACTCTCGACATTATTCCTCGGAGCCGCGCTGATGTGCGCACCCGCTCTCGGTTGGAGTCAACATTCCACCTCCAACAGCAGTGACGCCAAGGTTACCTCCAACAAGAACGGCGCTGAGGCCAAGCAGGACATGAAAACTGCTGGGCGTGACTCCAAGAACGCTGCGAAAAAGGGCAGCGAGGGCGTAAAACATGGGACAAAAAGGGCCTACCGAGGGGCGAAGAAAGGCACTGCCAAGGCAGCGAAGAAGACCAGGAACGCCACGAAAGGGGCGGTAAACGGGGCCAAGCGAGGCGCAAAGAAGCCGCAGCAATAATGCCCGGCCGGAAGCGTGAGCTTTGCGTCCGCTTTCCAGGGGAAGGACGACCGAGACTGTGCGTCTTCAATGCATTGGATAGCGAAAATCGTGCAGCACACCCTGGTGCGGTGGGGCTACCTGGCGCTGGCGGGCGGACTGCTCGGAGAAGACGCGGGATTGCCGCTGCCGGGCGAAACGGTCCTGATGTTCTCCGGTTTCACGGCGTGCAAGACTCATCGCCTCGACCTGTGGGCGATCATCTTGATCGGCGCCTGTGCGGCGATCGTGGGAGACAATTGCGGCTTTTGTGTTGGCCGGCGGCTGGGACCGCGCCTTATGCGCTGGTTCAGGGAGAAGCTCCACAAGGGCGAAGACATTGCCGTCGCCGCCGACCTGATTCACCGCCATGGCGGCGCCACCGTTTTTTGGGCCCGATACATCTTTGGACTGCGTACCATCACCGCTCCGGTTGCCGGCGCGCTGAACATGGAATGGAAAAAGTTTCTCTTCTACAACGCGCTCGGCGCCATTACGGGGGTGACGTTCATTGCTTGCGCCGGATATGGCTTTGCCAACGGATTCAATGACTTGCTCGGGTATTTCGAGAAAGCCGGCTGGGCCGTTACGATCGCGGTTTTCGGCGTCGGCCATTTTCTGTGGAGGCGCGCGAAGAAACATTATCGCGAAATGCAAGGAGAAGGTCGCAGCTGAGATTTGTTCACCGCGCTTTTCGGCCGGGTCTGCGCAACCAGCGCCAGATTGAAAAAGCGCTGCCCGCAAAGCATAAGACAATAAAGACGATCATGGCCCATTCGAAGGGCGACGATTTGGCGATGCGCATGACGGCGCCTTCATACTTGACGGCGAGAAAGGCAAGCACCGCGAATCGCAACGCGCGAGCAAAGAAGTTGATTACGACCGTGCGCCAGATGGGGTAATCGATTGCGGAAACGGCGGCAATCACAGTGGTGAATGGAAAAGGAGGCGGCGCCAGGCCGCCGATGGCGACCGCGGCTCCGGCGCGATTTCCAATCCGCTCCTTGAGTTTCCTGTAACGCCTATCCCCCGCGATTTTGCGCAGCCCGCTTTCGCCAAGCTTGTGCGAGACGAGAGAAAGCAGGAAGACACCCAGCGTCGATCCGAGCGCCGCGGAAAGGACATACCAAGGCGCGCCGCTGCGGTGATGCGCCACCAGCGCCACGACTATCAGATCGTTTCCGAAGGGAAGAACCAGAAACGAAGAATCGAGGACGCCCATCGCCAGCGGGCCAAAATAGCCGAGACGAAATATGAACTGCAGGAGCGGCCGAAGCAAATGCATCTGTTTCCAAGAGGCTCCTTGCGCACTCTCGCGCGGTTAGATGCAAGTTGCCAGTTGCAAAGCAGCTTACCTTCCGCCGTAGGCATCGCGCATCATTTGCTGCGCATCCCAGGCGAGTACGCCGGAGCGCTGCGCACGCGGACACGAATTCATCCGCTCCGGGTAGAGCTATTCTGGAATTGCTTTAGCTGGAATCGGCAAGCACTGCGACGCTGTCCGGCGGCAGCATGATCGCGCTTTTTTCAATATGGGCGATGGAGCGTGAGGCCAGCAAAACGTTGGCGCCGCGCGCAATGCCGAATGTCTGCTCTTTTTCCGCGAGGTTGCCTAGCACGCTAATGGCGCCGCGTTCCATGCGCAGCCACTTCGCGTCTTCGTCATAGATCGCACGAGTCTTGCCTGGCGTTCCATCATTCAGGCATGGAGTATTTCGGCGCAGACGAATCAAGGCGCGATACCATTCCAGCATTTCCGCGTGACCGGGGCGCGTGGCTTCCTCCCATTTGAGCTTCGATGCCGCGAAGGCCGTGGGATTCTCCGGATCGGGAATCTGCGCTGGGTCCCAGCCGAAGACGGCAAACTCGTGCTTTCGCCCCTCAGATACTGCGCGGGTCAGCTCGGGATCGTTGTGATTGGCGAAATATTGGAACGGAGTGGATGCGGCCCACTCTTCGCCCTGGAACAGCATGGGCACGAACGGGCTGGTCAGCACCAGCGCTGCGGCGATCCTGGCGCGCTCCACGCCGGCGATAGATGCGATCCTGTCGCCGATGGCGCGATTGCCCACCTGATCGTGATTCTGGATGTAGCCGAGGAATCGATGTTGCGAAAGCCCCGCCGGCGGCCTGCCGTGAATGCGCCGGCGGTAGTGGGAATAGATGCCGTCGTAAACGAAGGATTGCTCAAGCGCTTTGGCCAACTGCGCAAGCGAACCGAAGTCGGCGTAATAGCCTTGCCGCTCCGTGGGAATGAGCGCGGCAAACAGCGCGTGATGAAAATCGTCGCTCCATTGCGCGTCGATGCCCAAGCCTCCGGCCGCGCGCGGCGTGACGATGCGCGGATCGTTCAAATCGCTCTCGGCGATCAGCACCAGGCGGCGCGCCAGCGACGCTTCGAGGGTTTCAACTTCGGCGGCGAGCTGCTCAAGAAAATGAATCGCGGAGCGATCGACAAAGGCATGCACGGCGTCGATGCGGAGGCCGTCGATGTGAAAATCGCGCAGCCACATCGATGCGTTGTCGCAAAAGAAGCGCCGCACCTCGCTCCCTCCCGCAGCCTCAAGGTTGACGGCTCCGCCCCAGGGCGTGCGATGCGAATCCACAACGTAGGGGCCGAATTTTCCGGTGTAATTTCCGCTCGGCCCGAAGTGATTGTAGACCACGTCGAGCAGCACGGCCAGGCCTTTGCCGTGCGCCGCGTTCACGAAGCGCTTCAATGCATCGGGTCCGCCGTACGGCTCGTGGACCGCGTTCAGCGCCACTCCGTCATAGCCCCAGCCATGCCGGCCTTCGAAGGCAGCCACCGGCATCAGCTCGACATGCGTGATGCCGAGATCGGAGAGATAATCAAGCCGGCCAGTTGCCGCGTCCAGCGTGCCATCCGGCGTAAATGTGCCGACGTGAAATTCGTAGACTATGCCGCCGGAGAGCGGAGGAGCCTGGAATCCCGCGTCCGTCCACTCAAATTGCGTCTGATCGTACACGCGCGACAAAGCATGCACGCCGTTGGGCTGCCACTGCGAACGCGGATCGGGATAGCAATGGGTATCGTCGTCGACAAGGAATCCGTAATCCGTTCCATGGCCGGCGTCGGCAGCCTCGGCCCTCCACCAACCGCGGTCGTCGGGCCCCTTCATGGCCCGAACCTCTTCGCCGGCCCTGAGCGACACGCGCGTGGCAAATGGAGCCCAGACTTCAAATCGTTGCATCGCTTGCCCCCGCGTTTCGCACCAGTAGCGCGACCGGGAACCGGTGCAACAGGCTCTTCAGCCGGTTTTTCCCACCGCTTACCTCGTCGCCGGAAAGAATGTTGGTCCAGCGTCCGGCCGGGAGCTCGACGGTTGTGGAACCGAATCCATTGCCTAGCCGAAGGTTCCAGCGGGGAGCCAGTACGGCAGCTTGCCCACCGCGGCAGAATGCGATCAGGTGCGCCTGCTTCGATCCTTCCACCGGCAGCGGCGTATAGGAGGAGCTCTCGCCGAACCACTCCGGATGATCGCGACGCAGGTGCAGTGCTTTGTAGATGATCCACAGCTTTGGCATTCCGCTGTCCATCCTCTCCATGATCTCCTCCACGCTCAGACCGGCCCGCAACTCGGCGAGCATAGCCCGCCTGATCTCATAGTCGACCGGCCCGCGATTGTCAGGATCGACGAGCCGCAAATCCCATAATTCGCCGCCCTGGTAGGTGTCGGGAACACCCGGCGCCGCACTCTTGACGAGGGTTTGCGCCAGGCTGTTGATTCGGCCCGGCAACAGAAGCTGCGCGACCAAGCTCTCCAACTCCGCAATGAACTCCGGTGCGTCGAGGATGCGCTCAATAAATGCTTTCAGCGCGTCCTCGAACTCCTTGTTTTGCTGGATCCAGCTCGTCTGTTGCTTGGCTTCGCGCGCGGCCTTTTCCATGTACGCAGTCACCCGCTCCGTTTCGATGGGCCACGCGCCAACCAGCGTTTGATAGAGCAGATACTCCGTGTTGCGATCGGGGAACTCTCCTGTCTTGAACTGCCGATTCATGCGCGACCACCGGTTCAGCGCCGCACGCCAGCGTCCGGGTATCTCCGTCAGCACCGCGAGCCGCGCCCGTACGTCATCCGATCGCTTGGTATCGTGCGTCGCCAGCGTATTCATCGACCTGGGATGCTCGGCCTGAATCCCTGCGCACCAGGCATGGAACTCGTCGAGGCCGGCGCCATTGTGTGCGGGCGAGCCGCCTACTTCATTCAGTCCAATCAACCGGTTGAAGCAATAGAACGCCGTGTCTTCCATGCCTTTGGCCATCACCGGCGGAGTGAACTGCTGAAAGCGCAACAGGCACTCGGTTTCGACCTCGCCGCGGCTGCGCAGGGTAAGTACATCGCCGATGAAGTCGAACAGGTCCGGGGCGACGTCGGTTCTGTGCGTCTTGGCAATTTCAACGGCGCTTCTGATTTCCCGTTCATCCTCTTCCAGGATTTCATTACGGGCTGGCTCGACGTAGGTTCTGTACACGGAGAAACTCGCCGCCACTTCGCGAATGGCCCGCCGGATTTCGGCGCGCGTGTAGTCGCGGCGGTCGCGATTGTTTTCGCAAATCTCCGCGAAAAGATGCACCAGCCGATTGACATCGCTGCCTAAAACCTCATGCTCCACGTTTACCTTTTTTGCGTGCGCCATGGCTTCAAAATCCAGCGATTCATCGGTGAAGGAGTTGTAGATTTCACCGATCTCGTTGAGCCCTTCGCCGTGCACCAGCAAGCCGTTGCAGATGTTGAGAAAGTCGTAACCGGTGGTGCCGGCAATCGGCCAGCTTGAACGCAGCCGCTCGCCAGGCTGCAGAATCTTTTCGGCCAGAATCCAGGCGCCGGGAGCGCCCGACCGCAGCCGCTCGAAGTATTGGCCTGGATCGCGCAGGCCGTCGGGATGATCGACGCGCACTCCGTCGAGAATGCCGTCGCGCAGCCACTCCATAATCCGGAAATGAATCGCATTGAAGACGCGCGGGCGATCGACGCGCATTCCGATCAGGCTGTTGATATCGAAGAAGCGCCGGTATCCGAGTTCCTGGTCCGCGGTTCGCCAGTACGCCAGCCGGTAGTTCTGCAGGTTCAGCAGGGCGTCCAGCGCGTCGATGTTCTCGTTCAACTCAGCCACGGCGCGAGCGATGGCCGCGGATGCCTCGGGTTCTTCCCTGCAAAAGCGCTGCAGAAGCTCGTAAAGAATGGTCTTGTCGCGGTGCCGCGCGGCCAGCACGTCTTCATCGGTCGATTCCGGCGCAGGCAGGCGCGACAAGCTGTCGGCAAGAAATCCGAGGGTTGGCGCGTTGACATATCTTGCCGCGGACGACAAAGGAATGGCCAGCGAGCGCGGCGCCAGAGGAAAAAAGTGATCGAAGTAGCGCACCTGAAACGATTCTCCATCGTACTGAATCGCGATTTGCCTGGCGCTCAATACGTGTCCGTATTGGTCGCCCAGAACCGGAATGAGCACCTTGTTCTGCAGCTTCACTTCGGTTGGATTCCAGTCGATGTCGAACCACTCGGCAAAGCGGCTCGAGGGGCCGTTTTCCAGCACATCCCACCAGTATTTGTTCTCCGTTACCGTAGCCATGTGGTTGGGAACGATGTCCAGCAGCTGGCCCAGATCGAGCGCCCTGAGCGTCTCGCAAAATCGCTTGTGGCCCTCTTCACCGCCGATCTCCACGTTCACCTTCCGATGATCGACCACATCGTAGCCATGTTGACTGCCTTTGGCGGCTTGCAGATACGGCGAGCAGTATACATGCGAGATACCCAGTTCCTTCAGGTAACTGGCCGCGCGGGAGGCGTCATCGAAGGTGAACCCATTATTGAGCTGCAGCCGGTAAGAGGATGACGGGATTCGCAACATAGCTTTCAAGCTTTAGATTTGGCGATTCGGAACCGTTGCGGCTCTCGAAGTTGCGTCCAGCCTTTTCCACGGGCAACTTTCGATTCCACTAACCTGGATCGGCGGCGATGTTGCAACTGCCGCGAAATAAGCGGCAACGCGGTGAACGCAACCTTCGGTTAGATGATACTTGAAGAGGTTCGGGATGCCCCGGATGCGACCCTTGGATTTCCTTTGAACTTTGTATACGGCGGGCTCAAGTCGTAGCGAATGCCAGGTTCGCTTTGATCGCGGCGATTCGAAAAAAAGATGGCATCTCCTTGCTTGATTAGATAGTCCGCCGTTCGCGCTGCCAGCGCCTGAATGGTCAGTCCAGGATTGGCCGACCCTTGCGTGGGCAGGATGCTTCCATCGCAGACGAATAGATTCGGAATGTCGTGGGTTCGGCCAAATTTGTCCACGACCGATGTTGCGGGATCGCTGCCCATCCGCGCACCCCCTACCAGATGCGCATAGCGCGACTCCTGGACAACCTGTTTTGCGCCGGCCGCCCACATCACTTCCATGACCTTATTCTTTCCGAATTCGATGAGCTTCTTGTCGTTGTCGTGCAGATTGAAAGTGACCTTTGCTACCGGAAGTCCGTACTGGTCTTTTGCTTCGGCAAGCTCGACCCGGTTGTCCTCCCAGGGAAGAATCTCGCCCAGCACGCCGATCGTGGCCCAGTGGTTGTAATCCATCATGACGCGGCGCAGCCCCCATCCCCACGCCCCCATCGCATTGATCATTTGTTTCGCGAATGCGACCGGAAGCGGCCCGACGGTTTGAATGGCGAAGCCCCTGGCAAAATCGCGCCGTTTGTCGGTCTCATAAAACTCTTCTGACAAGGCATGGGCCGGCGGCGCTTTATAGAGCCGGATCAGCTCGTCAAATCGCCCCGCGACCACATTCCCCGCCTGCGCCATGAGGTACTTGCCCAACGTGCCGCTTGAGTTTGCGAGTCCATGGCCGTGGCCTGGGCAGGCGGAATTTAAGAGCAGTCGAGGGGTTTCGATGGCGTAGCCGGAGACGATGACGGCACGGGCGCGCTGGAAATGCTCGTTCCCATCGCGATCGATATAGAGCACTCCGTCAACCCGTCCGTCTTGGCGCAGGTTGATGCGCGAAGCCATTGACAGCGCGCGAATTTCCGCGCCATGCGCGATGGCATCGGGGACATGGGTGATCAGTGTGCTGGCCTTCGCTCCGACTTTGCAGCCTTGCAGGCAGAATCCCCGATAAATGCAATGCGGACGGTCTCCGTGCGAGGCGGAGAGAATAGCCACAGGTCCACCGGCAACTGTCCGAATGCATAGCTTGGTGCATCCCCGCACCAGGATGTCGCCGACGCCGCCCAGCGGGTGCGGTCCATAGGGATGACCGTGCGGGTCGCCCCAGGGGAACCACGCGGGACCTGCGACCGGGATTTCCCGTTCCATCAATTCGTAGTAAGGTTGCAGGTCCCAGTAAGAGATCGGCCAATCGGCGCCGACGCCGTCTTCGCTGTGTATGCGAAAGTCCGATGGATGAAAACGCGGTGTGAATGCGGCCCAGTGTACCGATCCGCCGCCTACGCCTTTGCCGCTGTTGTTTGCTCCAAGCGCGAGAGGATCTCTCCCCCCGGTGATGCGGAGATCGTTCCAATAGAGCTCGTGTGAGCCGTTCTCGTCGCTTACCCAATCTTTTTCCGTATCCCAGAAGGGGCCAGCTTCAAGCGCAACAACACGATATCCCGCGCAGGCCAGTCGCTGCGCAAGAACTCCGCCTGCCGAGCCGGCTCCAACGATGCAGTAGTCCACCGCTTCGCTGTCGGCATACTTTCGCACCGGCGCCGGAAGGGTCTGCATCGGGCCGAGGCGATGGCCGTTGCGATTCTCCGGCGACATCAGTGGCTACTCCCATGTGCGCCCAGCGAACTATGCTCCGGCGCTATACCTTCCTCATTGAATGACGAGAGTGCATCTGCCGGGTCATTCCACTCGTAGCGCTGTTCATCGGTTTCCCACGGCTCCGGCATCCCGTGCTCCAGGCGTATATATCCGCGCGGATAGGCTGGGCCGCCGAAGCCGATCTCGTCCCAGGCCCACGGATGCGCATAGTAGGCCGTAACGCAATCCTCGATAAGCAGGCTCCAGAAGCGGCGGACCGGCATTCGCTGCCAGATCGGATGCGCGGGATCGGGTTTGCGGTCGTGAAGCGACTTGAGAATCAATTCCTGCCGGTGAACGGTCAGGGAAGCAAACGGCTCATGGAATCGCTCCTGAGCCATCTCGTCGATGGCTTGCAAGCCAAGGCGATAAGCTTCCCGGTCCGGAGGCATATCCTCATAGCGAAATCCGTTGAGCGCATTCTTGAAGAGCCTTTCGTCGATCACCGGAAGGATGGCAATGAGCCGATCTTCCGCACGATCGTCTTGGGGAAGCAGGCGATCGATGATTGCAGTGAGCAGTTCCACCTCCTGGGCGGAGAAGAAGCGAATCGGCGGAAGTTTCTCCACGCGTTCCGTCACGACCTGACGGGTCGCTTCGTCCCATTTTTTCTTTTGCGCTAACGTGCTGTAGCCGGAGTAGTAGCCGGGTTGATCGAGATCGCGAATTTCGCCGCCCGTCGGCCGCAGTGGATAAGATTTCTGTTTCATCCGTCGCGCTCCCGGCGAAGCAGGCTCGCCAACAGACCCAGAAACCCGCAAGCCGCGAAGAGCAGCGGTGCAAAGATCGGAGGCCCGTAGAGTGCGTTGTAGAGCGGCTTCTTCAAACCGCCGGGCCGGCGCGCAATGCCGCGTGCATGGTAGTAGAAACCCGCGGCGCCATCGGCCAGGGCCAGCGCGGAAACGGCGGGAAGCGCGGTATTCGCTATTTTGCGGCTCTTGATCGCGCCCGCGGCAGAAGCCATAAGGAGCGGCGTGAGCACCACCGGAGTCCACTGCGCCTTATAGCGAAAATTCGATTTGTAGTGGGAATAAAGCGCCTCAAATCCGCTGAAGAAGGCCCAGAGAATGGTGATTGCCGAAAGGTGCTTTTGGAATCGGCCATGACGCAGATTCTTGCGCCAGTCGGATTTTCCCGGAAGAACTCCGGCAATCTCCTCCAGCTTGCCCTGAGCGCCGCTCAACTCTTCTTCGCGGCGCAGATAGGAGGCCATCAGCCCAAGATAAGCGCTGGTGCCGAACAGCAGCGGGGCAAAGATCGGCGGCCCCATGACGATATTGGTTACCGGCAGGCTCCAGCCGCCCGGCTTGCGCGCAACGCCTCGAATGTGAAAAAAGAATCCAACGATACCGTCCGCCAGCGTTATTACACTGATGCAGCGGAGGAGGACTCGCGCGCCCCATCGGTTGAACACCCCCAGCAGGCCCGAACCTGCCAGCGCCCCACTGAGAAGCACGGGCGTGTACATGACTGGGTTGCTGTAGCTTCCTTTATAGTGCTCATAACCGACTTCGATACCGCTGGCCACGCTGGTGACGGAGACGACAAAACAAAGGCTGCGCTGAAAGCATCCGTGGCGAATGTGCTCCAGCACGCTGGTTGTAGCGATCCCTACAGGCCTCGGCAATGAGCGCTTAACGGTCTGTTCCAACGCTGTGGTAAGGGCAAAGCTCATTCCATCTCTCCGTCAGCTCGCATAGCGTTCGGCGTCCTTCCGTTTGAAGATCAGGCCGAGTCCGGGCCGGGATCGATCCGGCCGCAGCTCGCCGTTTTTTGCGGGGATGAATCCATCGAAAAGCATCTCTTCAATGCGCACATGATCGTGGAAATACTCCACGTTGCGGAAGTTCGGCACTGCACAGGCTACATGCATATGAAGAGAAGGAGCACAATGCGCAGACAGCGGGCAGCCGAAACTCGCAGCCACCGCCGCACCCTCAAGAAAACCCGTGAATCCTTTGCACCGCGTCGCATCGAGCTGCAGCACATCCACCGCTCCGGCTTCCAGCATTCGTCTGAAATAAAACGAGTCGTATCCGTATTCGCCGGCGGCAATTTCCATCTCTGCCGGCGCCGCTTCCCGGACCACGCGCATCTCGGCGAGATGATCCGAACTCACCGGCTCTTCGAACCAGCTCACCCCGCTCTCTCGAAAACGAGCCGCCAACGCGATTGCCTGCTTCGCGCTGAAGGCTCCATTTGCATCCACGAATAAATTGGCGTCCGCTCCGATCGCTTGCCGGGCCGCTCTCACCCTTTCCGGGTCAGCTTGGGGGTCGGAACCGATCTTCATCTTCACGCTTTTCAATCCGTTCTGCGCCCAGCCCGAGAGTTGCTTCGCAAGCCGATCGTTTGAATACGAAGTGAACCCCCCGCTTCCATAGGCGCCAACACTCTGCTGCGCCGCTCCCAGAAGGTCGAGCACGGAACATTCCATCAGCTTCGCCTTCAAGTCCCATAGAGCCACATCGAGCGCTGAAATCGCCATCGAAGCAATGCCTCGGCTTCCGTCATTGCGAACCTGCCTCAGCATTGCTTCGTGGAGCTTCGCAATCTCAAACGGAAATTGCTTGTGAATCACCTTCTCCGCAAGATGTTGTGCTACTGCGGAAGTGGCCTTGTGCCCATAGGTATATCCAAGACCAATCTTGCCGCCGGCGCCGATTTCGCTGACAATCAGTGTCGTCGAATCCCAACTGAGTGTTCCGTCGGCTTCGGGGGCATCGGTCGGGATCGTATAGGACGACACCTCAACTCGATCAATCGACGGCTGCGACAACCCCATTGCGGATATTCCTCTTACAGTGCGAAAACATAAGCAATCAAACCAGCTCGCGGACCCTATCGTGCGCGTTGGTGAGCACGATCTCCATTCGATTCGGCTCTCCACGCGCCAGCGCTTCGGCCAGCTTCATTGCTTGCGATGCCTTGATCTTTGCGGGCATCGGTGGAGTGAACGGATCTACGATCGCCTCAATGAGAACGGGCTCGTCGCGCGTCAGCACTTCATCCAGTTGCGCTGCACACGATGCTGCATCGTCGATCTGGATGGCGTCGATTCCCGCGCCTCTTGCAATGGTCACGAAATCTGCCGGATAAAGATCGCATGCGTATTCGGGATTGCCCAGAAACACCATCTGCTCCCACTTGATTTGGCCCAAAGTATCGTTCTTGATCACAATGATTTTGATATTGAGCTTGTAGGCGGCGACCGTGATGAGTTCTCCCAGCAGCATACTCAGACCTCCGTCGCCGATGATGCAAAATACGGGGCGATCGGGGTAGGCAACGGCCGCGCCTATCGCGTATGGCAGGCCGCAGGCCATGGTCGCCAGATTTCCCGAACAGCTATGTTTCTGCCCTCGCAACGCGGGAACGTAGCGTGCCCACCAGGTGGTGATGGTGCCGGAGTCCGACGTGACAATGGCGTTTGCCGGGATGCGCTTGCCGAGCTCCCAACCTACCACCTGCGGTTTCATCGGCTTGTCACAGTGCGTTCCGCGCTCTTCCATCAGCGATTGCCACTTGGCTTTCGCCTTCTGAGCTTTTTCCAGGAAGCCTTTATGGTGCGGCTTGAGAAGCGGCAGCAGCGCGCGCAGACAATTTCTGGAATCTCCCACAAGGCCCACGTCCGCCGGGTGCCTTAGACTTATGCGCTGCGGATCGATGTCGATTTGCACGCACTTGACGGAGCCAGGCTCAGGCAGGAATTCGATATAGGGATACGATGTCCCGACCATAAGCAGGGTGTCGCAGCCTTCCAGAGCTTCCTGGGACGGCTCTGTCCCCAGCAGTCCAATGCCCCCGGTCGTGTATGGGCTGTCATCGGGAACGGATGCTTTGCCAAGAAGCGCCTTGATTACTGGAGCGCCCAGCTTCTCGGCGGTCTCCTCGAGTTCCTGTGTCGCGTGCAGTGCGCCCTGGCCGGCGAGAATGGCAATCTTTTTCCCACGATTCAAAATGTCGGCCGCATGTTCAATCTCAACCGGGCACGGCAATTGTTCAAAATAAGCCGGAACCGCCGAAGTGTGATGCACGGGGTTGCGCGACGAGCGCCCTTTTTTCATCTCCTGAACCTGCACATCCACAGGAATGGTGATGTGCGCGACCCCGCGCGTAGTGAGCGCGGTCCGGATTGCCAGATTGGCCACGCTTTCCATATGCGCGCCGCTCATGACGCGCTCATTGAACTGAGCCACGTCGATAAAGAGCTTGTCGAGCTCCACATCCTGTTGCGTAAAGGTACCGATCAGATCGCTGTGTTGAAGACCGGTAATCGCCAGCACCGGCGCATGATCCATCTTGGCGTCATAGAGCCCGTTGAGCAGGTGAATGCCGCCGGGACCCGAGGTAGCAACACACACACCCAGACGGCCAGTGAACTTCGCGTAAGCGCACGCCATGAAGGCGGCTGCTTCCTCGTGCCGCACATGAATAAAGCGGATCTTGTCTTTCTGTTTCCTAAGGGCTTCGAATACGCCGTTGATGCCATCGCCGGGAAGGCCGAAGACCGTGTCGACTCCCCAGCTCAGCAACCGCTCTACGAGTACATCCGATGCGTCGGTCACGATCAACTCCTCAATATCGTGGATTGGGCCTTTCCAGACACTCGTTTGGACGCAATCTGCGCGCTGCGAGTTTTCTATGGTTCCATGCAAAGAGTCAGCCAGTCGAGGTCTTGGGTAAGGCTGAACCCTGCAAGCCAACTCAACCGCTTTGCCCCGCATCGTAGGTTGCGCAGGCGCGCGCGGATGGCCGAACGCGTGCAATTCTGTCTGAAGACTTTGCGCCGATGGGCGAGCGCTCCGCAATGCTTGGCCTCGCGCTCTGGGAGTTGCACCACTCGGCCGGGAGCGCCATTAGGACAGAGGCGGCATAATCCCGGCAAGCTGCGGCGCCGCCTCCAGGTTGTGCCGCACCCGCCGCATGATGCCGAGATAGAACGCCAGGTTGTGGATCGTGTTCAACGTCCCCGCAAGCGCCTCGCCCGCCTGCATCAGGTGCCGCAGATACGCGCGCGAGTACCGCCGGCACACCGGGCATTCGCACGTGGGGTCGGGCGGCGACTGGTCCTCTGCGTACTTTTTATTCTTGATGTTCAGGCGGCCTTCGCCGGTGAAGAGCAGTCCGTGGCGCGCGGCGCGCGTGGGCAGCACGCAGTCCATCATGTCCACCCCCATGCGCGCGTACTGCTCGATCTCGTCCGGGTAGCCTACGCCCATTACATAGCGCGGCTTGTCTTTGGGAAGCAGCGGCAGCACCTCGGCGATCATTTCGAGGGTCAGTGCGCGCGGCTCGCCGACGCTCAGGCCGCCGATGGCGTAGCCGTCGAAGTCCATCTCTACCAGCCGCTCGGCGCACTGGCGGCGCAGGCCGCCGAACATGCCGCCCTGGACGATGCCGAAGAGACTCTGCGTGCGCCCGACGAGTTGGTCCCGCCACACCACCTCGTCGGCGCGGGCACGAAAGCGATCGAGCGATCGCCGCGCCCACGTCATCGTCATCCGCAGGCTCTCTTCGGCGCGGCTGCGCTCCGCCGGGTACTCGGTGCACTCGTCGAAGGCCATGCAAATGTCCGCGCCCAGCGCGATCTGCACATCCATCGAGTGCTCGGGCGTGAAAAAGTGGCTGCTGCCGTCGAGATGCGAGCGGAAACGGACGCCTTCATCGGAGACTTTGCGCAATTCGTTGAGCGAGAAGACCTGGAAGCCGCCGGAGTCGGTGAGAATGGCCCGCGGCCATGAAATGAACCGATGGAGCCCGCCCATGCGGCGGATCGCTTCGTGACTGGGCCGCAGATAGAGATGATAAGTATTGCCGAGAATGATCTCCGCGCCCAGCGCCTCGAGCGTTTCCTGGGTGACGGCCTTCACCGTTCCTTGCGTGCCCACCGGCATAAATACCGGCGTCTGGACAGTACGATGCGGCAGGTCGAGTCGCGCCCGCCGCCCGCCGCCTGGCGTCTCGGTGATTCGCTCGAAAACAAGACTCATCAGAGAATTCTATCGGGCTGGATTGGTGGGCCGGACGCGCTGCCCGGCACACTCAGCCCAACCGGCGCGCCAAATGCAGCATCGTCAGATTGTGTTTGCGAATCCGGCCTCCGGGCCGTGCCTCGATCCGCCGGCGCATCTGGTCGAAGAGCCACTCCTGCTTCTCCGGATCGAGAAGCCGATGGTCTGAGGCCGTGCGCATCAACGCAACGTGCTCCTCGGCGGTGAACTCCTCTGTCCACAACCGGCGGATGACGCGCACGTCGTTGAAGCAGTCGCTTCGCTCAATCTCATTGCGGGAATCGGGAACGGCCTCCGGCGGCGGAGGCGGCCACGGGATCGGGTCCATTCCAACGGCCGTGTAGCACTCCTGAATCTCTTCGAAGAAGGAATCGTACCCCGGCGGATAAACATGCTCGGTCACGGTGAAGGCCAGCGTCCCGCCGGGCTGGAGCGCCGCGGCGGCTTGACGATAGCGCACCTCCGGATCGAGCCAATGCCACGCGGTAATGGCCACAACCAGGTCGAATTCCGGCAGCGGATCCCAATCCTCGAATCGCGTGCACCGCACTTCGACCTCCGGAAAGCCTGCGAGATTCTGTCGCGCGAGTCGCGCCAGGTTCGGACCCATCTCGAGCGCGAGAACCTGTGCGCCGCGGCGGGCCATGGGCAGCGTCGACTTGCCGGTTCCGCAGCCAATCTCGAGTACGCGCGCGCGCGCAATATCTAAGCGCGCCTCGGCAAACAGCGTGTCGTAGAGCCATGCAGGCGGCTCGCGCCGGCCCCGGTCGTAGAGGCCGGCGATCTCATTGAAAGTCCGAGCCCGTTGCAAGCGCCGCTCGGTGGTGAGTTCCATTTCTTCACCGTATCACCGCTCGAAGGCGCCGAGCCGCCTGCGTGTCAAGCGCGTCCAGCGCAAGCATCCCAGAGATCGCTTTGTGTCCGGACCACTGCGTGCGCCGCATCGTCGAGCGAGGAGGAAAGGCCCCTGAGTAAGTCTCCGATGCTCATTCCACTACGTGGATCACATACATCCGCCGCGATCTCACCGAGAGGCACAAGGACGAAGGCGCGTTCGGCGAGCCTGGGGTGCGGAATTTCGAGGTCCGCCTCACCGATTACGAAATCGTCGAAGAGAAGGATGTCCATATCGAGCGTGCGCGGCCCGTTGGGAACACTGGCCGCACGGTCCCGTCCGCACTCCTGCTCGATTGCCATCAAAGCGCAGAGCAATGCACGCGGCGCCAGTTCGGTTTGGAGCGCGGCCACTGCGTTCACGAACCGCGGCTGCTCGGCAAATCCCACGGGAGCGGTAGAGTAAAGCGAGGAACGTGCGGCTACGCGGCCGAGCGGCGATAGCCGGGCGACAGCGGCAGCCAGGATGGCTTCGGGGGGTCCGGCTGGGCTGGGCAAATTCCCGCCCAAGCCGATGTAAGCGATGTGCATGCTTATTCAGCCTATCGCGTGACCGCCAAAAGCCGGGGAGCAGCCGGGCAATTTTATAGAGATTCCAGAGAAGCGGTACCCACCTGTCATGGCCTCCCACCCATGCGACGGAAAAAAGTCGCATGGATGGGGCACGGGGCTTTGGGTGCAGCAACTGTGGAACCGCTTTAATCTTCTCTCAGCGCCTGCATGGGCTCAATCGACGCAGCCTTGCGGGCAGGAAGGAACGCGGCCACCAGTCCGACAATCGACAGCGTCACGGCCGCTCCAACGTAGGTCCACGCATCGAGCGGCCGAACGCCGTAGAGGAAGCTGGAGACAAGACGGCCGGTGGCGAACGCCAGCAGCAGGCCGGCGGCGAGTCCCGCGCCCACCAGGATGGAACCCTGGCGCAAAACGAGCCGGGCCACGCTCAGCCGGGTGGCGCCGAGCGCCATGCGCACGCCGATCTCGCGGCGGCGGTAGCTGACCAGTTGCGAGAGCACGCCGTAGAGGCCGGCGATCACCATGATTACGGCGAGTCCGGCGAAGGAGCTCACCAGGTACAGTCCCAGCCGCTGGCTGAAGGTGTTCTTGTCGACGGCATGCTGCATGGTCTCAAAATCGTCGAGCGCGAACGAGGGCGCGATCTCATGGAATATGGACCGCATCTCCGGCGCCACGGCGAGATTGCCGCGCGTTTTGACAACAAAACTGACGACCGTCTTTAGAAGCGCCGGATAAAAAAGCGACGTGGTTGGAATCTGCTGCTCCGGAAGTAAGATGTCCGGCTGGACTGCGCCGCCGACGCTGCGGCCCACTTCGTCGGCCATGACCCCGACGATGGCGTAAGGCTCGATCATGCCGGTGTCTTTGCCGCCCAGGTTGAGCTGCTTTCCCAACGGATCTTTGCCGGCAAAGTATTTTTTCGCCAGCGCCTGGTTGATCACGACGACAAGGGGCGCGCCGGCCGCGTCGCCGCGGCCGATCATGCGTCCGCGCACCATCGGCGTGTCCATGGTCTGCGCATAGTCGCCGCTTACAGCCGAGACACCGGCCTGCGCATTGGGATTGTGCGGTTGACCGACGATGTCAAAGCTGGTGCTGATGTCCATGCCGGAGAGCGGCGGCGAGGTGATCAGCGCAGCGCTTTCTACGCCGGGGGCGTTGCGCATGCGCTCGAGGACCGGCTCGTAGGTGAGCGTGGCGACGGACGCGGGAGCGTTTGCCGTGTTCTGCGAAACGGTTATTGCGGAAAAGCCTCTTGCATCGGCGGGCATGGCGGTGAAAGTGGTCAGGTGCGCGGCATCGAAGCCCGGTTGCGACTGTTCGAGGTTCCAAAGCGTGTGGAAGAGCAAGCCTGTTCCCACCAGGAGCAGGGTTGAAAGCGCCACCTCGCCGGCGACAAGCCAGCCGCTGAGACTTCCGCCGATGGAGCGCGTGCCCAGACTGCGCGAGGCCGCTTGCAGCGCAGCCTGGGGATTGGACCGCGCCACAAGAATTGCCGGCAGCAGCGAAGAGAGTACGGTGGCCACGATGGCAATTGCCGCCAGCACGAGGATTACCGTCCAGTGGAGGCCGATGGCGCCGGCGCTGGGAATGGTTCCCTGGGGGAGCTTGCGCACGGCCACGATGGCCAGTTGCGCCAGCGCCACGCCGGCGAGGCAGCCGGCGAGACTCAGCATGAGTCCTTCGGCGAGCATCTGGCGGATGAGGCGCAAGCGTCCGGCGCCCAGAGCGGCGCGCACCGCGAACTCCTGGCGCCGCGCCAGACAGCGGGCAATGAGCAGGTTTGAAACGTTGGCGCAGGCGATGAGCAGCACCAGCGCCAGCGCGCCCAGGAGGCCGTAGAGCACCGGACGCACCGGACCGGTGAGCAGTTCCTGATAGCGGTCGGCGCGGAACGAAACGCGCGAACCATCCGTGTCCGCCGGGATGCGCGCGGCGATGGCGTCCAGCTCATGCTGCGCCTGCGCCACAGCGGCCCCTGGACGAAGCTGGCCGACGATGTTGAATAAGTCGGCGCCACGGTCTTTCCGCATCTCCCCGGTGGGCTGGATGGGCAGCCAGAGTCCCTCTTGAATCCCCGCTCCGTCTTCGTTCGGGAAGCCAAACGACTGCGGCATCACGCCCACGACGGTGTGTGCGGCGCCGCCGACGGTGACTGTTTTGCCAACGATCGTCGGATCGGCGTGGAAGCTCGATCGCCACAGTTCCTCGGAGAGGATCGTTGCCTGCGGCCCGCCGGTTTCACCCTCCGCCACGGTAAAAGTGCGGCCCAGCAAAGGCCGCGCGCCGAGCATCGAAAAGAGGTTGACGGTCACATGCGGGGCATCCACGCTCTGCGAGCCGTCGCGGGTCTCCATCACGGTGGGGTCGTTCGAGTACAGGGCCACTTGCTTGAAGAGCTTCGATTGGGCCTGAATATCGTGGTAGTCGAGCCACGAGGTCGAGCCAAAACCCGGCTTGGCGCCTGCCGGTCCAATGAAGACCAGGCGATCGGAGTGCGCATAGGGCAATGGCCGCAGCAGAACGTTCTGGATCACGGTGAAGATGGCGGTGTTGGCGCCGATGCCCAGAGCCAGGGTCAAAACGGCGAGCAGCGACAGTCCCGGCGCCTTGCGAAGCTGCCGCGAGGCAAAGCGTAGATCGTAGAACCATGTTTGCATGGGCTTCCCTTCGGCGTGGAAGATGCTTCCCCAGCCGCGCGCTGGCCGCCAAATTGCGGGTCAGCCAGCTTTCAGATTTGCCGTGGAATTTGCCGACCATTTTCTTGCCATTCTGCGGCCCGCGGTCTGAGAAGCGGACAAAAACGTTCGTAAATGAACGGTATCACAGAGTTGGGCTGCGGGCGCCACGCATCTGACCGAAAAGCGGGGTAAATGAATGCGCGCAAGGGAACGCGATCTACTGCTCATGATTCTCGCGGCCTCGGCGGGTTCTGCCGATGGCTGGTCTTACTTCGGCTTCGGCCACGCCTTTGTGGCCAACCTGACCGGCAACACCGTCCTGATCGGCATGAGCGTCTTTCGCATGAATGCCGACCTGTTGCATCCGCTGCTCGCCTTGGTCTGCAATTGCATCGGCGTAGCCATCGCCGCATTCCTCACACGTAAAGTCCGGGAAGGCAGCTCGTGGCCACGCGCGGTCTCGTTGACGCTGCTGTTTGAAGGGATCATCATCGCGGGTTGCGAGGCCGGGTGGGTCGCCTCTCTACGGGTCTCTGCCAGCCGCCCTCGCACCGTCGCAAACGGCCCCGAGATGCTCCTCGGCCTGGTGGCTTTCGCCATCGGCATGCAGAGCGGGGCCATGCTACGGCTCCAAATCCCTGGCATCGTGACCACTTATATCTCCGGAACCTGGACTTCTCTGATGAGCGGAGCGGTTCGCTTTGTGACGCGAAAGGAAAGGCGGCCTCGCCGCCAGAACCTGGCGTTTGAGGAGCGCCTGCTGATGCAGGGTGGAATTCTCACCGTCTATTTTCTGTCCGCCGTGCTCACTGGTTGGCTTTTGCTGCACGTGCCCGCAGGGGTCGGCGCACTGCCTGCCGCAGCCGTGCTGGTGGCCGCGATTTATGGCCTTGTCCGCAGCGGCGGCGCTTCTGCGCCGTCGGCGTAGAGCGCGCCAAGTCCGATTGACAGATGCTCAGAGGGGCGCGGCCAATTCGCCGTTTCTGATAGCATCAGACTTCGGAGAATCTGGCTGAGGAACTCCGGGAGAACATTCAAAATGGATGCATTGAATAGCGCGAGTCTTGGCGCGCGGCGTAATGAAGATATCGCGCTCGACCTGCTCAAGTTTGTGGCCGCGATCGCGGGGGTTGGCCGTCCCGCCG
The DNA here is from genome assembly GCA_050745765.1 of Occallatibacter sp. Taxonomy (GTDB): domain Bacteria; phylum Acidobacteriota; class Terriglobia; order Terriglobales; family Acidobacteriaceae; genus Telmatobacter. Next base: position 49,808 of record JBOGLX010000103.1, on the reverse strand, counting down.
CGCCCTCGACGGGGTTCAGCGGCATTTCGGCGGCCAAGCCGGAAGAGCACGTTGCCCAGTTGCTCGATCTCTATGCCCGCTGCCTGAACGTCGTCGAGGGCAAAGCGATCGAGAAAGAGGCCGCGCAATAGCCAGCGAACGAAAGCTGCGCGTCGCCGTCGCCGGCGCGGGCGCGTTCGGCCGCAACCACCTCCGCGTACTGCGCGAATTGGAGTCCGCCGGTTTGGGAGCCGTGCTCGCTGCGGCGGTCGAACCGGACTTATCCCGAGCCGCCGAAACTGCCGCGAAGCTTGCCATCCCGGTTTACTCTTCGGTGGAGGAATTGCTCGCGGCCAACCTCGATCTGGACGCCGCCACCGTCGCCGTCCCCACCCTGTACCACCACGCGGTTGCGTCGGCATTGCTCGACGCCGGCATCGATGTGCTGGTGGAAAAACCGCTGGCGGCGAGCCTCGATGAAGCGAGCGACCTGATCGCCCGCTCCGGGCGCGGCGGACGCATTCTTCAGCCCGGCCATCTTGAGCGCTTCAACCCCGCGGTACTGGCCGTTGAGCCGCGCCTGCGCCGCCCGATGTTCTTTGAGGCGCACCGGCTGAGCGTTTTCACGCCCCGGTCTCTCGACGTCGATGTGGTCCTCGACCTGATGATCCACGACCTCGACATTGTGCTTGCTTTCACCGGTTCTTCCGTGCGCGAAGTGCGCGCCGTGGGCCTGCCCATCCTCTCGCCCAAAGTGGACATCGCCAATGTGCGCGTCGAGTTCGACTCCGGCTGCGTGGCCAACTTCACCGCTTCGCGCGTTTCCACCGAGCGCGTGCGCAAGCTCCGCTTCTTTGAGCCGCGCCAGTATGTCTCGATCGACTACGCCCGCCAGGATTTGCTTGTGATTCGCGTGGACGGGAGCGTTCCGGCCGAGATCGCCGCGGCGGCCGCGGCGGGCAAAATCGATGAGGCTGCGCTCGCCAGGCTTGCGGCTGCCGCTTCAGCGGGTCCTGCTCCCGGCTTGTCGTTTGCCAAGCTTGAAGTGACTCCCGGCGAACCGCTGCGGCTCGAGATCGAATCCTTTCTCGATTCAGTCCGCACCCGCCGCGCCCCGCGCGTCACCGCACAGCAGGGATTTGAAGCGCTCAAGCTCGCGCTGGAGATTCAGGCGGCGATGGCTGCTCACGCCCATCGTGCCGGAATTGAAGACTTTTTCAATGCGGAAACATCGCCGTAGCTTATAACTCGCTTCCGTAACTTACTCCTAATTCGCCGGAACCGAAGCAGCACCGTGAATGAGTTCTTCCATTTTGAGATATACCCCATTCGTCCATCCGAACCCAACCTGATTAGTCTTGTAACCGGCAGTTACCGTTACATTCGCGTTGCTTTGCAATACGTTGTATTTTTCGACCATCGTTCCGGTCGCGGCGAAGCCTGCGTCCACTGTCCTAGTAAACTTCCGCGCAATGCGCAGCGCGTCCTTGCGGAATCCGGTGTCTTCGAGCCCTTCCACCGCAATCCAGTTTGTCGGCGCCCAGCCGTATGGCTCATCCCATTGCAGCCCGCTCGCGTAGTTGCTCGTCGAGAGTCCGCCGGGCCGTTCGAATAAGCTGAGTTTTGCCACAATCTGTTTTGCCTCCTCGCGCGTAGCCACGCTCGTCCACAGCGGATAAAGCGAAGCGATGAAAGCGTAGCTCGACGCCCTGTGGCGAACAAAATCGTAATCGGCAAAAACCCCCTCGCTGGGCCGCCACATGTAGTACTGGATCGCCGCATCGCGCCTGCGTGCGCGCTGCCTCCAGCGCAGCGCGTCGGCCGGCTTATCCAGCAGCAGCGCGAAGTGCTCCATGTCGCGCGCGTAGCGGTAGAGCAGGCAGTTGAGCCCCACCGGCGCATAGTCCTCCGCCGCGCCCGAGAACGGCCCGAAGCGGAAACTCGGGTCGAAGCCCGACTCGCGCATGGCGCGGTCGCCGAGATAGAAACCTCGGCTCAGCCGGTAGCCGCCGAGCCACGCTCTCATGCACAAAACGCTCGCGTTCACGTCGCAACTGGTCTGCTTGAGGCGCGCCGCTTCCGCCGCATCGGGGTGCTCGGAGCCTTTGACCAGAAGCCCCGCGCTGGCCGGGCTTGGATGGGCGGCGATCCATCGAATTACGTCAATGTAATAGGAAGCGTCGTCGCCCATCTCGGGCGCCGGACCGGTGCCGTAACCCCAGTAGCGAGCCAGGCCCGTGTGTCCCGCCGCGTGCTCGGGCCGCAGCCACGTTGAGTAATCTTTTTCGGCCATTGCATACGCCCGCTCCAGCCACTTATGCGCCTCGGCACGGCCTGCCGGAGTGCGAGGAAAGCTGGCAGGGTCTTCATAGACTGCGCGGATCATCGAAGTCAGAAATGGAGGCTGCGAACGGGTGAGATAGTAAGTGCGGTTCGCATTCAAAATCCCTCCGTAGTTTTCGATCTCGAAAAAGAAGTTATCGACAATGCCTTTGGCTAACTCTTCCCGATGGTCGGCTTCCAGTCCAAGGATGATGAAGTAACTGTCCCAGCCATACATTTCGTTGAATTGCCCGCCGGGAACAACATAAGGATTGGGCAAATAAAGCAAACCCTGCGCGGGCAGATCTTTCGTCTGTAAGTCGCCGATCTTTTCGATCTTGCGCGGCAGGTGCAGAACTTTTACGTTGCACTTTTGTTGAAGCGCCAGCAGGTCCGGAGGCGCAGTTACCCCGGCGGGCAAATAGAGAACCGGCTGAGTAGTTACCTTGACGTCCACTACCGACTTGCAATCCGTCATGGAGCGCGTGAGGGTGTCCCAGGTGCGGTGAATATAGGCGAGAGTCGCCGTCGATTCCCGCGCAGGCGGGGGCGGCGTGGTTTGCGAAGGGGAAATCTGAGTTAGAGCGAACGCTAATAGCAGGGCAAGGAAGAAACTCATATCGACTCCGTAGGAGAAAGTGCGCCGGCCTTTTCGAGAGTATCTCACCGCGCGCCGCGGATTATTTTTTCGGCCACGCGCAAAACCAGGAACACTTCACCGCTGAGCGGTGTCTACACAAGCACAGTGGTGCTGGTTGGGATGAACGCGGGGCCGTGAGCCCGAGCATTGAAGCCCGCTGTCCGCGCCGAGGCGCGCATAGCGGGCGCGCCGTTCTGCGTCTTGCGGAATCCATCTCGTCTCCCTCTTAGCGCCGTTGAATTCGCAATCGAGGGAGGCAAACGATGTTCGAAGACTCCACTTTTGAATCCACAGGCAGAATCCGTACGCGCAGCCGCAGATGGATGATTGCAGCCTTCGCCTTCAACGGGTCCATCCTGCTGGCGATGGTCCTCATTCCGCTGCTCTACCCCGAGGCGTTGCCGCGCGTGGCCGCCGCCATCCTGATGCTGGCGCCGCCGCCGCAGCGGACGCCGGCCCCTATGCCGCAGACCGTCCACGTGACGCATGTTTCGACCGGCATGATGGACGATCAATTGATCGCTCCGCGCCGGATTCAACCGCACATCTACATGGCCACCGCGCCCGAACCGCCAGACCTGGACACAGCCGCCACTCTGGACTCGGGCTCTGGGACGCAGGGCAGCGGACTTGGCTCATTCCGCGGCCAGGGAAGCCAGCCTGTGGTCCGCGAGGCGGCGCCCACTCGCGCGCGCATCTCTTCCGGCGTGATGAATGGGCTGCTCGTTCGCCAGGCCGTTCCGGCCTACCCGGCCCTGGCGCGCGAAATGGGACTTGAAGGTACGGTCGTGCTGCAAGCCACCATCTCCAAAACGGGAACCATCGAAAACCTGCGCGTGGTGGCAGGCCCGGCGCTCCTGCAGCAAGCCGCGCTCGACGCCGTGAGCACCTGGCTCTACCGGCCCTATCTGCTCAACGACCAGCCTGTCGAGGTTGAGACCACCATCAACGTGGTCTTCACTCTGCATTGACAACAAGCGCAGCGGCGCGCGCCCCCCACGCGCCGCCGCGCCTTTCGCGTAAGCAACTTTACATGAGCGCCGGCCATCCTGGTCTACTAGCGCCTTGGGGGCCGCATGGTTGAAAATGGTTTTCGCCATGACAAAGCCCAGCCGCCGAGAATTCCTGATGACTGCATCCGCCGTAACCCTCGCCGCCGTCGCGCCCGGCCTCGCCGCTGGCGCTCAGTCCGCTTCATCCACAAAGAAGAAGACGCGCGTCTTCGTTGGCTCGCACACGGATACGGGGATTCTTGCTTTTGACTGGGACCCGGCCACGGGAGTGCTGACGCCGGCCGGCGTTGCCTACGACGTTCCCCAGGTGGCGTGGCTTGCCTTCTCGAACGGGCACCGGTTCATGTATTCAGCCTCCGAACTGGCGGAGTTTGACGGCAAGCCTACGGGTGAAGTGGCCAGCTACGTGGTCGAGGGCGGCGAGCCTCATCAGCTCTCCGCACGCAACTCCGCGGGCAAAGGCACCTGCCACGTAGCCATAGACCACACTGGGAGCATGGTTATTGCTGCCGACTACGCGGGCGGGAGCGCCGCAACCTTCCTCATCGATGAGGGCGCGCTCAGCGAGGCTGTCTGGACCGAGCACTACACGGTACACGGGCCCAACCCCACGCGCCAGGAGGCGGCGCACGCGCACTTCTCTTCGTTCTCGCCGGACAACCGCTTCGCCTACATCAACGACCTCGGCGGGGACATGATTCACATCTACCGGCCGGAACCGGCGACGGCTCAGATGACCGCGGCGGGCGCTTATCACAGCAAGCCAGGCTACGGGCCGCGCACGCTGCACTTTCATCCCAACGGGCACACGGCTTACTGCATGTACGAGATGGCTTCAAAGGTGGACGTGCTCGACTGGCACAAAGACGACGGGCAACTAACGCGGGTGACGACGATCGATCTGCTGCCGGCCGATTACCACGGCCCGACGCGCGGCTGCGACACCGTGATTTCGAAAGACGGACGTTTTGTCTACTTCGCCAACCGCGACGACAACTTTCTCTACGCCTTCAAGGCCGACTACGAGAGCGGCGCGCTGACCGCGATGAAGCGGTCGAGCTGCGGCGGAAAGACGCCTCGAAACTTTGTGCTGGACCCGAGCGAGCACTGGATGCTGGTGGCCAACCAGGACTCAAACAACATCGCTGTGTTTGCGCGCGATCCTGAGAGCGGCGAGCTGGCCGGCGCGGGCAAGAGCTACGACGCCGCGATTCCGATGCGCATTCTTTTCACTTGATTTCCGTTGAGAGCATTCTTTTGACTTAATTTCCGCTGAGAAGGGCTGCGCGTTGGTCGCGACGTGCTTTTGGCGGCGGCCGGAGTGGAAGATCTCTCGTTAACGGGGCTTAAATCGGCCTTAATTTCGCTTAGGACGGCCTAAATAACGCTTAACGGGCCTTAAAAACGGTTAACTTTGGTTAAGCTTGGCTGCTTTTGGCGGCCTTTCGGCAGTTGAGATTTTTGCCAAGTTATTCATTGCAGTTAAGTTAGTGAAATTGAAGCGCCATAATTTGTGCCGATTTGCCGGGGAGGGGGGGTGGGGTCCTCCAAAAAGGCTAGGAAATTTCTGTGTCGCGGTGGCCTGGTCCCCGCCTCTTTTCCGGAATTTGACTGGCCGTCCCTGCCCGGAATCTCTACTACTTCTTCATTGTGCGCCAAGAGGGCGAAATTATATGCAAATGAGGCGCGGAAAATTTTACGGGGCGTGAAGGCCGCGGGGCTTGGTTTTTGGCGGGGGCGCGACGACCGCAAAGGTCCGAGTTAGACTGCACCGAATTCTTCGAGCATTCTTCCGAACTCGGCCGTTATAGACCTGTTGGCTGAAAGGCGGCTTCCGCGTTGGCGACGATGCTGCCGCAGCCAGCAAGAGAGCCTTGGCTGCGTTATTCAACACAAAAGCGTCGGTTCCTCAACTCTGGCTGACTTCCCATTACCGATCGCCACGCAAGAAGTGCTTTCGCGGTGTCGCACCCATCTTTCGTTTTTAGGCTCAACACTCATTATTTGGTGCAGGCTGAATTGCATGCCTTCGACTTACCATGAAATTCACTTCTTCAGGTCCGTAGTCCAGTTGGTAACAAGTGTTAACGGCGACGCCTCAATCTGCGGCGCTTCGGCTACGAGAAATCGCTTCCCATCCTTGCTCACGCAATAGGAACGGGCGCCCAGGCTCGTAGCAGCCCTCGTTGCCTGAAAGAGCTCTCGCGGCTCGCTAACGACTACGGCCGCACCGTTCTCCTTTACGCTTGCTTCCATCATTTTCCCGCCCGGCGCGAGATAATAAAGGGCGCTCCCCTCACGATTCCATTCCGGCTGGTCACCGCCGTTTCGTGAAACCTGCCACTTGCCGTTGCCGCTCGGAAACGGTGAGAGATAGACTTCCAAGCTTCCCGACTCGTCTGAAGAGTAAGCAAGCCAGCGGCCGTCGGGCGAAAATACAGCATCGGATTTGTTGAACCGCGATTGAAGATACGGAAAGGGCTTGCGGCTTCCAAAAAGGGGCAGCACCCATAACCCGCTGTTGGTCTGCCCATTCCGGTCTGAGAACGTTACCGCGATGTATCGGCCGTCGCGCGACCAATCGGTTGGATACTCGTCCGCATCGGATTTGCTTAGCATTTGCGGGACGCCGGTTCCCGACGTACTTGCGACACAGAGGTCGTATCTGCTCTGCGGCGAACATGAATACGCGATGCTCGCGCCGTCCGGAGACCAGACGGCGAGCTTGTTGTCGCTGGGACCAAACGTGAATCGGGTTTGCACGTTTCGTTGGAGGTCCATCAGCCATATATCGTCGTTTTTTGCTCCCGTCTGCCTTTGCAGCACGTAAGCGAGCTGTTTTCCGTCCGGAGAGAGGCTCAAATCGAAAGGCCCCGGCTCGCCGACTTCGGCGAGCTGTTTGCCTCTGGCGTCGAACCATGCCAATTGGCCGCCGATGTACGTGCCTGCAGTTTCATAGATCAGCAGTCCCGTTTCCGAAACGCTGAAGAGTCCCTGTCGGAAAAGCGCCGGCGAGGCAACGTGCTGAGCGACAGGTAGAGCTTCGCCCTTGAGCTTCCGGCTGTCTGCGTCGAATTGTTGCGCCATCAGTGTGTCGCCGCGCAAAAACAACAGATAACCGGGTGGAGCATAGAGCGCGCCCGAATCAGCCTGGAAAAGAAACTTCGACTCTTTCGATCCAATCTCGCCGACGTAGATACCCAGCTTTGAAGTTCCGGCGGCGGGGAGTTCGCCGCTCAGATAAAGGAAGTGCTTAGCATCGGGAAGAAACTCCGGCCAGCGGTTGCTGAACCCTGCTCCCGATCCTGTGTGAGATGCAACGGGGGTAGGGTTTCCGCCGGCCCCGGAGACACTCTCGAGTTCGTTCATACCGGAGGCAAAGACAATCAGATTTCTCCGGCTCCACGTGCCGCCGCGTGCATTTGGCGCATCGCAAAGCAGCACCGGAGGGCCGCCTGCGAGGTCAATCTTTTTGAGCTTGTTGTCCTGGAAAAAGGCCAATTGATTGCTTTCCGGTGACCAGAAGGGGTAACTTGCGTCGTCGGTACCTTGTAAGCGCGCCGCTGTCAATGAGTCGAGTCGGCGCACCCAAAGAGCCTCATGGCCGGAATTATCCCAGGACGGAAATACAAGCCGGGTGCCGTCCGGCGAGAGAGTGGGCAGGCCATTGAAGCCGCCGAACGCAAATGTCTCTGCTTCCGGAGCGGAGATCAACGAACGAATTGTCCTTTGCGGTCTTGAGCTTGTCCGGTAGTATGCGACAGCGAGAATGACAGCAAGAGCGAAGAGCACCGCGGCTGCAGCCCAGGGCAAGCTGCGGCGTAGCGCAGAACTCCGCGGCAATGCGGCGACTGCTCCGGCTATGGACGATGCGCCTGAACCCTCCGAGAAGATGCCCAGCAGCAGACGCACATCTCCGAGATCGCGCAGCCGCTTGCGGGGTTCCTTCTCCAGGCAGGCTGCAACCAGTCGTCGTAAATACAGCGGAACGCGTTCGAGACTCGGCGTTTCACGCAGGACGGCTGCGACAGTGTCGGAGACAGTCGGCCCGCGGAAAGGCCGCTGCCCGAGGAGCATCTCGTAGACAACAACGCCAAACGACCAGACGTCGGTGCGCCGGTCCATCTCCTGTCCGCGCGCCTGCTCGGGGGACATGTAAGCAGCGGTTCCCAGCACCATTCCGGCGCTGGTTGTCACCGGCAGAGTGGTTGCGTCCGGAGAAGCTCCGGAAGAATTTATGCTCATCGCCTTAGCCAGACCGAAGTCGAGAATCTTCACCTGCCCGTCCGATGTGAGCTTAATGTTCGCGGGCTTCAGGTCACGATGGATGATGCCTCTGTCGTGGGCGTAGGCAAGGGCATCGGCCATTTGAACAATCAGTGGCACGGCCTCGTCCAACGGGACTGGCCCGTCAGCGATTCGCTCCGCCAGTGTCGACCCTTCTACCAGTTCCATCACCAGCGCCAGCGTAGCCCCGGATTCCTCCAGACCGTAAATCGCCGCAATCTTCGGGTGGTTCAGCGAGGCCAGCAACTGCGCCTCGCGCTCAAACCGCGCCATGCGCAGCGGATCCTCGGCGAAGGCCCGGGGTAACACCTTCACCGCCACATCGCGGTTGAGCCGCGTATCGTGAGCGCGATACACCTCGCCCATCCCACCCGCGCCAATTTTGGCAACGATCTGGTAATGACCGAACTGCTGCGGCGAAGCAGAAGGGGCCGAAGTGGCATCTGGAGGCGTGGTTGCGGGCATGAGGAATTCTACTCTTCAGCGAACAGAAGATGCTGCCTGGCCAGCGTATCGGGGAGCCCTGCGAACCGGTCCAGTACAAGGGGAGGGGAAGTAGGAAAAACCGCCGCCGAATCAAGCAGTAAAAGAACAGAACCAGTGTCTTTCATTTCGACTCTGGTTTCAAGGAGATTCAGCGCCAGGCGAAATTGCGCCCGACATGCGCGTATATGGGATTCCGATAGTTTGCGCAGCCGCTTGTTGACTTCACGACTAATCCTTGCAGCTGTGGCCAACTTGCACAAGGTGGAACTGGACTGCGCGGAGGAGGCCCACGTCCGCGATCCAAAGGTCCTGGAGTGCTGGAAAGTGCTTTGCCGAGGCGAGCCATCCCGACAAAACTGATTAGGACGATTCCCGAGCTGGGGCCGAGTGAAACACCGTTTTGTGAACAGCTCGATTCGTCATTGACCGTGAGTTCCACGGCAGAAACGAAATAGATATCGGCAAACGGGCTTTGCGCCAGGTTTGGCGTTCAAGCCGGATCGCCGCCTATCCGGAAATTACCATTTAGTACTCGTTGCGACGATTCTGAAGCCGAAGGGTTGTTGGAGTCCGCACAGACTGCAAAATCGAAGTTGCTCAGTGGATGATCTCCTGGGCGGGGGTCGGATTTTTTGGGCAAAGAGCGGATTTCGTGAGGCAAGAACGCGGGTCTGGCGCTCTTTCGGGCTGCGCTCCTCGGGGCTCAAAACCTCATTTTGCGTGGCATTTACGGCGCTGCCGAAAACCAACTGCCGAAACGGTTCGCAACGCCCCTCCGGGGCGAAAGGTTCTATTTGCCTCTGTACCCAGGACTGCGTCCGCCGCGGCGGACTTGTCCTGGGCTATTCTCGTGTCCCCCCTCCGGCGGGAACGAGACCGGTTTTCGTCTCCCTGGTGGGCTGCGGGCACATTTGGACGCGGCTAGAGCGTTTTCACCGTTCGTGTAATGCGATTATCGTGCCACCCCACCCATGCGACAGAAAAGAGTCGCATGGATGGGGCACAGAGATCCTTACACTATCGCTGAAAATGATCTGGATAAAGATGCTGCGAAAAGAGGGGAAACGGCGAGCAAATTTTCCGTCGAAAAGTCCCTCCGGGTCTGAAGAGGCTGCGGAAAAAGGGCGAAATCCGGCTTGAATCGCAGGGCAAGCGAGGCAGGAGCTAAAGCAGGCTGCGGGAAAAGGGCGAATTGCAGGCGAATCGGATCTCGAAACCTAGGGCTAAAGCAGCCTAGCGCCGTCGCGCTGGAGATATATTTGGGGGTACATTGGAAATCCCCTATTTCAACTCACGCGGATTCTGCAATTTACAATCCAATATGAATCCCCTCTCTGGCAGCGCGGCGCGCGGGACATTGCCAAGCGCGCGCTGGAGACAACCGAGGGCAATTGTCCCGGTCGGACAGGCTTGTCCTGGGCCGCGTGCCTTTCTGGTTCAATATGTTCATCAGACTCCATTCCCGCTGCCTTGCGGGGGTCGTACAATCTGTTTGAAAACGCCGGGGAGTCGACGGCTCCTGCGAAAGAGGCCCTGTGCTCGCACGAGAATTGCCGAGTGAAGCTGAAGGGAGTTTCAAGTTGCCAGGTTGGTTTTCATCGATCGATGGTCCAGGGGTTGCACGGCATTCGATTGCAGGTTGGTTTTGTGGGCGCATCGGATTCGCTTTCTTGCCCATAGTAGCTGCTCTGCTTCTCCTGGCGCCGTGGCTGGGCGCGCAGGAGTCACGATCGATGCTGCCGGAGAGTGCGACCTTGCGGGGGATGGTGCGCGGAGCTGCCGGGAAGCCGGTGGGCAATGTAGACGTGGTCCTCGAAGGACCGAGCTCGCGGACTTCAAGAGAAACATCGACAGATGCCGCAGGCGGCTTCACATTTGCCGGGGTAGCGATGGGCAAATTTACCCTGACGGCAAGCTCGGGACCATTGCGCAGCGCGGCAGTTTCAGTCACCGTGTCCGCGCCCGGCGAGCATTTGCGGATCGATTTGGTACTGAGTGCATCCGGGGCACAACCATCGGTGTCCGCATCGAAGGATGCGGGCCAGGCGATGCAATTTGCCGATGATCCCGATTTTGCCATCGCCGCGGTGACCGACTGGACGGCGGCGGGCGGACACGGGTCGGATTCGAGTTTGCGGACCAGCGAAGCTCTTACGCGAGAAGCGGTAAAGTTGAAGTCCGGCGGCACACAGCCTGCGGCGGCAGGGCTGCCCGGCGGAGCGAGCGGACCAAGCGGACCAAGCGGACCAAGCGAATCGGAAAGCGCGCTGCGAGCGGCAGTGGAGAAAGATCCCAAAGGCTTCGAGACAAATTACCGGCTAGGTCAGTTCTATCTTCAGACCGGCCGGTATCGGGATGCCATTCCCCCTTTGCGGGCCGCGTATCAGGCCGACCCTGCAAGTTACGACAACGAATATGACCTGGCGCAGGCACTCAAAATGGCCGGCGATGCCTCGCAGGCGCGCGAACATGTTCGGCGGCTATTGGCGCGACGGCAGAGCGCGGACCTGCATCGCATGGAGGGCGAGCTCGATGAGAAGCTGGGCGATCCGATGTCGGCGGTGCGCGAGTTTCGAGAGGCGGCAAGCGAAAACCCCAGCGAGGATAACTACTTTGAATGGGGCTCGGAACTGCTGTATCATCGCGCGGTATGGCAGGCAAAAGAGGTCTTTGACGAAGGGTCCAGGCTTTATCCGCAATCCGCGCGCATGTTGACCGCGCGTGGAGCGGCGCTTTTTGCCGGCGCACTCTATGACAAAGCGGCGCTGGATCTCTGCAAGGCGTCCGATCTGGACCCGGAAAGCGCTGAACCATACCTGTTCATGGGGAAGATCGATATTGCGGCGCCCGATCCGCTGCCCTGCGTGGTTGCGAAGCTGGCGCGATTCGAGAGACTGCAGCCCTCGAATTCGCCGGCTAATTATTACTACGCCATGGCCCTGTGGAAACAACAGGGCCGCGCCAGGGACCCGCAGAACCTGGAACGGGTAAAAGCCCTGCTTGTGAAGGCCATAACCCTCGGTCCGAAATGCGCGGATGGGTACTTGCAGCTTGGGATTCTGAGCGCGGGTCAAAATCAATGGGAGCAGGCGATGGGCTTTTATCAGAAGGCGATTGATGCCAACCCGGCCCTGAGCGAAGCCCACTATCGCCTCGCGGTAGCCTACGAGCGCGCGGGCGAGAAAGCCAAAGCAAGAGAGCAATTTCAACTCCACGATGCAATCGCCAGGGAACAAGCCGCGGAAATCCAGCGCCAGCGGAAGGCGGTGAAGCAGTTCCTGGTGGTTTTGCCGGACCAGACAGGTAAGCAGAAAGCCCAATAACTGAGCATCTTCCTGGCACCTCGACCATGTAGTTCTGTGGTCTCCCAGGTCTCAAAAGCGAGACCTGGGGCACCCAGATTCGTGAGAGCGATTACGAATCACCACGTCACAGTAGTAGCGCCGAGGCGAGAGTTTCCAATTGCTCAGTTGCGCCAAACTCGCGGCATGGCGATTTTGTGTCCTTCGCAGATAACTTAAGATGCATGCGGCTTGAAGGTCGAAACGATTCCGCTGCCCTCGCGAATTGTGAGAATTTGATTTGCCTTGATCCCGGCGAAGCGCTCGACTGCCTGGGTGGTGGGCCATTTTACTTCGATCAGATCGACGGTTGCCGCGTGGCCCAGTCCGAAATGCAGCCGCAGGTCGCTTTGCGACATAACGCTGCCGCCACTGTGAACTTCGTCGATCTGGGCATGCTTTCCGATGACCACGCGCACGCGCGCGCCAATGGCGGTTCGGTTGCACTTTGTGCCGAGCAGCTTGATCTTGATCCAGTTCTGCTTGTTGCCGCCTACGTTGTGGAGCAGAGACGGAAGATCGTTCATGTTATTAACAAGGACGTCGATGCCCCCGTCGTTATCGTAATCGCCGAAGGCCGCGCCACGGCTTGAGTAGCAAGCATTGATCCCCGGTCCCATCTCTTTCGACACGTCTTTGAAGTGGCCGTTGCCCAGGTTTTTATATACGATGCGCGGATTCTTGAATTTTTCGCCGATGTTGTAGTTATCCACTTCGGGATAGACATGTCCGTTGACCTGCATAATGTCGGCCCACCCGTCGTTGTCGTAGTCCAGGAATCCGCAGCCCCAGGCGACGTAGCTGTTGTCGATGCCAACTCCGGAGCTGAAGGAGAGATCGCTGAATGTTCCATCTCCGTTGTTGTGATATAGGTCGGAGGTGTCGTCGGCGAAATTAGTTTTGAAGATATCGAGCCAGCCGTCACAATCGTAGTCGGCCACTGCGATGCCCATACCCGCCTGTTCGTGGCCATCGTCGTTATAGGCGCAGCCCGCCATGACGGCAACGTCGGTGAAGGTGCCGTCGCGGTTGTTTTTGAACATGATGCTTGGCATTGAATCCACCGCAACGTAGATATCGGGCCAGCCATCGTTGTCAAAGTCGTAGGAGACAGAAGTAATGGAATAGCGGGGACCCGTTTTGAGGATACCGGCCTTCTCGGAAACCTCGGCAAACGTGCCGTCCCCGTTATTGTGATAAAGGACGTTGGTATCGCCGGGAAGGCCACGCGGACCGCACATGACCGGAATGCCCTTCCACTGGCAGAAGGTCGTGTCGTTGAGCGACGGAGGCTTGTCCGGATCGAGCTTGACGAAGTTACAGACAAACAGATCGAGGTGACCGTCGCGATCGTAATCCAGAAATGTGCACCCCGATCCCCAGCGTCCTTTTTCCTGATAGAGACCGGCCTTGCGAGTTACATCGGTAAACGTACCGTCGCCGTTGTTGTGGAAGAGAATGTTTCGCCCCCAGAAGGTGCAGAAGATGTCGTCCCAGCCATCGTTGTTATAGTCGCCGACACAGACGCCGGTCTGCCAGCCGGATCGCGCGATTCCCGACTTCTCCGAGACATCGGTGAAGGTGCCGTCACGATTGTTCTTATAGAGATGCGTCGTGGGGATCTGGCCTGGGGGCCAATGCGCATCTAGCCGGTTGCCGTTGGTCAGGTAGATGTCGAGCCATCCGTCGTTGTCGTAGTCGAAAAAGGCGATGCCGCTGCCCTTGGTTTCGATAATGACCCGCTTGTGCTTGATTCCGCCCCACACGTTGGGAATGTGCAATCCGGCTTGCTGGGCCACATCGAAATACTGTACCGGAGATGTTTCAGGGCTCTCCGTTGCCGCTTCAACCACAATCGGGTTGCGCCACTTCCAGATTGGGGTGGCGAGAGCATCGAGAAGAGTACCGCCCAGAGCGAAGAGAGAGGAGCCGAGGAAATGCCTGCGTGGCAGAGTCATGAGATGCGCCCATTATAGAGAGTTACGTTCATAGCTGCGAAAGCATGTGCCCGGCCGCCGCGAAGGCTCCAGAGAACGGCGTCATTGCAGCATCTCCAAAGCTTGTTCTGCCGCACCATTGTGCGGTTGCACACGGAGCAGTTCAACCAGCACTTCTCGCGCTTTTTGCCGATCGTTCTCCATGGTGTAGAGGCGCGCCAGGTTCAGGTAAGGCTGATCGAACTCGGGCTCGGCGCGGATGCCGGCCTTGAATTGTTCCTCGGCCCGCGCAAAGTTCTGGCCGCGGACGAAGAGAACGCCGAGATTATTCAAAGCTTCAGCATAATCGGGACGCAGCGCAATCGCTCTTTCAAGATACCCCGAGGCCCGTTCGAGTTGATCTTGCTGGGCATAGAGCATTCCGAAGCTGTAGTTCACCTCGGGATCGTCGGGCTGAATCGCGATTGCCTGACCGAAGCATTTCTGCGCGTTTTCAAAATCCCGTTCCCGGCGATAAACATTACCCAGGTTGAGAAGCGCCGTCACAAACTCCGGGCGCTGCGCGAGCGAATTCTGAAAATCGCGAATTGCCTCATCGGGACGGCCCAATTGCGCGGCCATCATGCCGAGATTGTTCCAGGCTTCGGGATAGTTCGGCTTCAACCGCAGAGTTTGCTCGAGGTAACGGCGGGCCTGCACAAAGTCATTTTGACTGAGCCTGAGAGTGCCGAGATTATAGAAGGCGTCCGCGTCGCCGGGCTGGGCGGCGATGACCTGCTGAAACGATGCGGCGGCCTGATCGAGGTAGCCATGCTGGAACATCGCCACGCCGTAGGTAAAGTCATTGCGCCGAAATGCGTCCTGCACGAGTTTTCCCTCGAAAGGAAGCGCCTTGCTCATGCGTTCGGCCGTGGTTGACGGGATAGATTGCAAGTCGCCGAGCACCCGGTCTGCCGCGATGGGACCCTGATAAACCTTCACGATCATGCCTTCCCGATCGAGCAGGAAGGACAATGGCAGGGGAAGGTCCCTGCGGCGGTCGAATAAATGACGATAGACGATGTTGTAAATGCCCGCGACTTGGTCCGATGCAAATAGGACCGGAAACGAAAAGTGTTCCTTTTCCGCGAGCGAATGGGCCGTCAAAAGATCGTTAGCGCTGTCTACATTGACGGCGAGCGGAACAAGCGAAGCAGCGGCGAGCGCTGAGCGGCCCCGCTGGAACGCGCGAAGTTGATCGAGGCACTCCGCGCCCGCCGCGGACCAGAAGTTCAGGAGCACAAAACGGCCCTGGTAGGACTTGATCTGGTGTGGGTTCTGTTCCGAATCGGGCAGCGAAAACTCGGGCGCCTTCAAGGGCTCGACGAGCCATGTGGCGACCGTTTGCGGCAGGAGTTCCGGCGCGAGCGCCGGTCCGGCTTGCGCGTAGGCCGCAGGCGTGGATGCAAAGCGTGCCGCGGCGAATCGGTTCGAGCCTTCCTCGATCTGAATGCGGTGATTGGCTGGGAGATCCTCGAAATGCTGCCTGAGACCGCTGGGCCATTGAATGATGGCGCTGATTTTGTTGCGCGGCGATCCGAGGCCAAAGAACAAGTCTTTCGTGTGCTGGGCGAGGAATCCCGATCCGGCCTGGAGAAACTTTGTCTGGCGCAGCCCGCCGGTTTCAACCGTGACGGCCGCGCCGATAGCGTCGCGATTGCTCTTTGTGCCCTGCAGGCGAAACGAAATGGAATCGCCAATCTCCGGCATGACGTTGTGCAGAATGCGCAGTTGAGGGGCGTTGCGGTTCTTCAGCAGCACCTCTAAACGGCCGTCGTGGTCGATATCAGCGAGGGCAAAGCTGCGGCCGTCTTCGGAAAAATCCAAACCCGATGGCCCGGAGAATTCACCGAACGTGCCGTCGCGGTTATTCACAAACAGAACGTTGCGGGCGTAACCGTGCCAGGTGCGATCGGAGCGTGCCAGTTCGTTGATCGCATTCCATCCTCGTTCGTAGGCCGGGGCTGCCGTTGCATCCTCCGGAGACTTGGCCACAACCTGTCTCCAGAAGAAGCTCGCCAGGTCATACTTTTCCGGCTCGGATAAATAGCCGTTCGACACATAAAGGTCGGAATAGCCGTCGTGGTCGAAGTCGAAGAAGTCCGCGGACCAGGACCAGCGGCCCATCTCGACGCCGGCCTGGCGGCCGACATTCTCGAATGTACCGTCTCCCCGATTGCGGTAGAGAGCGTTGCCGCGCGCATGGCGGCGGTAGAGTTCGCGGATGCGCTCAGGCGCGGCGGCATGAAACTGCTTCTGTCCGGAGACTCTTTGTCCGGCCGCTTCCCACATGCTCGGAACGTAGACGTCCTGGCGGCCGTCGTTGTCGTAATCGCACCAGCAGCAGCTCATGCCGGCGCCGACTCCCTCGACGTGCGCCTCGGCGGAGACAACCGTAAACGTGCCGTCGCCGCTGTTGCGGTAAAGCTGGGAAGTCCCGAAGTCGTTGGACACAAACAAATCGGGCAAGCCGTTGCCATAGGCGTCGCCCCAGGCACAGGAAAACGTGTAGCGGTCGTTTTCCCGGTTCAGGCCCGCGGCTTCGGTGGTCTCGACGAAGGTCGCGTTGCCCTCGTTGTGGAACAGGCAGTTGGGCGGACCGTTGCGAGCGTCGTAATAGGGAACGGGATAGTGATATTGGTCAAGGCCCAGGTAGTACATGTACATGCAGAAGTACACGTCGAGCCGGCCGTCGCGATCGTAGTCCGCCACTGCCGCATGAGTAAATGTGCCTTGCGGCTGGCTCGCAAACCGGAATGCGTCGCGCTTCAGACGGAAGACACCATTTCCCTGGTTCAAATAGAGAAGGGGTCCCGTTCCGCAGACGACGAGAAGGTCCTGGCGACCTTTGTTCTCGAAATCCGCAAAAAGTGCGCAAGCCGTATTGTCGAGAATCCCAAGGCCGGCCTTTTCCGTCACGTCTTCGAAGGTTCCGTCCCCACGGTTATGAAAAAGCCGGTTTGGCAAGCCAGCCGGTTGGCAGACATAGAAATCGTCGAAGCCGTCATTGTCGAAGTCACCCACCGCGACGCCGTTGTTACTGTAGACGTCCAATCCGATGGCGCCATCGAGTACGGTGCGCCAGTAGTCCGCGCCGTGAAGCAGTTGCCGGCTGTAGGACTCGGTTTCGCCCATGGCCTGTGCCGTCACGTCGGCAAATACAGGCCCCTTTGCCGTAACGACCGACTCTTCGTTGGCTTCCCATCGGGTCGCCTTCCATGCGCCGGAATCGGCGCGGACCCACTCAGCGCGCCATGAGCCAACGCGCTCTTCTTTGCGCGCGCCGCTTCGGGTTGAGACCAGGTCGTAGCGGATATCGGTACGCACGGCGAGCGGCTGGCCTGCGATCTGCTCGATACCGAAGATTTCAAATTCCGCAGTCTCGATTCGGAGAGGCGGTGCGAGCCAAGCCCGCAGGTTCTCGATAAACCGGCCGCGGCCGGGCACAAGATCGGGCGCGAATTGCCGTCTGATGGATTCGATTCCGTAGGCGGAGCGCAGCTTGGCTTCCCTGGCGGGCACAAGCGTTGAAGCCTCGATCGACTCCTCGATCGACTCCCCGACCGACTCCCCGATCGATTCCCCGACCGACTCCCCGACCGATTCGGCCAGGAACATCGGCCCAGCCGGAGCCGCCTTGAGAGCTTCGCTCCACTTCTTCAGCACCGACCCGATCTCATCGGCGTACTTCTCCGTGACGTAGCCATCCGAACCCGGAGTCACGAGCGCAATAATATCGGCAAGTGGAGACTTGGCCGGGTAGTGAGGGGTCAGGCGAAGATCGGCGAAACGAAGGGCGGATTGCCGGTTCGGAAGCTGACTGGGAGAGCCCCATAGGAGCGGTCCTGCAAAGAACGGCGCGGCGCGAAAGGCCACGGGCGTCAGGGCCATGCCTTTCAAAATCTCCCGGCGAGTGAGGAAATGGACTCCGTCCTTGCGACGCGGCAACATTCCAAGGATCCCAGGAACAAACAAGATGTGCGTATCATAGCACCTGGATAAATGCCGTTGGCTCGCGCCAAGCGCTATCGCGGGGAAGGTGATGGAAGCCGCGGCCACCGGCCCAGGCTGCCCGCGAAACGTTGTGGAAATCCCTTGATCCGCACCCTGCCGAGCAACAGCCAGCCCAGATCAATGCGCCCCAGGGCCAGGCGTCCGAAGAAAACGGCAATTATTTGATTGCAAACAATTTAACGGGCGCAATCGACCCGCGCCGGAAGGTTTTGGGCGTCACGGCCGCCGGCGCCTGCGCGGAACATAAGCGCCCACCTCAAACTTTTGGTTGACAAAAATGTTACGAATGTTCTAAGCTTTCGCACAAATTTGAAATCGTTTTCAACCGATGTCTCTGTGCGGCGAAACTGTAAACGGTTACGGCGGGGCAGTTCGACCCCCGGGAACACGAATCGTGGTACGGGCAACAACACTGGAGGGTATTCGGATGGTCGGTGATCGCGCAACAATGAGTCTGGGAAGAGCGCTCTGTGGCATCGCTCTTTCGTGCCTGTTCATATTTCTGCTCCCAAATCAATTCGCATTCGGCCAGGTCGATGAAGGATCGATCACCGGCACAGTGCAGGATCCAACCGGGGCCGTGGTGCCGAATGCACAGGTAACGCTGCTGAATACCGATCAGGGCATCAGCGTGCAAACGCACACAGGCGCCGCGGGCGATTACACGTTTTCGCCGGTGCGCATTGGACATTACACGATTACGGTGACGGCCAAGGGTTTCGCCACCACCACGCAGACGAACCTGACGGTTAACGTTGCCCAGGCGCTGCAAGTGAACGTCACCCTGAAACCGGGTGCGGCTTCGGAGACCATACAAGTGACCTCGGCGCCGCCCTTGCTGCAAACGCAGGAGGCTTCGACGGGCCAGGTGATCGGCCGGCAGGAAGTAAACGCTTTGCCTCTCAACGGCCGCAACTTCACCTTCCTGGCGCAGCTTGGCGCAGGCATGCAGACCCCGGAGGCGGACACCCGCGGCAACGCGGCATCCGGCGCCTTCTCGGCCAATGGCGAGCGGCCCGCGCAGAACAACTATCTGCTCGACGGCATCGACAACAACTCCGACAACGTTGACTTCCTCAACGGCACCAACTACGTGATCCTTCCGCCGCCGGATGCAATTCAGGAATTCAAAGTGCAGACCAGCGACTATAGCGCGGAACTGGGCCGGGCCGCGGGCGCGGTGCTGAACGCCACCGTTAAGTCCGGCACCAACTCGCTCCATGGCGACGTATGGGAGTTTTTCCGCAACGACAAACTCGACGCGGCAGACTGGTTCGAGGACAATTCAACGACCCCGATAAAAGGCGAATATCGCTTCAACCAGTTCGGAGCAACCGTCGGCGGCCCCGTCATCAAGAACAAGATCTTTTTCTTCGGCGACTACCAGGGGACGCGCCGCGTGCAGGGCACCTCGGCTGCCCCCCAGGTGCCGACGCTGGCTGAGCGCAGCAGCAACTTCCAAAACCTGCAGGACGTTCTTACCCAGAACGCTGGAGCCGCCAGGACTGACATTCTGGGCCGCAGCATTCAGCGAGGCACGATCCTCGATCCAGGCACAACCCGGTTCGTGGCCGCGAATGCAGTCGATCCGGTATCGGGGTTGACGAATAACTCCGGCGCCGATGGCTATGTGCGCGATCCCTTCAGCAGCGTGTGCGGGCCGGGGACCACGAACTTTACCCTCGCAAATTGCTCCGACCTCAACATGCTTCCGGCCGGCCGCATCGATCAAAATGCGGTGAAGCTGCTGGATCTCTATCCCACGCCGAATGCGGGCATCGCCCCGGAAGACATATACCAGGCCAGCCCCGCCCTGTTCGAGCACGAAAACCAATTCGATACGCGCGAAGACTTCAACCCGAGCGACAACGACCAGGTCTTCGGCCGCTTCAGTTATTCCGACGACCCCGAGTTCATCCCAGGACCGTTTAAAGGCATAGCCGATGGCGGCGCATTCCAGGAGGGCCTTCAGAGCGCGAAAGCGGCCCAGATGGTGGCGGCGTATACGCATGTATTCAGCCCTAACGTCGTGAATGTGGCGCGCGCGGGCTTTGCCCACCTGCACACCACGCGCTACGGACCGGTCGCTACCCAGGCGGGGATTCCCGCGCAATATGGAATCGCCGGCATCCCGCAGCCGCCTACGGACGGGCCCGAAAACGGCGGCCTGCCCGCCATCGTTATCACGGGCCTGCAGACTCTGGGCAGTAACCAGTACCTGCCCTCCGACGAATCCACCGCTACCCTCCAGGTCACGGACGACTTCACCCGGATTTACGGCAAGCACAGCTTCAAGATGGGGATCGAGTTCCAGAACGCCAAGTTCTCGACTCTGCAGCCCGCGACTTCGCACGGCAGTTTCAGTTACAGCGGCACTTTCACCGATATTCCCAACCAGGGAGCCACGACTGGCGGCCTGGCCCAGTTCCTGCTGCCTCCTATCGCCGCGCCTGGGACCATCGACGGAAATCCGAATCCCAATGGCTATGGTTATTCCGGCGGCTCGAACAGCGTTTCAGCCTCCAACATCGCCAAGACCTACGACGAGAAGAAGTATTTAGCCGCCTACTTCAATGACGACTGGAAGATGACGCCGAAGCTGACGGTGAATCTCGGCGTCCGCGGGGATTACTTCGGCCCGATCAATGAGACAAACGGGGGGCAGGCAAACTTCGTTCCCATCCCCATTCCGCAACTGGGGCTTGGCAATCCGACGTTCATCGTCCCGGCCAGCGGAAAAGACAATCGCACCCTGTCCACAAACTCCACCTGTGCCGGAGTCGGGTGCTACGGCCTCGTCGATCTTCTGGCGGCGGACGGCATCACGCTTGACCAAACAGACAAATACGGACAAGGACTTCTGCAGACGCAAAAGATGAACTTCTCACCGCGCCTCGGCATGGAATACCAGATCACCCGGAAGCTGGTAGGGCGCGGCGGTTTTGGCATGTTCTACAACTCGTTTGAGAATCAGGGATACGGACCGAACATCGGCGAGAATTATCCGTTCCAGTTCAACTTCGGGTACGGCGTGACTGGGAACCCCTCCGACCCGCATTCGGCCATCGTTTCACAGGTCGCGCCGGTGAGTTACAACACTTCATTTGCCGGCTGCCCCACGGCCGGCCCCGGCGGCACCGCGTCGATCGAGGCCGGCTTCTCCTGCATCCAGTTCAACCCAGCTTTGGTCAATGCCAAGGGGCTCGGGCTGCAAGGTCTGCAGTTCAATTACCAGACGCCGCGCACCTACAGCGCCAACCTGACCTTCGAGTACTCCATCACGCCTTCGTTGGCGTTGACGGCGGCGTATGTGTACACGCATGACACCAACCTGCAAGGCGGCGTCGGCTACCAGCACGTGACGGAGCTTCTGCCTGCCGGCATTACCACCGGCGCAGGATGCCCGTACGGAGACGACGCCGTAGGAACCGCTCCGGGGAAGTTAAGCTGTTATCTCTACCCGGATTTCAGCGGCGGCAGTTATCAGGTGAGCTACGGCACCAGTGCGTATAACGGCTTGCAAACCACTCTGCAGCAACAGTACTCGAACGGCCTGATGTTCCTGCTTACTTACACGTGGTCGAAGACCTTTTCCGATGCCGGCGACCTGCTGAACGGCACCAACGCCGACACGCTCCGCGCCTACGGGGTTCCAGGTCTGGGCCCAAAGTTCGACTACTCTTTGGCCGACTTCGATCTTCGTAATGTGATTCACTTCAGCGGCGGATACGACTTGCCTTTCGGGAAGGGTAGGGAATTCATGAACCACGGCGGTCCTGCTAACCAGGTCCTTGGAGGCTGGTCCACAAACTGGATCCTGACGTTGCAGGGCGGGCAGCCGCTCGGCTTTGGCTGCCATAGCGGCACAGTCTCTGGCCTCGGCTGCAACGACATTCTCCTGCCCGGCCAGGATCCCAAGCTCGGCATCAAAGTCAAGACCGCCGGCGGCGTTCACGATCCATTCTGGATCGGAAACCCGGCTGCCTTTGCGCAAGCGTGCCTGTTAGGCGGGACGCCGGGAGCGCTTACCCCGATTGCCGGCTCGGCGCCCAATTGCGTTCCTCTGACCGGGGCCGCGGCGCTGGGCGACCAACGCGATCAGATTTCGGGACCGGGATATCATAAGCTTGATTTCTCGGCGTTCAAGACTTTCCAGATGACCGAGAGGTTCAGGCTTGTGTTCCGCTCGGAGTTCTACAACATTGTCAACCACCCGAACTTCAATCAACCGAACTTCGGCGGGAACGGCGTGGTAGCTGTCGGCAGTTCGGGCGACTACACAAGCCCTACCTTCGGCGCAATCGGGTCGACCAGGGGCGCTCCGTTCAATCCCCGGCAGATCCAGTTTGCATTGAAGCTTTATTACTAGGGCCCGCGAACAAATACCTGGGACGGAGCAAGCGCAGTTCACAGGCGATGGTTTAAGATGGACAACACCCCGGCACGGCACGTTTCAAAGGTGCCATGCCGGGGTGTTCTTTTTGAGCGTACCTTGCCCAAGCGGAGAAATGGGAGGCAAGCTGTGAGCAAGAAGCCCCGGCTCAGGTGGTCGGTATTGCTGGCCGTATCAGGCTGCGCCGTGCTTCTCTGTGCTCAGGCTGTACCTCAGCAAAAACTCGACGCCATTTATCATGGCGCAGAGGCCGACTACGACGCAGGGCTTTACGCGCAGGCGGCTCACCGGCTGGAAGCTGTCCTTCCCTACGCCACCAGGAGCTTTGAGGTGCACGAGCTTCTTGGGCTCGTCTATGCCTCGATGTCAGAGGATGCGAAGGCCACGGGTCAGCTCAAACTCGCCGTCGAATTGAAGCCGGACTCGGCTGCCGGGCATACCAATCTGGGCGCTATCCTGCTGCAGTCGGGCAAGGCAGCCCTGGCCGGCGAGCAGTTCCGCAAAGCCCTGCAACTGGAGCCCACAAACTACGACGCTAACCACGATCTCGGCGAGTTGTACGCAAGATCCGGCCAGGTAGCCGAAGCGCAACCGCTGCTCGCAACCGCTTACCGGATGAAGCCGGATGCGTACGGCAACAGCTACGATCTGGCGATGGCCGACTTTCTGCTTGGGCGGCTGGATGAGGCGCGGGAAGTCATTCAAGGATTGGCAAAAGAGAAAAACACTGGCGAGCTGCACAACCTGCTCGCGCAGATCGACGAAAAGGGAGGAGAATTCGTAGATGCGGCAAGTGAATACGAGACTGCCGCACATCTCGATCCGACCGAAGACAACCTCTTCGATTGGGGAAGCGAGATGCTTCTGCACAGAACCTACCAACCGGCCATCACGATCTTTCAGACCGCGGTCGAGCGCTACCCCGATTCTGCACGCCTGCAGATAGGACTGGGCCTTTCGCTCTATTCGCGCGATGAAGACAACGAGGCGGTGAAGGCGCTGCTGAAAGCGGCGGCTCTGGCCCCCTCCGATCCGCGCTGCTATTACTTCCTCTCCAAGGCTTACGACAGCTCTCCCAACCAGGCGGACGAGGTGATTCAGGCATTCCGCCGCTATGCCGCGCTCGAGCCTGAGAATGCGCTGGCGCAGTATTATTACGCGCTCAGCTTGTGGAAGGGCAGCCGTTCCGGAGGTTCGGCGCTCGACCTGAACCAAGTGGAGTCTTTGTTCAAGAAGGCGATTGCGCTGAACGATCGGCTCCCTGAAGCCCACCTCGAGTTGGGCGATCTGTATGCGAATCGACACATGTATGAAAGGTCTATACCGGAATATGAACGGGCTCTCGCACTAAACCCCGATCTATCCGATGCCCATTACCGCCTG
Source organism: Occallatibacter sp. (assembly GCA_050745765.1). GTDB lineage: Bacteria > Acidobacteriota > Terriglobia > Terriglobales > Acidobacteriaceae > Telmatobacter. Next base: position 25,974 of record JBOGLX010000103.1, on the reverse strand, counting down.
GGAACGGATTATGTTCACGTGGGTCAAAGAGAGAAGGCACAACAGGAGTTCGCGATTTACCAAAAGCTCCGGGCCGAACATTTGGCGGAGAGCGACAAAGAACAGGCGGAAGTAAAGCAATTTGTATATGCGGCAAAGTCAGCGGCTTCCGGCAAGCAATGATTCAAGCGATGAATGAGGCTCTTCAAAATACGAAGTCTTCCGCCGCCCGCTTAGCAGAGGGTCCTCTAAGCCAGCGTGAAATCTCGCTGCGTCTCAGCCTCAGCAGGCGCGAGTTCCTGCGCGGGGCAACGGGGGCTGCCTTGGGCTCGGCGCTGGTGGGCGCCAGTCCTTTCGTCTACGGCGAAGAATCGAGGCGCAAGCGCAAGGTCATCGTTGTTACCTTTGGCGGCGGCGCGCGCGACCAGGAGACGTTTGCGCCCGAAGGTCAGCAGAATATTCCTCACCTTCTCAATGAGCTTGCCCCCCAATCCAGTTTCTTCACCCACGTGACCAATCGCGGAATCCTGGGTCATTACGTGGCCACAGCGAGCCTGGCGACCGGGGTCTACGAAACTCTCAACAACTTTGCCGCCGTTCCGCCGGACCATCCGACCGTTTTTGAATATTTTCGCAAGGACTTGCGCCGTCCCTCATCCGACACGTGGGTGGTTGCGCCAAGCAATGGATTCAATCGCATTGGTGAAAGCGATTGCCGGTCGTACGGTTCCGGCGCCACGGTCATTTTGCCCAAGCATTTGCTGCAAGCGGCGACCTCGGGCTCGGGACTCAACCTGAATCATCTGCTCCGTGACAATTACGAAAATCCGCTGTATACGCCGGTATTGGAAGGCGGTGAGTTCGAACTGGATCAATTGAATCGCATTCTGCGCCTCTCAGTGGATGACTTTATGGCGCATGCACGCACGCTATCGAGTCCCGACGAGCTCTCGGTCTACATTGCCAAGCGCCTGATGCACCAGGAAGCGCCGAGCCTGCTTTGGATCACGATGCACGACATGGATATCGCCCATTCCGGCGCCTATTCGCTCTATATCGAAGGAATCCGGCGCACCGACCGGCTGTGCGGCGAACTCTGGCAGGCGGTCCAGAACGAACCGGAATACAAGGACAACACCACGCTATTCCTTCTCCCCGACTTTGGCCGCGATGCGGACTACGATGAGGGCGGGAATGGATTTCAACACCATCGCACCGGCGACGCCGCCAGCCGCACCACCTGGTTGATGGTCCTTGGCAAAGGTGTGCGCGAGGGTGTGATCTACGACCAACCCATGCAGTCGATAGACCTGGTTCCGAGTCTCGGCGCGATCATGGGGTTTTCGCCGGAGCTTGCGCAGGGGAAGCCGATCAAAGAATTGTTGTAAACCGAACTGTTGTAAACCGAATTGTTGTAAACCGAATTGTTCTAAGCCGTATGCAGCCTTCGAATCTTAAACCCGAAGATTTTGCCCGGTATCCGCCCGAAGCGCGGCAGACGATCGTTGCGCACCTCAAAGCGATTCGGCAGTTGCCGTTGAGTTTCGCGCCCAACCTGCTGAGGGAAGCGATCGATTACGACTTCAAGTTTCCAGCGGAGCGAGCCGCAATCGAAAGGGAACTCGCGGTCATCGGTTCTCTTACCCCAGCGGACTTTGAGGATTGGTTTCGCGGCTTCGCGCACATCGCTCTCTCCCCGGCGCTGGAGCGTTTCGATTGGGTCAATCGGCCGGCACGATTCGTGGAGCAGGAATCGGCCTATCTTTGGACCACGCATCAGCAGGACGCCTTTCGCGAGGCCGCAACCGCGTATGGCGCGCGTTTGCTTGCAGCGGCGCCCCCCAGTCAGCCGCCAGTGCCGAGACTCGGCATCGCGATCATCGGGCAAGGCGTCAGTTCCTACGATGCCCCCCTCTTCCGCAACCTCCGCGCGCATGGGACCTACTTCAGCCGCCTGAATCCCGAAAACGGACTGCCGCTTCTGCTGGCCGCGGTTGAAGAGCGCGCCAAAGCCCACCCCGCGCCCTATGGACATTGGTACATCGATGGCGGTGAAGCGGCCGAACACAGTCCCCTGGTGACCTGCGTATCGTATAAGTCGCTCGACCGCGCGCGCGCGGCGTTGCTGCGGAACATGCAGGCGGAAATCCAGCGTCCCGGCATGGGCCCTGAAGAATTGCGCACTCACCTGGCAGAGTTGAAGCCTTCGGATCTCGGAATGGACAAGGCCGGCGATCCGGTGCTGGATCGCTTTCAAGTGAGAATACTTACCGAAGGGTCGGGAACGCAGATATTCAGCACCACTTTTGCCCAGTGGACGGCGCGCGAAGCCCTGCGGCGAGCACAACCTCTCACCATGCTCGTGCGTTTCGCGCCACGCCAGCGCCAGCGGCCGATGAATGAGCTGCTCTCGAACTCCGATGCCAAGCCGGAGCTCGATTTTGTAGGATCGCTCGTCGATGCCGATATGGGCGCTTACTACCAGTGGATCAACCAGCAGCGCCTGCCGGGTGCGCCGCAATCGGTATTCCTCTCTTGGTTTGAAGATCGCCAGCAGGCGATTGTGGCGTCCCCGGCGTTGCCTCATGGTGTCGAATCGACATCGGCGTTCGAACTCGGAAAGATTCTCGATCTGGCCTTAAGTTAGCGCGGTTCCATAGTACTCGTAGCCATTTCTGGCGATGGAACTGCTCTAACTCCGGGCAGCGGACGAAATCTCTTCCGCTGGACCGCATTATCGTTGCACCCGGCGCAGGACCACCGGAATGGCCGACGGCAGGCGGAACCTATTGCCTGAAGATGGATCCGATCCATTCGGCGGAGGCCCAATGGCCGGGCGCTCGCCTGATTCTTTTGCCGGAGTTGGCCTGTGGAATCTGAAGCTGATCGTGCGATCGAGATCGATCCGGCCGCCATTCAGTGTGCCCGTGTAGGTGCTGTCTCCGGCCTTGAAGGAAACGCGGTTGCCGTTCACCTGGCCGTCTTCAATCGGCGTGGGCGTATCGTTGCCGCCAGAGAATCCGCGTCCTTCGCCTTCCACGCTTCCTGTCAGGCCGCTTCCGTTCTGGTGAAGCGAAAAGACCATCATGCCCGATCCGACGAGGAACTGGAGCATTGGATTATTGGCGCTGCCGGAAGCCGGCTCGGGCCGCCACAGTCCTGTGATGCCCGCTCCCTGCGGCACTTCCCGCTTCCAGACCGCAACCTGCGGCCGCAGTGTGACGGCGTTGCAGTCGATGGTCACGCGAGCCGGTGCGAGTCCCGGCGAAGAGGCTTCGACCGTAATCTTTCCTTCTTCCTTCATTGACTGAACAAGCGCCATGCAAAGGCCGGAGAAAGCCTTGCGCGACGATCCTTTGTCCGGCTCCTGATCGGTTGGATCGCCGTTGCCGACGCCGATCAGTTTTCCCGCGCCGGCGACGGTGAACGCTACTTCGTTGTCCGTGATGGGCGCCACGCGGCCGTGCGCATCCTGTACCTCGACGGCGAACATGGCTACGTCTTCCCCGTCTGCAGATACTTTGTTGCGATCGGCGCGCATCGCCAGCTTTGCCGGGGGCCCGGTGGTCTCGCGCCTGGCAGTCATCACCACCTTGTCGCCTTTGAATCCGCTCGCCTCCAGCGTTCCGGGGGCGTATTTCACGGTCCAGGCCGGATGCAGATTCTTCTTCACTTCCTGGCTGCCGAGGCTAACCCCGTTCAGGAGCAGCTCGACCTTGTCCAGATTCGAGTACACCCACACCGCGATCTCACGACCCTCCATTCCCGGCCAGTTCCAATGCGGAAAGAGGTGCAGCACCGGCTCGCCGGTCCACCAGGACCGGTAGTAGTAAAACGAATCCTTTGGAAATCCGCAGGTATCGACGATCCCGTACTGGGAACTGATGTTGGGCCATCCATCGGGCGAGGGCTCGCCGCGATAGTCGAAGCCCGTCCAGACAAAGCCGCCAGCCAGCCATGGCTGCGCGTCGCAAAAGCTCCACCAGCCCACGGCGGAGGCGCGCCCCGTCGTCGTCCAGGGATCGTAGGAGCCGACGTAGCCCTTCGCCGGATCGGTCACATAAATTCCCCGCGTGCCCACGGCGCTCACAGTTTCCGTACCGATCACCGGCCTGTCGGGGTGCGTTTTGTGATACGCCGCAGCCTGCTGGTCCATGTAGTTGTAGCCTATGACGTCGCAGACCGCCAGCCCGCCTGTCCCGATGGCGCCGGTGGGAGCAATGGAAACAGGCCGCGAGCCGTCCTCTTCGGTCGCCACTTCCTTCATCGCCGTCAGGATCAGCACGCCTTTCTCCGTGTTGGCCTGGCGCTCCTCATTGCCCATGGACCACATGAAGACGCTCGGCCGGTTGCGGTCGCGGCGCACCAGGTCCCTGAACTCGCTCAGGCCTTCCGGATTCGACGACATCATGCGCGTCTCATCGAAAACCAGCATGCCCAGCTTGTCGCAGGCGTCCAGCAGCTCCGGCGTGGGCGGATTGTGCGAGGTGCGAATGGCGTTGCAGCCCATCTCCTTCAGTTTGCCGATGCGGTAATACTGCACCGCGTCGGGCAGCGCCGCGCCCAGCCCTGCGTGATCCTGATGGTTGCAGGTTCCCTGCACCTTCACGTGCCGGCCGTTGAGAAAGAAGCCCTGCGCAGGGTCGAATTTCAGTGAGCGGATTCCGAATCGGGTCTCATAGCGATCGACGGCCGCGCCGCCCGTTCTGATTTCAGTGACCAGCGTGTAAAGGTTTCTCTCCTCGAGCGACCAGAGCAGCGGATGCGCGACGGTTATCTTCTGCTCGTAGGTTTGCTCCCCTTCGGAAGCAATGGCGGCGGACGCCGTAGCCTCCCTGGCAACCGCCTTGCCGGCCGGGTCGAGAATCGTGGAAACGACGCGCGCGCTGGTTAGGGCGCCGCCGTCGTTGTTCACCTCGGTGCGAATGGAGAGAGCGGCTTCAGCCGTGCGCACGTCCGCGCTAACGAAGGTTCCCCATTTCTTTACATGGACCGGGTTCGTCTTCACCAGCCACACGTGCCGGTAAATTCCCGCGCCTTCATAGAACCATCCGTCGCTCAGCGTCGCGTCCACCCGGACAAGCAGAACGTTTCTTTCGCCGGGGTTGGCAAAGTCAGTCACATCGAAGCTGAAGGGATCGTATCCGCCGCTGTGGAGGCCCACGTAAAAACCATTGAAGACCACCATGGTCTCGCGGTAGGCGCCATCGAATTCTACGGTGATGCGCTTGCCTGCATCCTCCGGCGCCATTTCGAAAACGCGGCGATACCATCCAACGCTGGTCGCCGGATAGTCCCGTCCCAACGGGTAGAATCCTTTGCTGGCGAGAGCCGGGTCGTTCTGGAAGGGCAGCTCCACGGCCCAGTCGTGGGGCAGATCCACCGGCTTCCAATCGCCGTCATCGAATGCAATCGAGCTCGCGGCGAGAAAATTGCCGGTCTTTTGAAAGTTGCCGGATTGTCCTAATCCGAATCCGAAGTCCTTGGATGGATCGTTGGCATTGCCGAAGTGGAAAGTCCAGCCGAAATCCAATAGCAGCCGCTCCCGCCCGGCATTGCGAGCCGCGGCCGATGACGCGGCCCCGGAATTCGCGGATTCCTGGGCGAGCTGCGGAGACAGCGGACCGGAGCCGTCCCCAGCCGCTTCGATGGCGTTGCCAATGGGAGCCAATCCCTGGGCCGCTGCGGCAGCCGGGATCAACAAGCCTGTCTTTAAGAGGTTTCGGCGTGATAACGTTTCCAATTTGCTCTCCTTATCTGCCTGTTTTGGCGCCGTTTTTCCAGCCCCCGGAAGTATATACCCTCCTCTTTACCCGGTGTCCAGCAATCGGCTCGCCGGCAGGGCAATCGCATTTAGAACCGTGGCAGGAGCTGAACGACGCCGGGACGTCAATCTGAGGAGAACTCGCATATTTCGGGCTTTGTAACAGGGCACGACTTTAGTCGGGCCGCAAAAGCGTCCAAAAAATCGACGGGCTTCAGCCCCTGCCGCGCTCACCTTTGCCGCATCGATCGAGTTCCTGCGTATTTTTGCGACCTGTAAAATCCAAATGCGAACGCCCTGGGCTCGCCGGCAACCGGAATGGCACGAACCACACAAGCCGGAATGAAACTTCGCGCGCAACCGCGCGGGAGGCCTCTTCAATAGATCATCTTCAGTGAGAACTGAATCTGCCGTGAGTTCCCCGCCGTCTTGCTGATCTCGCCGAAGCCGGAGCCGGTAAGGATGTTCGCCGGCAGCCCCATCGTCACGATATTGAAGAGGTTGAAAAACTCCGAGCGAAATTGCAGGTCCATGCGTTCGGCGCCGCTTTTGCGCCGCCCAAACGGAGTGTCCTTGATGAGCGCAAAATCGAAGTCATAGAATGCCGGACCGCGAAAGGTGTTGCGTCCGAGAGTTCCGAACACGCCCTGGTTTGGCCCTGTCCCGCCGGCCACGTGAATGGGGATGGAAAAGAAATCCGTCGCGTTGTTCGCGCCTTCGCCGAAATAGTCTTCGCGATTTTGGCGTGCCGTCGACAGCTTCGGAATGGCGATCTGGTTCGGCCGGTCGACGCCGTTTGACCCGTAACCGGTTTGCTGAATCCCCGAATAGACCGTGAAGGGCGATCCCGAACTGATGCTCGAAATGCTGAGCAGCTCCCATCCGTATGTCGCATTCTTGCTGACCGCATGAAGAAAGTTCGCGCTGTCTAAATGCAGGTCCTGCGCCAGGCTCATTCCAAAGGCGTGCGTGACGTCAAAATTCGACGGCCCCTTTTCGCTATGCGTGTCAAAGGGATTCTGAGGAAAGGGCACTGAGACAGCCCCGGTCGACCCGGTGCCTCCAGCCACCGCGCTCACATCGTCCAGCGATTTGCTCCATGTGTAGCTCACCTGCACGCCAGGGCCGCCGTGCCCTACGGTCCCGGCAAGCGAGGTTTGGAGCGCGTGATAGGTGGAGTGGGCCGTCGCGGTGATGATGTTCTCCACGCCGAATCCACCGGTTACGTTGCCGTTGGCGTCAAATTGGGTATGCGGCGCGAATCCCGGACCTGCGCCGGGATAAGCATTGGGGAAACTCGTACGCGGCAGTTTCTCGCTTGCTGTTCCCACATAGCTCGCGTCTGCTGTCAGGTTGCCAATTTTCTTCTCAAGGCCCATTGTCCAGGTGAATAGGGCGCCGTTTCCGAAGGATCGGTCGATGCCGCTCAAATTGAGCGCGCTCACCACGTGGCTCGGCGTGAGCGCGGCCATATCCTGCTCGTAGCGGTTCACATCCATCACGGTGTTGGGCGCAACGTCCTTGGTGTTTCCTGAAGCAAAGATATTCGCGCCCGACGGCGTATAGGCGTTGGGCAGTTGCGCCGGCGTGATCTGAAATCCATAACGGATCGGCGCCGTCCTGGCGGAGACCAGGCGCGGATACACGGCGAAGGGCGTCGATCCGGTAAGATAATTGTCCTGCCAGATGTTGGGCGGAATCGTCGTGATCCCGCCGCCGGCATGCACCTCGAAGCCCCAGGCAGCCTGCCAGGCGGCCTGCACGCGCGGCCCCAACGCGTGCCAATCGGTCTGATAGCCGGGCTGAGGATTGATCACAAATTCCTGTGTGCCGCCCACGTTGAGAAAGCTCGAAGTCCTGTGCGCGCGCTCGCTGATCGGCGTATACAATTCCCACCGCAACCCGTAGCTCAGCGTAAATTTAGGCGTCGCTTTCCAGGTGTCTTCCGCGTAGGCATTCACGTCGTTGCGATTGATCGCGGCCGGACCGATGTGCGGCCCACCGGAAAAATCGGGCGGAGCAATGGCTACGCTATAGACAAATGGACTGCCCGATAAAAAACTTGAGAGGGTGTCGGGCAGCGGGTCTCCCACCGCGATGTTGTGCGTTCCGCTCTCAGATGGAATGGCCTCGGTCGAATACGCCGTGCCGCCGCCGAAATCGTATTCGCCATCCGGACTGATGCCGAAATACGTGGTGTCGCGGTTGAGCCGCACTTCCGCCCCAACTCTGAAGTTATGCTTCTCCGTGGTGAGCGAAACATTCTCCTGTCCTTGAAACAGGTTGCCATAGGACTGCATCACGGATCCGGCGGCGGAGTTGAACGCTTCAAATAACCCGTCATTGAATTTCACCGCTGGGTCGGTGTAATCGGTTGTAGGAAATCCCGGCGTCGAACGCGTGATCGAAATCGACGACTCGAGCACCAGGCGCGGAGACACCGTGCGCGTATACGTCCCAACGACGTTGCGCTGCCGGTCGATGTACTGAATGCCAAAAGCCGGATCGATCGCCGTCTGGTCGGGATTGGTTGTCGGTCCGGTAATATTGTCCAGATTGAAACGTGCAAAGAACCGGTCTTTCGGCGAGAACTTGCGATCGATCCGCAGCTCAAACTGATCGGCATTTGTTGTCACCACCGACGCAGTGGCATAGGTATGCACGCCAAACGAGCCGCCGGCATCGTTAGGAAGGGGATAACGCGACAGTACCGCTGCAATACTCGGGTCGACGGGCACATTCAAGGTATCGCTTGACCCGTCTGGATAAGAGACCACGTCGACACCGCTACGCTCGGCTGCGGTTGGCACCGGCATTACCTGCGTGGTGCCCTGCGCCTGGCGAAACCCCTGGTACTGGGCAAAATAGAAGGTCCGCTTGCGCCCGTCGTACACGCGCGGCAAATACACCGGCCCTCCGTTCGTGAAGCCGAATTCATTGCGCCGGAATGGTGGAATCCGTCCCGGGTAAGCAGGCGTGGGATAATCGAAAAAATTGCGGGCGTCCAAAACCGAGTTGCGCACAAACTCAAAAATCGATCCATGAAATCCGCTGGCGCCCGAGCGGGTTACGATGTTGGTGAATCCCGATGCGCCGCGCCCCACATCGGCCGGCATCCATCCCGAACTCGATTGGATCTCTTTGACAGCATCCACATTGAAGTTCGTGAACGTCGCCCCTCCCATCTCCGGATCGCTGATATCGGCGCCGTCCATTGCGAATGTCGCTTCCACGCCGCGCTGTCCGTCGATCGCGAACTGCTGGGTAAAGTTCGTCGCGCCATTGGCATCGGTCATGGTGCCGGCCGCCAGCAGCAGCAGGGAGCTGAAATCGCGTTTATTCAGCGGCAGCTCGCGGACCGTCTGGCCGGACAGATCCTCGCCGCCCGTCGCGTTCTGATCTGTCTGCTCCCCAGCGGTCACCGTGATCTCACCCCGGTCCGAAAGCGTGATCGCGGCAGAAGGCTGGCCCGGCGTCAGGTCGATGGGCTGCGCATACTTGGAACTCGTGCCATTGGCTTCGATGCTGAACCGGTACGGTCCTGCCGGCACGGGCGCGGTGCGAAAATGACCGTCCGCGCCCGTCACCGCCTCCGCCTTCGCGTCTCTCCCTTGGAGCAGAACCTCTGCCCCGGCGAGCGGCGCCCCGGCGCTATTTCGCACCACGCCTTCCCACGTGGTAGGCTGCTGGGCGCACAATCCTCCGCACGCCACGAGCAAGCCAATCATTACGATCGAGATCGTTGTGAACACGCGCCTCTTTAGGAGGCGCCCTTTACTAGCCGGCCGTTTTGCTTGATCGAGCATTTATGTGAAACCTTTTATGGCCTGTTTTTCGATGAACCGGGAGAAGAACTCAAAGCCGTCTACGAGGATACCAGTTTCGGTTTCTGGCAGTACGTGAATGGCAAGACTTTGAATCTCTGCGACTAGCAGAATGATTCGTAAAGAATGTTTCAATAGAATCGGATATGACGTAAGCTCCTCGTGAGGTCATCGCGAGAGGTTTTCACATGCCTTTCTCAGTCGCCGCGCGAGTCGGAGTGGGCGGCACGGCTTCGACGCCCGCTCATCGCGATAAGCTGTTCAAGGTTTGCGCTCCCTTTGCCTTCCTGGATAACGCTCCCGCCGCGCGCCCGCGCTTTGCCCCGCACACCTGCGCAAGCTACACTTCTCCTCAGCATGGCCATCGCCCGCGACAACACGCCGGAACGCCTGGTGAGCGCCGCGCGCGCCGACGAAGAGCAGAACTTCGAGCTCAAGCTGCGCCCGCGGTGGCTTGGCGAATTCATCGGCCAATCCAAAGCAAAAGAGCAGCTCTCCATCGCACTTGAAGCCGCCAAGGCGCGCGGCGAAGCGCTCGACCATGTGCTCCTTTTCGGCCCTCCCGGCCTGGGCAAGACCACGCTCGCGGCCATCGTAGCCAACGAACTCGATGTCGGTTTCCAGCAGACCTCCGGCCCGGCGCTTATGATCCAGGGCGACCTTACAGCAATCCTCACCAACCTGCGCGAGCGCCAGGTGCTCTTTCTCGACGAGATTCACCGCCTGCAGCCGGTGCTCGAAGAAAAGCTCTACACCGCGCTCGAAGACTACAAGCTCGACATCATTATCGGCCAGGGCCCGGCGGCGCGGACCCATGTAATGGAAATTCGCCCCTTCACCTTCATCGGCGCCACCACGCGCCCCGGACTGCTCAGCTCGCCGCTGCGCTCGCGCTTCGGCATTCTGCTGCGCCTCGAGTTTTACACCGAAGAAGAATTGCGCATTATCGTCGAGCGCTCCGCAGAAGTTATGCAGGTCGAAGTCGATCGCGACGGCGCCGCCGAGATTGCGCAGCGCTCCCGCGGCACGCCGCGCATCGCCAACCGTCTGCTGCGCCGCGTGCGCGACTACGCGCAGGTGCGCGGCACCGGAGTCATCGACCGGCCCACCGCCAACGCCGCGCTCACCATGCTCGAAGTGGACGCCCACGGCTTCGACGAGATCGACCGCAGGCTGATGCTCACCATCATGCAGAAGTACGACGGCGGCCCGGTGGGCCTGGGAACGCTGGCCGCGACCCTGGCCGAGGAAGAAGACGCCCTCGAAGAGGTTTACGAACCGTTCCTGATCCAGATCGGATTCCTCGACCGCACTCCCCGCGGCCGCGTCGCCACGCGGCTGGCTTACGAGCACTTCGGCCTGGCTATGCCGGGCCGCCAGCCGGGACTTTTTTAATCGAAAATCGCGCGGGTTCCCGGTAGCATCTAATGGGTGAGATCGCCGATCCGCTAACTCGCCGGTATTTCACTGTCCAAAAGGAGAATTACCGTGGCACACACCGAATCCACCATGCTTGAACTAGGCACCATCGCCCCCGACTTTGCGCTCACCGATGTTATGACCGGCAAGACCTTCGCCCGAGGCGACTTTCGGGGCAAAAAGGGTCTGCTGGTCATGTTCATCTGCGCCCACTGCCCTTACGTAAAGCACATCGAAAAAACTCTGGGCCCATTCTTTGCGGATTACGTTTCACAGCCGCTGGGCGTAGCCGCCATCGGCAGCAACGACGCTACGGCGTATCCCGGCGACAGTCCGGAGGGTTTGAAGAAGCAGGCGCAGGCGAATGGCTTTACGTTTCCTTATTTATATGACGAAAGCCAGGACGCAGCTCACGCCTACACGGCCGCCTGCACGCCCGATTTTTTTCTATTCGACGGCGATTTCCGCCTCGTCTACCGCGGCCAGTTCGACTCCAGCCGCCCCGGCAACGGAATCCCCGTCACTGGAATCGATCTTCGCGCCGCCATCGACCTGGTCCTCGACGGCAAGCCAGTTCCCACCGGCCAGCGACCATCCATCGGCTGCAATATCAAGTGGAAGGCGTAGAAGAGCGGAGTTGACGATGTTAGCGGAGTTCGCCTCATCTCGGGCGCCTCGATCGAGGTGCGGTTTCTAACTCCGCTAACTTCGCTGACTCCGCTAACTTCGCTTCACAGCGGCAATCCCTTCAGATAAGTCCGGAACTTATCCCCAAACTCCGGCCGCTTCAGCGCAAACTCGACCGTAGCTTGTAACATGCCGAACTTGTCGCCCGCATCGAACCGCTTGCCTTTGAAAGTGTAGCCATACACCTTTTCTTCCTGGAGCAATGCCTTGATTCCGTCCGTCAGTTGGATTTCACCGCCTGCGCCAGGCCTGGTTCCTTCAAGCAGCGCGAATACGCGCGGCGTGAGCACGTAGCGGCCGATAATGGCCTGCGTCGACGGCGCCTCTTCTAACTTCGGCTTTTCCACCATCCCCGTGCAGTTATAAATGCGGGGATTGGCTGCGTCCTGCGTGCCCGCCAGCACGCCGTACGCGCTGATCCCCGGCCCCTCGATCGTCATCGTCGCCAGCACCGATCCGCCTTTCTCGCCGAACACATCGATCATCTGCTTGAGGCACGGCTGCTCGGCGTCAATCACATCGTCGGGCAGGATCACGGCGAAGGGCTCATCGCCAACCAGGTCCTTCGCGCAAAGGACGGCATGGCCAAGCCCGAGCGGTTCTTTCTGGCGAATGTAACTGATGCGCGCCATCGTGGCCACGCCGCGCGAAACTGCGAGCAGTTCTTTTTTGCCGCGCCGCTCCAGCATCGCATCCAGCTCGAAACTGAAGTCGAAGTGATCTTCCATCGCTTCTTTGCCGCGGCCGGTAACAAAAATTATGTGCTCGATTCCCGACGCGACGGCTTCTTCCACGCCGTACTGGATGATGGGCTTGTCGACGAGGGCGAGCATCTCCTTGGGAACCACCTTGGTGGCCGGCAAAAACCGGGTGCCCAGTCCGGCTGCCGGAAATACAGCCTTTCTTACCTTTTTACTCATTCCTTCTCCTCGGTTTTCAGAGTAGTAACAGGAACCTCATTTAAAAATTGACGCAGTACTTCATCGACTACGCACTTACCCGCGCCGGCGCGAGGCTGTCGAGCACCTCGCGTATCTCCAGCAGCACTTCATCGGGCCGCGCGGCGGATAATGGATACTTTAGCAGCCCCTGCGGCGTGAATTGCGCGCCACGTTTCGCGTTGCGCGCCACCAAACGCATTAGATGCTGGGGATCGACAGTGGCGCTCTCGGTAAATCGGATTTGTAACTCACCGCGCTTGCGATCGACCTGCGCAATCCCGATCCGTTCGCACTCCAGCCGGATCGTCGCCGCCTCGAGCAGATAAACCGTAGCGTCGGGCGGCGAGCCGTAACGGTCCTCCATCTCTGCGCGCACCTCGCTGACCGCGGCTTCGCTCGACGCGCCGGCGATCTTTTTATAGAGCCGCAAGCGTTGGTTCTCCTCAGGCACATAGCTCTCGTCGATGCGCAGCGCAATGCCGAGGTTGAGCTGCGCGGTGGGCCGCTCCTCGCTGCTCTCGCCCTTCATCTCCTTCACTGCGGCCTCGAGCATCGACGTGTATAACTCGAATCCAACAGCCTCGATGTGCCCGCTCTGCTCGCCGCCCAGCATGTTGCCGGCGCCGCGCAGCTCCAGGTCAAGCGCGGCAATCTTGAACCCCGCGCCCAGGTCGCTGAACTCCTTGAGCGCCGCGAGTCTTCGCCGCGCAATCTCCGTCAGCTCGTTCTCCGCCGGGATCAGCAGGTACGCGTAGGCGCGCCGGTTCGATCGGCCCACGCGCCCGCGCAACTGGTAAAGCTCGCTCAATCCATGCCGGTCGGCGCGGCTGATCAGGATGGTGTTTGCAAGAGGAATGTCCAGGCCGTTCTCGATGATTGTCGTCGCCACCAGCACATCGAACTCGTGGTGCATAAACGCGAGCATCACCTTCTCAAGCTCACCATCGCTCATCTGCCCATGACCCACCGCAACCCGCGCCGCCGGCACAAGCTCCTGTATCCGCGCGGCGATCTCGTAAATCGACTCGACGCGGTTGTGTACAAAATAGACCTGTCCGCCGCGCTCCAGTTCCACCTCGATCGCGGAACGCACGATCTTCTCGTCGTACTTGGCGACTACCGTTTGAATCGCCATGCGGTCCTTCGGCGGCGTCTCGATCACGCTCATGTCGCGCAGGCCCACGAGCGACATGTGCAGCGTACGCGGAATCGGCGTGGCGCTCATCGCCAGCACGTCGATCTCCTTGCGCATCTGCTTCAGCCGCTCCTTGTGCCGCACGCCGAAGCGTTGTTCCTCGTCGACGATCAACAGGCCCAGGTCCTGAAACTCGATGTCTTTCGAGAGCAGCCGGTGCGTGCCGATGAGAATGTCCACCTTGCCGCTCCCCACGCGCTCCACAATGCCTTTCTGTTCTTTCGCCGTGCGGAAACGTGAGATCATCTCCACGTTGATGGGAAACTGCGAGAAGCGGCGCTTGAAGGTTTCAAAATGCTGGAAACTCAGCACCGTGGTCGGAGTCAGCACCGCAACCTGTTTGCCATCCTGCACAGCTTTGAATGCCGCGCGCATGGCCACTTCGGTTTTTCCGTAGCCCACATCGCCGCACAGCAGCCGGTCCATAGGCGTAGCCGATTCCATGTCGTATTTAATAGCTCTGATCGCCGATAACTGGTCGTCGGTTTCGTTGTAGTCGAACGCGTCTTCGAACTCGTGCTGAAACTCGTTGTCTTTTGAGAAAGAGTTGCCCTGCGCCGTATGCCGCTCGGCGTATAACTTCAATAACTCGGCCGTCATGTCCTGCATGGCTTTGCGCACGCGCGCTTTGGTCCTGGCCCACTGCGCCGAACCCAACTTATTCAGTACCGGAGCCGGTCCCGATTCAGTCGAGCGGTACTTTTGAATCAGATCCAGACGAGTTAGCGGCACATATAACTTGGCCTGGTCGGCAAACTCCAGGATCATAAACTCGATGGAGAGCCCATCCTGCGTAATTTCCTTCAATCCCTGGTACTGCGCGATCCCATGCTCCACGTGAACCACGTAATCGCCGACGCCGAGGTCGCGGAAATCGGAAACAAAGGCCGCTGTCTTTGATTTGTTGGGAACCGGGCGTGCCGAAACATCCACGTCGTCGGATAAGTCATTGGCCCCGAAGACAACCAAGTTTGTGTCCGCGAAACTAACTCCCGCCGCTAATCTGGCTCTTACAATCACCGGCACGCGAAGGTCGCCGGCCATGTAACTCGCTTCGTCCAGGATGGTCTCGCTGCCGGTGTGCGCCACGCGGCTGCCCAGGCGATATGGAATCTGGTACTCACGGAGCACCGTCGCAAGCCGTTCCACGTCGCCCTGGTTCGCGGCGGCGAGCACGATGTGCGTTTCAACCGCCATGAGGTTGCCCAACTGCTCGGTCAGGGCGGGAATGGAGCCGTGAAAACGCAGCGTTGGCCGCGTGTTCAGTTCAATTTCGCCCAGTGTCGCATCGTCTTCCAGCACATCGACGGCGCCAAGCTGATCGAGGTCGAGGCCCATGTGCGACCGGAGCATGGCGGCTAAAATCTCCGGGCGCAGATAGATGTCCTCCGGCCGGATCAACGACCCGATGCCCGAGCGTTCGTGGCGTTGTTCCACCTTGTTCCACCAGCGGTCGATCTGGTTGCGCACCATGGCCGGCTCATCCACAAACAGCGCGCAGCGAGGCAGCAGCGTAAGCAGCGAGCGCTCCGCTCCCGCCACGGTCGAGAAAAACTCCCACCCCGGAAAGACGCTGGCCCCGCCGGCCGCTGCCGCTTCGGCATCCATTTCCCCTTCGGCATTCATCTCTTCGATCTCTCCGTCCACTGCCACGCGCGCACGGCTCAAGCGTGCGTGCACCGCGGCCAACAGGCGCTCAGTCACCGGCGTCTCGGTCAGCGGCAGCAGTTGCGCTTCGTCCAGACCCGACTGAGAGCGCTGCGTCTCGGGATCGAATTTGCGGATGGTCTCGATCTCGTCGCCGAAGAACTCGATGCGCACGGGACGGTCGGCCTCCGGCGAATACACGTCGAGAATGCCGCCACGCCGCGTGAACTGTCCCGGCATCTCCACCAAATCCATCTGCGTGTAGCCCACGCTGGCCAGATGGCCGGTGAGCACCTCGATATCGACCTCTTCGCCCCGCCTCAGTGTTACCGCCAACCCCGCGTAGTACTCCCGGTCGAAGAGCTTTATGGCGGCCGCTTCGACGGGCGCAATCAGGATGGAGACGGCGCCGGTGGCCAGCTTCCACAACGCCGCCGCGCGCTGCTCCTGCACGTCCGGGTGCGGCGAAAGATTTTCGAACGGAAGAACGTCGTGAGCGGGGAAGCGCACCACCTGCGCGGGATCCACGGCGCCGGTCAGCTCGCAGCCGGCGCGCAGCATGGTTTCGAGAGTCTCGGCGGCCTTGTTGTCGGCGACAACAACAATGACCGGCTGCCTGGCGGCGTGCGCCATGAGAGGGATGTAGAGCGCACGCGCCGTCCCAGTCAATCCGGACACACGTCTCCGCCCCGCATCCAGGCTCAGGTGCCTGCGAACGCGCTCGAATCCCGGCGAATGCTCCAGCTCCGCGAAAATTTCGCGGACAAACGGGAGGATCATCAGTCTTCAGTTTAACAGTGGATCGAAGGCAAAATGCTCGACGGCAAAGCGATCGAGGAGGCCGCTCCGCGCCGGTTCCAATCCACGCCTATTCCGGGCGCCAAATTCTGTTATCGTGGTTTCGCCCCGAGAACGAGGTCCGCCATGCAACAGAGATACCTTGCCTTCGCACTGCTCTCTACCGTTGTGCTCGCCGCCACGGCCCGATCCGCCACGGTCCATCCCCCAGCCCGACCCCCTGCCCGTCCATTGATTACTGGCATCTCGCACATTGCTGTCTTTACGTCGGAGCCGGCGGCAGCCGAGCATTTCTATCGTGAGATCCTGGGAGCGGCTAAACTGCCCGATCCGGAGGATCCCAAGGGCGTGCGCTACGCTTTCAATGCGACGCAGTTCGTTGAGGTGCTGCCTCTGCCGGCCGGCGCCGGAATCGACCGTCTTGACCACATCGCGTGGGACACCACAAGCGCCGAAGGGATGCGCAGGTACCTGGCCGCCAAAGGATGGAAGACACCGGCCGGCGTGAAAACAGGAGCCGACGGCAGCCGCTGGTTCACGGTGCTCGATCCCGAAGGCAACAAGGTGCAGTTTGTTCAGCCGCCTCGGCATCCGCAGCCGGTTGATGCGCCGGCGGCGATCGGCAACCGCATCATCCACTGCGGAATGATGGTGCACAGCCGCGCCGCCGAAGACGCGTTCTATCGCGATCTCCTGGGCTTCCGGCCATACTGGTACGGCGGGATGGCGCCGGGCAAGCTGGACTGGGTCAGCCAGCAGGTTCCTGACGGCCACGACTGGCTGGAATACATGCTGACGAGCGGGCCTTCGGGTTCGGGCATTCCGGCCAACATGACCCAGCGGGCGCTCGGCGTGCTAGACCATTTCTCTATCGGCGAAGCCTCGGTTCCCGATGCATACAAGCGTCTCGAAGCCGGAAACCGTCTTACCGGCCGCCACGATCAGGGGCCCAAGATCGGCCGCGACGGCAAGTACCAATTCAACCTCTACGATCCCGGCGGGATTCGCGTGGAGCTGATGAACTTCCACGCCACCGACAAGCCGTGCTGCTCGCCGTTCACGGCGGCCGACCCGACCCCGAACGACGAATGGAAGTAGTCTGGCGAGGACGATGACCCCGATTTGGCGGCCCGGATTTGGCGGCCCGGATTTGGCCTGAAATCGCGGTTAGGCTATACTGATAAGGCCCTTAAGGCGCAGGGAAGTCCCTGTCTTGCGGGTTTGCGGTGCGGATAACCCGCTCCGCGCACACAAGAAATCGAGAAAAACATGCCCAAGTTGAAGACTCATAAGGGCGCGGCCAAGCGCTTCAGCAAGACCGGCACCGGCAAGATCAAGCGGGGCCAGACGAAGACGCGGCACATCCTTACGTCGAAGGCGCCAAAGACCAAGCGGAAGCTGGGAAGAACGCTGCTTGTGTCGGACGGCGACTACGCGAAGGTAGCGCGCATGATTCCTTACGCCTGATCGCTGCGCCGGCTCTGGATAGAGACGGCGCTTCAGGGCTCCCAGTCGAGTCCGCCGCAAATGCGGACGGGGCCCCCGGTACTCCGCTTGGGACTCGTTTTGGAGCCCGGCCGCGAGTAACCGAGAGATCGAGGCTTGACGAGCGAGTGAAGAGGTTGACCGGCCGAATGGATTCGGCCCTCCTGCCTCCAGCCGCCTGACCGACGAACCAAAAAGGAGAACCAACCCATGCCCCGCGTAAAACGTAGCACCAAGCGGAATGACCGCCGCAAAAAAATTCTCGATCGCGCCAGCGGTTATTTCCTCACCAAATCCAAGCTCTACCAGGCAGCGCAGGAGGCGGTCGAGCGCGGCCTCAAGTTCGCCTACACGGGCCGCCGCCAGAAGAAGCGCCAGTTCCGGTCGCTCTGGATCGTGCGCATCGCCGCCGCAGCCAAGCTGAACGGGACGAGCTACTCGCAGTTCGTCAATGGATTGAAGAAAGCCGGCATCGAGCTCGACCGCAAGGTTCTGGCCGATATCGCTGTCCACGACGCGGCGGGATTCACCAAGCTCGTGGAGCAGGCCAAGACGGCGCTGACTGCCAAGGCCGCGTAGTTCGAGATGTGACTGGCGGAAAGGCACGGCCCGGAGTCCGCATGGATCCCGGGCCGTTTTGCATCTCCCCGAGTGGTTTATCCTGCTCTTTACGCATGACGGACGAAACCATCCCCAATCTGACGGCATTTGACGACGCCGCGCTGGACAAAGCCTTTGCTGCGCTGGAACGGCAAGCACGCGACGAAGCCGCCGCGCTTTCGGCGCCCGAGGGGGTTGAAGCTTATCGCCTGCGTTGGCTGGGCCGCAAGCAGGGCCGGCTCAACGAAGTCTCGTCGCGCTGGCTGAAGGCCGCTCCGCCCGAGGCCAAGAAGGCGCTTGGGGTTCGCTTTAACGCGCTCAAAGCGGCGGTAGAGAGCCTGCTGGAATCCGCGCTGGCGAGCGGCCCAGGCGACGCCGCGCTCGCCGCCGAAGCCATCGACATCACGCTGCCGGGCACACGGCGGCTCATCGGCGCCGAGCACCCGATCACGCGCACCATGAACGAGATCGTCGGCGTCTTCGCGGCGCTCGGCTATTCGGTGGGCGTGGGCCCCGAAGTCGAGACCGACTACTACAACTTCGAGAGCATGAACTTTCCGCCCGGCCATCCCGCGCGCGATACGCAGGACACGCTGGTCATCGCCAATCAGGAGCGCCGGCCGCAGCGCGACCGGCTGCTGATGCGTACCCACACCTCGCCCGTGCAGATGCGGACCATGGAGCTCGAGCCGCCGCCGGTGCGCATCGTGATTCCCGGCAAGGTACACAGGAATGAAGCCGACGATGCCACTCACTCCTCGATGTTTCACCAGGTCGAGGGGCTATGCGTAGACACGAACATCACCTTCAGCGACCTCAAGGGAACGCTCGACCACGCTATGAAGGCGCTGTTCGGCTCGTCGGTCAAGACGCGGCTGTTTCCATCGTTTTTCCCGTTCACCGAGCCGAGCGCCGACGTGCAGATCAGTTGCATCTTCTGCGGCGGCAAGGGCTGCCGCAAATGCAAGCAGTCGGGTTGGATCGAGCTGCTCGGCTGCGGCATGGTGGATCCGGCGGTGTTTGCATTCGCCGCGGAGAAACAGCCGGGGTATGATCCGAGGAAGATTTCGGGATTTGCTTTCGGCATGGGCGTGGAGCGCATCGCCATGATGAAGTATGGCGTGAGCGACATCGGGCAGTTTTTCTCGGGAGATATGCGGTTTCTAAGTCAATTCGTTTAGCAGGTTGGCGTCCGCTGCGGCGGACGTTGGCAAGTTGGCAGGTTCGCGGCACATGGCCAGAACACGACATTATCGTGATTTGATCGCATGGCAAAAGGCGATGGATTTGGCCCGCGCTGTCTATGCCCAAACCGAGGAGTTTCCGAAATCCGAAACCTTCGGGTTGCGTATGCAACTGCGCCGGTCTGCCGTAAGCGTGGCGAGTCATATTGCGGAAGCGCATGGACGGCTCAACGATGCCGAGATGCGGAGGGGACTCGGATCTGCTAGGGCATCGATCAACGAACTGCAGACGCAGATCGAATTGGCAGCCAGCCTGGGCTTTTTCGATGAACACTCCAGTGATGAACTGCTTGACCTGGGCACCCGCGTGGCTAAGTTGATCAACGGGCTGCTTGGCGTGCTCGAACCCGATGCCGATCCGGCTGGAGCAGGCGAACCTGCCAACTCGCCAAGCGCGCAGCGCGCCGACTCGCGAGGAGAAAAACCCGATCGATGAAAATACTGACTAAATGGCTACGCGCAAGTCTCCCTGAGCTTTCAGTTGACGACAAGCAGCTCGGCGAGGAACTGACTCTCCGCGGAATAGCCGTAGAAGGAATCTACGATCTCGGCGCCGGCAACGGCTCGCTCTACGAGATGGACATTACGACCAATCGCGTTGACGCCATGAACCACTATGGCATCGCGCGTGAGGCGGCGGCTATCTATGGCGTGCAACTGAAGCCGCTCGACGTCGAACTGCCCGACGCGAAGCCGGCGGCTATTCCATTCTCTGTTCGCATCGAGGCCAAAGACGGCTGCGGCCGTTTCACGGCTCGCGTTCTCCGCGGCATAGCTATTACAGAGTCGCGCGACTGGTTCCCCGGCGCGGAGGTCGCCACTTACTTCGGCCTTCTCGAACAGAAACTCATCTCGAACGCTGTGGACGCGACGAACTTTGCGTGGCTGGCCATGGGCCATCCGACGCACGCCTTCGATCTGGACAAAATCGAAGGCGGCATCGTCGTTCGCCACGCGCGTAAAGGCGAACGCCTGAAGACGCTCGACGGCATCGACCGCGCGCTCGACGCCGAGGACCTCGTGGTCGCCGACCACGCCAAGCCTCTGGCGCTGGCTGGGGTGATGGGCGGCTGGGACACGATGATTACGCCTGCGACCAAAAACGTGCTCGTCGAAGCCGCGTGGTTCGATCCCATGGCCGTGCGCCGCACTGGGCGCCGCCACGGCCTGCACACCGACGCCAGCCATCGCTTCGAGCGCGGCGCCGACTTCAATGCCGCGCCCGTAGCCTCTGCACTTGTTAGCCGCATTCTGCTGGCAAGCGGCGGATGGATGGAAGGCGATCTGGTGGACGTGCGCGACCCCGCCATCGAAGCGCGCACCGCCAGCCGCAAGCCCATTGCGCTCGCGCTCAGCGAAGTCCATCGCATTCTGGGCAAGACTGTCGACGAGGAAGGCATAACCGCGGCCACTGTGGAGAATGTGCTCACGGCGCTCGGGTGCGGCCTTAGAGCGGAGTTAGCGGAGAAAGGGGAGTTAGCAAAAGAAAGCGCCGCCTGGCAAGTTACTCCGTCCAGTTGGCGGCTCGACATGGAGCGCGAGATCGATCTCATTGAAGAAGTCGCGCGAGTCTACGGCTACAACCGCTTTGCCAACACGCTGCCGGCTTATGGCGATGGCGTGCGCGCGCTGCCCTGGGCCGCAAGCGAAGCGGCGGTGCGCGGCACGCTTCTGGCCGCGGGATTCAATGAAGCCATCTCCAGTACTTTCTGCTCTGCCGCCGACGCCGCGCTGACCGCGCCGCAGCCCGGGCTCGCCGTTCCCATCGGCAACCCGCTCAACGAGGAGGCCGGCGTGCTGCGCCCTTCGCTGGTTCCGGGAATGCTCGCCACGATCGCCGGCAATCTGCACCGCGACGTTGCCGACGTGCGCCTCTTCGAGCTCGGGACGGTCTTCGGCGGCGCAACAGAAAAAGTCGACGAACGCCCAGCGGTCGCCTTCGCAGCCGTGGGCAGTTTGCCGGAGCAAGGTCCGCTCCATCCCTCGCGCGCAATCGATTTTCATGACGTCAAAGGCGTCGTCGAGCAATTGATCTCGCGCTTTCAGTCGCGCACCATTTACTTCGACCGCTTTCCGCCCGAGGCCGGACTTACGCCCGCATGGCTGCATCCATACCGCGCCGCCCGCGTGGCTGTCGAAGGCGTCACTACCGGCTGGTTTGGCCAGTTGCACCCGCGCGAAGCTGCGACCCGTAAGCTCAGGGACACGGTGCTCGTTGGCGAAATCTATCTCGATCGCCTCTACAAACTCCCGCTGCGCAAGCCCATCGCGCGCGAGCTCTCGCGCTTCCAGCCCGTGCGCCGCGATTTCTCGCTCATCCTCGACCGCGGCGTTCCCTGGGAAGCAATCGACCGCGCTCTTGCCGCGCTCGAAATCCCCGAGCTGGCCGAGTGGCGCGTGCGCGAGGTCTTTCACGACGCCAGGCTTGGCGCAAACGAGTACTCGCTGCTCCTCGGCGCAACCTTTCAGGCCGCCGGCCGGACCCTGCGCGAAGAGGAACTGCAGGAGTACCAATCCCGCGTCGCCGACGCCGTTGCCAAAGCTGGTGCGCGCCTGCGCACATAGCCGCGAAAGCGGTCCCGATCGGCGCTATACTGACTCGACAAGCGGTATACGCGGAGGGATTTTTCGATGTCGCAAACATTCTGGCAAGAGGGAACGGCGGAAGAAGAGCAAACCGGACAGCAGCCTCACGACCCGCCCGCCGAGTCGCTGGCCTTGAGCGTGGACGATTTTTCCGCCCTTGAGGAGCGCATTCTCCGAGCAGTAGAGCTGGTAAAGAGGGAACGGCAGGCACGGGTGGAAGCCGACGAGCGCGCTGCCCGATCGGATGAACAAATGCGCGAACAGATGGCGGTTGCAGATAAGCTGGAAAGGGAAATCGGCACGCTTCGCGCCGAGCGCGACCAGGTGCGGCAGCGTGTCGAGAGGCTCCTGGCGCAGCTCGATGCGCTCGAGCTTTGAGGGGACGCATGGGCCAAGATCCAGACGACGGGCCGATGGAATACGTAACCGTTGAAATTTACGATCAGACGTATCACCTCTCCGGCCAGAATGCGGATCACATACGCGAGCTGGCTGCTTGCGTCGACGGCAAAATGCGCGCCGTCGCCGCGCAGGGCCGCACCGTGGATTCGCTGCGCGTAGCGGTGCTGGCCGCGCTCAATCTCGCCGATGAGTTGTCGCTGGCGGGCGCCGCCGATGCGCTCCAGGGCCGCGTCCGCGCCGCCAATCTGCGCGGCCTGCTCGACGAAGTGTTGGCCGAAGAGCGTAAAACGGCGTCGTAAGCGGCATTTCCGCTTTTGGGATCGGTTCAAAAACGGGAGCGAAAACGTAGCACATCGCGCCCCCATCGCACAAGACTTGTATTTTCCAGCCAGTACCCCTACTATCCGCAATAGAAACCGGCCTGCTAAGCAGGTGGGTGGTCAACGCTGGTTGAACCAACATTCAATGAACAGGAGCTCGACTCGACAATCGGTTCTGTGTGCCGTGTCCGCCAGTCCGGAATGCCTAATGAACCGCGGGGAGCTCCACCGTCTTAGGACGGGTTCACCAGCGCATCGCTCACGGCCCCGTGGGCCGGATTCTACTCTTCTCTAATTGCGCGCACCTGCGCCCTCAACTGAAATACCGTATGCTGATTTAGGTGTACCCCGTCCTCTTCCGCGTCGGCTCCGTTCTCATTCCCGCCTATGGCGTCATGGCGGCACTCGGAGTCGTGCTCGCGCTTCTGCTCGCGCAGCGCACCGCGCGTATCGCGCGTCTCAACGCCGCCCATGTTTGGAACCTATGCGTGATCGCGCTGTTCGCCGCCCTCGTTGGCTCGCGGCTGTTGCTCATAATTGCCAACTGGACTAATGTCCTGCGCCATCCCTCCTGGATTCTCGCGCTGGGCGCGATTCATCATCCGCTGCTCGGCGCGGTGGGCATACTCGCCGGAGCGGCTTGCGGAGCGGCTTACGCGCGCGCAGTGAAGCTGCCGATCCTCAACGCCGCCGATGGCCTGGCCGCGCCCCTCGCCTTGGGGCTGGCCTTCGATCAGTTCGGTTCGCTGCTGGCCGGTTCGGGCTTCGGCATCGATGCGGGCGCGCACGCTCCGTGGGCCGTCACCTATACCAACCCGCTTGCCGCGCTGTGGAGCGGCGCTCCTCTCGGCGTTCCTGTTCAGCCTGTGCAGGCCTACGCGGCGCTCGCATTCCTCGCGCTTTCCGTTGCGCTGCTCCTGTGGCTGCCGCGCCGTCGCCGGCAGGGCGACCTGGCCGGCCTGTGGTTCATGGGAAGCGGCGCGATTCTCTACTTGACCGAACTGGGGCGCAATCGCGTGGGCCGCGGCCAGGTTTTGGGCGGCGCGCTCGACGGCCCGCAGATCGCCGCCATTGCCCTGGTGCTCGCCGGCGCGCTCCTGTTGCGCGAGCGCCGCGCCGCCGCGCCGCGCGAAGCAAACCCCGGCGCCGCGAACTTAGCCAAAGCCAACGAACTCAACCATGCCTGACGAAGAAGAGACTGAAGAACCGGAGCCCGGCGAGACCGAGCGCGATGAAGCCGCGTTCGTTGCGGCCGGCAGCCACACGCCGCGCACATTCGATGTGCCCGCGGACGCTGCCGGTGAGCGCCTCGACCGGTTTCTGGTTCGCCACCTCGAAACCGTGAGCCGCTCGCGCGTGCAAATGCTCCTCGACGAAGGCAGCGTCAAGGTCGACGGCAGAGGCGCAAAGCCATCGCTGAAACTGCGCGGAGGCGAACGCATCGAGATCACCGGCGAGCCTCACCCGGCCCCACTCAAAGCTGTGCCTGAAGCCATTCCGCTCGACGTCATCTACGAAGACGCGGACCTCGCCGTCGTCAACAAGCCGGCGGGCATGATGGTCCACGCCGGCTCCGGCCGCAGCGACGACGCGCGCAGCCGCGGAACGCTGGTCAACGCGCTCCTCTATCGCTTCAACCAGCTCTCAACCACGGGCGGCGAGCTGCGCCCCGGCATCGTGCACCGCCTTGACAAAGACACCAGCGGCCTTATCGTCGTGGCCAAAAACGACCGCGCCCATGCAGCCCTCGGCGCCATGTTTTCCGGCCGGCGCATCCGCAAGACCTACATCGCGCTGGTGCAGGGCGCTATCGGCCGCGATAAGGACACCATCAGCGCCGCCGTGAGCCGCGACCCCGTCCGCCGCACTCGCATGACTACCCGCCCGAGCGAAAACGCCCGCTCCGCTGTCTCCCATTTTGAGGTCGTTCGGCGTTTAACCACTCGCTTCGGAAAATTCACGCTCGTGCGCGTGCGCATTGAGACAGGCCGCACCCACCAGATTCGCGTGCACATGGCCTCCATCGGCCATCCCGTGGTGGGCGATACGCTGTACGGCGCGGCGGGGCAACTGACTGACCAGTCGGCCCCCAGGGCGGCGCAGCCGGAAAAACTCCGCCTGGGAAGAAACTTTCTGCACGCGGCGCGGCTCGAGTTCGCTCACCCCATTACCGAGAAATCTGTCGAACTCGAAGCGCCGCTGCCAGCCGAGCTCGAAGAGTTCCTGCGACAACTCGAAGCAGCCCGGCCGATGGGGCCCGATGCGGCCCGAAAGCGAATCAAGAAAGGCTCGCCCAATGCAGGGCGGGCGCGATTGTTAAAATGAGGGAGACATGATCCGTAACCTATTTGGCCTCGTCTTTGGCTTCGTCCTGGGGGCGGCAGCGATCGGAGCCGTTGGGCTCAGCGCTCAACAACCTCGAAAAGCTACGCCGGCGGCGGGCGCCCAGGCTCAGCCCGCGCAGCAGCCCGCCGCGCCTTCCAACGAGCCCGCAACCGACGTCAACGCGCCCACCATCAACCTGGGCGTCAACGAGGTCGATCTCATCTTCACCGTCACCGACCATCGCGGCCATTACATCTCCAATCTCAAGCAGAGCGACTTCTCCCTGCTCG
The DNA here is from genome assembly GCA_050745765.1 of Occallatibacter sp. Taxonomy (GTDB): domain Bacteria; phylum Acidobacteriota; class Terriglobia; order Terriglobales; family Acidobacteriaceae; genus Telmatobacter. The sequence goes on along the minus strand of JBOGLX010000103.1, from coordinate 468 downwards.
ACAATCATCGCGCGCCGGCGCGCATCGACTCCTTCCACCAGCAGATCAACCTGCCCCTGCGTGTCGGCTTCCTCATCGACACCAGCACCTCCATTCGCCAGCGCTTCCAGTTCGAACAGCAGGCCGCCATCTCGTTCCTGCTCGACATCATCAAGCCCAAGAGCGACCGCGCCTTCGTCATGGGCTTCGACGTCTCGCCCAACGTCACTGAGGACTGGAGCAACGACATCGACGGCCTGGAGCAGGGAATCGACGCGTTGAGCCCCGGCGGCGGCACCGCGCTCTACGATGCCCTCTACACCGCCTGCCGCGACAAGATGCTGGAAGGCTTTCGCAGCCAGGAGCCGGTGCGCAAGGCCATCATCCTCATCTCGGACGGCGACGACAACCAGAGCCGGGTCTACGAGAGCGAGGCGATCAAGGAGTGCGAGCGGGCGGAGACCATCATCTACGCCATCAGCACCAACT
>JBOGLX010000102.1:0-45997 GCA_050745765.1 Occallatibacter sp. | reverse complement strand
CGCAGGGGACCCGCTAGCGGCCATCATGCGCTCGGCATACCCCGTTCATCTACAGTTCACCTGCACGACAGATCAGTCTCACCCGCAAGACAAGCCAGCCGCCCGCACGGCCCGGCCCGGGAAGCTCTTGGGTACTGCTGAGTTTTTCGCAGCGAGCGGTGACCTGGGGCGAGCGCCGCGCGGTCGCTACTGGTTGGGTCGGGGGTGAGGATCCAACCGGTCACCTCCTTAGCGGAAGGGCTGGTGCGGTGCGGGGGTGGCGGTGTCGCGGTGCAGCCGGGGTCGGCGATGCGATGGGGCGGGATCCACAGCCGGGGCCGAGCCTGGGAACAACCAGGCCTTGTAGTTTGTTGTGCTAACTAACGAGTTAATTTGCTGTAAGGATAGGTGCGTGAAGATTAGGACGGGAGCCTTCTGGGGGAAGACTTTTTCCTCGCTGAGAGTACCGAACTACCGTCTGTACTTCACTGGCCAATCGATATCCCTGGTCGGCACCTGGATGCAGATGACTGCGCAGTCCTGGCTCGTGCTGACCCTCACACACTCAAGCACCGACCTGGGCCTGGCCGTCGCGCTGCAGGCGGTGCCCGTCTTGCTCCTGGGGCCTTACGGCGGTGTTGTCGCCGACCGGGTGGACAAGCGGCGGCTCATGATCGCGCTGCAGACGGTTATGGGGTTCCAGGCCCTGACGCTCGGGCTGCTCGTCGTGCTCGGCTCGGCCCGCTTCTGGGAGATCTGCGTGCTGGCAGTCATCCTTGGCCTGAACAACGCCTTCGAGAACTCCGCCCGGCAGGCCTTCGTCCGGGAGATGGTCGGCAAAGACGAACTGCGCAACGCCATCACGCTAAATTCGGTGACGGTGAACGCGGCGCGCGCAGTCGGGCCTGGCATCGGTGGCATCCTCATCGCGACGGTCGGCACCGGGACCTGCTTCCTTCTAAACGCGGCGAGCTTCGTGGCCGTCGTCACCTCCCTGCTGATGATGGACCGGTCCGCCTTGCGGCCGAGCCCGCCGTCCGGGCGGGCCAGCGGTCAACTGCGGGAGGGCCTGCGCTACGCGGCACGGACGCCAACAATCGCTGTCCCGCTTGCGATGATGGGCCTGGTCGGGCTACTCGCCTATGAGTTCTCTGTCTCGCTACCGGTCCTTGCCGAGCGGTCGTTCCACGGCGGCGCTGAGGCCTACGGCTTCATGACCGCGGCCATGGGAATCGGCGCGGTCATCGGCGGCCTGTTTACTGCCGCGCGGGGCCGAACCGGGCTCCGGCCGATGATCTTCGCTTTGGTCGGCTTCGGGGCGGCCATCCTGGCCTGCGCGTTCTCACCCGTTCTCGGCCTTGCCTACGCCGCACTACTGTTCGTCGGCTGGGCAAGCGTGTCATTCATCGCTATCGGCAACTCCACGATCCAGCTCAGTTCCGAGCCGAGCATGCGCGGCCGCGTGCTTGCGCTCTGGCAAGTCGCTTTCCAGGGAACGACTCCGGTCGGCGGCCCCGTGATCGGCTGGATCATCGCCCTGACGGACCCGCGCATCGGCCTGGCGGTAGGCGGCGCGTCCTGCTTCGCGGCCGCGATCGGGGGCGCGGGCCTCGCCAGGCGCTACCGCCGGGCAGAGGCGCTGAAGACGGTCCAGCCTGAGAGTTCCGCTTCGGCTGGCCCGCTTGCTGCCGAAACGCCGGTCGGCTGAGGGCGCACTGTCCGTCGTTATGCCCATGCCTTCCGGAGCCACCGCTTCGCCCTGCCCAGGGCTGGCGCATTGGCCCGGGCGACCGCTGGCTATACCGGTATGAGCTCGACGTGGACCCCGGCTGCCTCGGCAAGGACCCGCAGATCGCCGGGATCGGAGGTGAGGATGTCATCGCCGTCAGCGGCCAGGCACACCACCGCCGCGTCAATGGCATCGGCCTGCCCGGCGCGAGCCAGCAGCATCCCGGCCCGCCGCCCCAGGCCATCATCGACCGGCACGACCTCGGTGCCGGCCAGCAACCGGGCGACGGGGGCCTGGCGGCCGCTGCCGCCGCGCCAGACCTGGGCAACCACGCCGCCGTTGGTCACCGGCACGCGCCCGGCCAGGCGCTCCCTCTTAACCAGGGCCACCACGTCACGGTCTCCGCGCTCAACAGCGACGAACGCCCCGGCGTCCAGCACCAGCATCAGGCCGCCCCGCGGTCGTGGGGCATCGGCTCGCGCTTGTCTGGCCGACCGCGGACGACGACGGCGCGTTCCCGTGCCCGGCGGGCCGCGTCCCGCATCTCGTCCTCGGTGATCTGGCCGTGCTCGGCCTCGTAGGCGGCCAGGAAGTCATCGAGGGCCTGCAGCCGCCGGTCGTGGTCGGCCTAAGAGCTTGAGCGCGTCGTTGACCCAGGCGCTGATGCTCTCGGCCCGCCCGCCGGTGACCGCCTGCTGGGCGGCGGCGATGAGGTCGGCGTCGACCGACGCGGAGAGCCGTTGCTTGGTGCTCATACATCTATGCTACGTCTTAGCCACGATTGTAGGAAACCGTGAGCAATGGTTGGTCAGGTCATCGGGTCGCGGCAGGCGCAGGCGGCGACTGGGTATGGCGGCCAGGTCCAGGCACGTTCAGGGATGACCTTCCGGCTATCGTCGCGGGCGGTGCTGCGGGTTGGGACGACGGCTACGCGGCTCTGGCGGGTGGTGACGTGGACGGCGCCTATGTCGCCGCTTACGACGGCTACCGGATGGCCGCGGAAGCGCTCCTGGACGGCAGGCGCTGCGCCGCCTTACATCGGCGGCGGCGGCTCAAGGTAGCGCCCGGAGGCCTAGGCCGCCTTACATCGGCGGCGGCGGCGGCTCAAGTGGGATCGGGGGTGGCGGTTGCTCCCCGAACGCTGCCTCGGCCGCCGACATGGCGCCGTAGTCGGTCGCAAGGTTAGCGTAGATCGAGTAGATAAGCGTGATGAAGATGCCGAGCTTGATCCACAGCGTGGGCGCGAAGAAGAACAGGCAGCAGATCAGCGGGAAGTTGATCAGCCAGTAAATCGCGCCCCACAAGTGGACCTTGTACTGGGTGTACGGGTTGGTGGACAGGTCTTTGAAGAGCAGCCTCACCCAGCCGTGCCGGATGTGGCGGTCGGTGCCGGCTGGGTGGGCGGTAGGCGGGTTGGGTTTGTCCGGCGCGATCATGTCGCGCTGCCACCACGAGGCCATGCCGCCACCATAGAGGCCGAACCCTAGCCAGCGGCCGGACGCCGCGGCTCGAATCGGGGTTCCTTAGCATTGAGCACCTGACGATCCACCGGATGGAGCACGTCGGCATCGCGCCGTCGAGGACATCGACGCCATCGTCGCCGGCCTGCGGGCCTGCGGGCCTGCGGGCCTGCGGGCCTGCGGGCCTGCGGCACCGAGCTCGTCGGCGAGCTGGAGCGTTACGAGGACAGCTACCGGCTCTGCTACGTCCGCGGCCCGGAGGGGATCATCGTCGAGCTGGCGGAGCAGGTCGGCTGACGGGCGCCGCTGCTGTTGACGCTTCAAGGGGATCGCACCACGATTGTGACGACTAGCACCTTACGGGAGAGGGACTCATGATCCTGATCAACATCAAGATGCAGATCCGGCCCGAGAAGATGGACGACTGGCTGGCGGCGGCCAACGCCTACGCCAAGGACGTCAACTCCGAGGACGGCTGCATGTTCTTCCAGTGGTCCCGGAGTCTTACCGACGACAACGAGTTCATTTGCATCGAGGGTTTCACCGATGCCGAGGCGGGTGCCACGCACGTCAAGCAGCCCTATGTGAAGAAGTTCTTCGAGACCGCACCCGACCTGGTCGCCACGCAGCCGCAGATCATCTACATCGACACCCCGCACGACGGCTTCGGCCCGATGGGCGAGATCAGGCCTCGCTGACCGGAGTCAGAATCCGATGGCCTCGCGGAGCAGCAAGACGGTGCCGCGCCCGGGGCTGTGTTCCGCGTCGAGGACGAGCAGGCGGTTGACGGCGCTTGGCCACCTGTAGGCCTCCTGGGTGCGGGCGCGGTAGCGCCCACAGGTTGCAGCCGGTGGTCAGCACGACGTGCGGATTGGTCCGGAGGTTGACGAATTTCTGCTCGTGCGCCCCGGTGTGGAAGTACAAGGCATCATCCAGCCGCGCCGATGCAGACTCATCGCCGCCGCCTCGGCAACGCGCCGACCGGACCGCGCACCACCGTTCGTTCGGAATAAAAGGATTTTTAGCAGAACGAGCGGTGGTGCACGTTTTGCACTCACCGGCATGGATGCGGCGGGGAACTTGACTCGTTCTATTCACAGAACGGGTCCAGATTAGATAGAGTCGGGAACATGCCTGCCGACCCGGTCGAGCTCCTGCGTCAGGGCGGCTATCGCGTCACCGGTCAGCGCCTGGCCGTCCTGCGAGCGGTCTCGGCTCACCCGCACGTGACGGCCGACGCCGTCGCGGACGCCGTCCGGACCGAGATGGGTGCCATCTCGGTCCAGGCCGTGTACGACGCGCTCGGGGTGCTTGTCGACGTCGGCCTGGTCCGGCGGATCCAGCCCGCCGGGTCGCCGGCCCGCTTCGAGGCCCGGGTCAGCGACAACCACCACCACGTGATCTGCCGTAGCTGCGGCCGCACGGACGACGTCGACTGCGCGGTCGGTTTCGCGCCCTGCCTGACGCCTTCCGATGACCACGGCTTCTCGATCGACGAGGCCGAGGTCATCTACTGGGGCCTTTGCCCCGACTGTTCCACCGCCACAAATTCCTGGGTACCGTGACCCGCCTATTCCGGAAGGATTCGCATGTCCGAGAACCATGATCCAGTAGTCGCCGAGGGCCCGACCCCGGAGAGCGCGGAATGCCCGGTCCTGCCCGGCCGCGTGCACCCCACCGCGGGTGACGCCAACAGCGAGTGGTGGCCGCGCCGGCTCAACCTGAAGATCCTGGCCAAGAACCCCGCCGTCTCGAACCCCATGGGCGAGGACTTCGACTACGCCGAGGCGTTCAGTTCGCTCGACCTCGCCGCCGTGAAGCGTGACATCGCCGAGGTGCTGACGAGCTCTCAGGACTGGTGGCCGGCCGACTTCGGCCACTACGGCTGGCTCTTCATCCGCATGGCCTGGCACTCCGCAGGCACCTACCGCATCCATGATGGACGCGGCGGCGCCGGCCGCGGTTCGCAGCGCTTCGCCCCGCTCAACAGTTGGCCCGACAATGTAAACCTCGACAAAGCGCGCCGTCTGCTCTGGCCCATCAAGCAGAAATACGGCCGCAAAATCTCCTGGGCCGACCTGATGATCCTGGCGGGCAACGTGGCCCTCGAGTCCATGGGCTTCAAGACCTTCGGTTTCGGCGGCGGCCGCGCCGACATCTGGGAGCCGGAGCTGGATGTTGACTGGGGTCCGGAGACTACCTGGCTCGGCGACAAGCGCTACAGCGGCGACCGTGAGCTGGCCAACCCCTTGGCCGCGGTGCAGATGGGCCTGATCTACGTCAACCCCGAAGGCCCCAACGGCAACCCCGACCCCATCGCCGCGGCGCGTGACATCCGCGAAACCTTCGCCCGCATGGCCATGAACGACGAAGAGACCGTCGCGCTGATCGCCGGCGGCCACAGCTTTGGCAAGACCCACGGCGCCGGCCCGGCCATCAACGTCGGTCCCGAACCCGAAGCCGCGCTCATGGAGCAGATGGGCCTGGGCTGGAAAAGCAGCTTTGGCAGCGGCATGGCCGGCGACCAGATCGGAAGCGGCCTTGAAGTCACCTGGACCAGGACCCCAACCAAATGGAGCAATAACTTCCTCGAGAATCTCTACGGCTACGAATGGGAGCTGACCAAAAGCCCCGCCGGCTGCCACCAGTGGACGCCCAAAAACGGCGCCGGCGCCCGTTCCATTCCCGATGCCCACGATCCCTCCAAACGCCACTCGCCCACCATGCTCACCACCGACCTCGCGCTTCGCTTCGATTCAGCTTACGAGCCGATTTCGCGCCGCTTCCTCGACCACCCCGATGAGTTTGCCGACGCCTTCGCCCGCGCCTGGTTCAAGCTCACCCATCGCGACATGGGCCCCCGCGCCCGCTACCTCGGCCCGCTGGTGCCCAAAGAGGAGCTCATCTGGCAGGATCCCGTCCCCGCCCTCGATCATGAGCCGGTCGGCGACAAGGACATCGAATCCCTGAAGGCCAAAATCCTCGCCTCGGGCCTGTCCATCTCTGAGCTCGTCACCACCGCCTGGGCGTCGGCCTCGAGCTTCCGCGGCAGCGACAAGCGCGGCGGCGCCAACGGCGCACGCATCCGCCTCGAGCCCCAAAAGGACTGGGAGGTGAACCAGCCTTCCCAACTGGCCAAGGTGCTCACGAAGCTTGAAGCCATTCAGACGGAGTTCAACGCCGCCCAAACCAGCGGCAAAAGAATCTCGCTCGCCGACTTGATCGTGCTCGCGGGCTGCGCGGCCGTCGAGGCTGCCGCCAGGAAGGCCGGTCACCCCGTCAAAGTTCCCTTCGCGCCCGGCCGCATGGACGCATCCCAGGAGCAGACCGATGCGGCCTCCTTCGCCCCTCTTGAGCCCATGGCCGACGGCTTCCGTAATTACGTTCGCCAGGGATACGAGGGATTCGCCGCCGAGCTGCTCCTCGACAAAGCGCAATTGCTCACCCTCACCGCCCCGCAGATGACGGTTCTGATCGGCGGCATGAGAGTTCTGGGCGCCAACTTTGGGCCGTCCAAACACGGCGTCTTCACCACGCGGCCTGAGACCCTGACCAACGATTTCTTCGTCAACCTGCTCGATATGGGCACAAAGTGGCAGAAGTCCGAGACAGCCGAGGGCGTATTGGAGGGACGCGGCCGGCGCACCGGCGAATTGAAGTGGACGGCCACAGTCGTCGACCTCGTTTTCGGATCGAACTCCCAACTCCGCGCCCTCGCCGAGGTCTACGCCTCGAGCGACGCGCAGCAGACCTTCGTCGAGGACTTCGCCGCCGCATGGAGCAAGGTCATGAACCTGGACCGCTTCGACCTTAGCCCGACCCTCCAGGAGAACGCCGAAGAAGTCCTGGTTTGATGGTCGGAAGTCATGGTTTGATGTTCAGAAGCCCGGTTTGATATTCAGAAGACCCGGTTTGACGTTCCGCCAGGCTGTTCGCCCGCCAACTCGCCAACCCCGCCTGAGCGGGAGCCAACCCGCCGTATCTGTTCAGGAAAACTGGCGGGATGCCCGTTTGCCGATATTAGTCTTGTCGGGAAGCGCGAAACCAAGCCCGAGACCGACTCGGCCTGTGGTCGCGGCCTGATGCTCATCCCGGGCCGCAGTCGGAGCCCTGCCTTATGAGGGACTAGGCCAGATAACGCACCTGAGCGAGAACTCCGGATCAAAGGCTGTATTCTTATCGCTACAACCCACCGAGGATTGGTCCCATGTCCGAGCCAGCAATTGGCGCCTTTGATCTGAAAGCTTCGCCTTTGTTTTGCGAATATGCTGCCGGCCCCTGCGACCAGAGCTTCCTCGGGACGATGACGTCAAGCTCCCTCTTCCTTTTCGGTCAGCATCCCCCCGAGATATCCTCGACGATCGAATTGTCTGTGGAGAAGCTCCGAACGATGGTAAGCTCCAAGCGTTGGATTACATGGAAGAATCTCGATGTGCCAGGGCAGATAATCTTTTGCGAAATTTGTAAGGCGATGCGGTTTACGGACCTTGTGGTCGCAGACGTTACGACGCTCAATTTCAACTTAATGTTTGAGATTGGATTCGCGATCGGTCTCGGACTTCCGGTCCTGCCGATTCGGAACACCAAATGCATTGAAGACAAGCACCGATTCGACGAGTTCGGGATTCTCGACACGCTCGGATACTTCGATTTCCAGAGCTCGAATGATCTCAGGGACTACCTAATAGCTAATCCAACGCGGCCGCGCCTCAACATCAATGTGCCGGCGCTGAACGATGAATCTCCGCTCTATGTGGTCAAGGCACCAGTCGATAGCGACGGCACGATCAAAATGTTGTCAGTTATAAAAAAGTCCCGCTTGAAATTCCGGCTCTTGGACACGCGTGAGACTGGGCGGGTCTCGCTCCATGAGGTCTTTAAAAATACCCTTTCTTCGCGGGCGATTTTCCTACACCTTCTAAATGCGAGCTATCAGAATGCGGGCGTGCATAATGCCCGATGTGCGTTCATTGCCGGCCTCGGCATGGCGACCGGAAAGCGCGTGGTCATGCTGCAGCAGTCTCAACAGTCCCAGCCTATTGATTACCGGGACGTGGTCCTCACCTACGACCACCCGAAAAAGCTCCATGAGATGCTCATTCCCGCACTCGGCGAGGTGATTGAACAAATCCAGACGATCAGGTTTGTTCCCACGGCGCTGCCGATCACCCAGCTAGAAAAGCTCGACTTGGGAGATTTGGCCGCGGAGAACGAGATCAAGGCTCTGGAGTCGTATTTTATTCCGACGGCCCAATTTCACAAGGCTAAACAAGCCCATGCGAGGCTCGTCGTCGGGAGAAAAGGGACTGGAAAAAGCGCGCTGTTCTATAGCTTGCGTTCGACGTTCCGACCGGACAAGGACTATCTTGTCCTTGACCTTCGACCCGAAGGGCATCAATTCGTAAAGCTTCGGGAGTTTGTGCTTGCCGGACTCTCAGGTGGGTATCAGCAACACCTTCTTACGGCATTTTGGAATTATCTGCTTATTGTTGAGATCGCATTTCAGATCGCAAAACACGAGAGAACTTCGCATTACCGAGACGCGCGTTTGCGGGATGCATTTGACCGGATCGCAGCGGAGTTTCCGGACGAGACTGATGAAGAGCAAGCCGATTTTTCCGAGAGGCTCCTGCGACTGGTTAACGAGGTGACGGAGAGGCGAAGCCAAATGGCGGAGCCCCGGTCGAACGCCGATATTACGCAACTCGTTTACTCAAGGCAGATACGGGAACTCGTCGAGGCACTTACTGAATATCTGAGTATCGGTCGGCGGAGCGTCTGGATTTTGATAGACAACTTGGATAAGGGCTGGCCGATCCACTCCGTTTTACCCGAGGACATATCAATTCTCCGGTCCTTGCTTGAGGCGACGAGAAAGCTAGAAAGGCAGTTCGAGTCGAGGGGGGTGGACCTGCATTCTGTAGTGTTCATTCGGAATGACATCTACCAGCACCTGATTCTCGAGCCCGCAGAACGCGGCAAGGAGACTGCGGCCCAGCTTGACTGGAACGATCCAGAAGTATTCAAACAGCTGCTGGCGCGGCGACTGTCGTCGGGCCTCGATGGCGATATGGGGTTCGACGCCCTGTGGTCACAATTCTTTCCGTCGCATGTCAAAGGCGAAGAGTCCTTCCAGTTTGTGCTTAACCGTACGCTCATGCGGCCAAGGGAGCTTCTCCGCTTCGTGAGGGAGTGCATCGACGTTGGAGTTAATCGCCAGCGGCAAAAGATCGCGGAGGACGACATTCTCCAGGCCGAGCAAAGCTACTCCTCGGACGCACTCGTTGACGTGTGTCTTGAAATGAGGGACGTAAATGCGAATTTCGGCGATGTGCCGTACGCCTTCATCGGCTCCGCCGCCGTGCTTTCTCAAGCCGACGCTAAGAAGCGTTTGGAGGACGCGGGAATTCAGCCGGAAGCGGTTAGCACAGTCATCGACATTCTGCTCTGGTTCGGGGTCATTGGTATTTACCTCGACGATGAAGAGGAGCGGTATTCCTATCAGTATGAACACAACTCCAGCATGCTCACGGCAGGGATCGACCACTTCGCGTATTGTATCCACCCCGCATTCCGCGTCGCCTTAGGCTGCTCGGACGACGGGTAGGAATCTGGCGCTCGGCAGGGCGTCTCTCGGCCAGCCGACCCTTGTGTGATCGCCAAATGCATTCATCAAGTACGATCCCTACGCGCAATCCGGCTTACATTCACCAACCCCGCCAATCCACCCCTTCAGACCCGCGGCTTTTCCGTTCAAGCTTTCCCATCGAACCAGCTCCAGCCCCGCTCCGGCAAAATCCCGCGCCTGCCTCTTCCAAACCGCTGACTCGCCAAGCTGGCGGAATCCATTCATCCCGAGCGCCTCCGTCCTCCTAAAATTTCTCCGCGCCGTTTTGCATATAATTAAACGGCATTGGCGCATAATCTTAATTAAGGAATCGAAGGAGCCGCCCTGGAAAGTCCAGGGCCAGGCGGAAATCCCCAAAACAGGACGCACCCCACCCCCCCTCCCCCAAAAACAGCAGAAAACCCGGCGCGCAAAATACATAAGTTATTTTAAACAATGGATTTACAAAACACACCAGTAACCGATGAGTAAAAAACCTAAGCGTTTTTAAGCCAACTTAAGGCCACTTAAGCGCCTTTTAAGGCCGCGCCGAGGCGATGGAGGGTGGGGAGCATTGTTCCGCTCACTGTGCAGGCGGCGGGGCGCTGGCGGCGGTTTTCCACTGGGCTTCCACATCGGGCGGGAGCTTGTCCATGTGGCTGAGGAAGGTGGTGACTTGCCAAATCTGCTGGCGGCTCAAGGGCTCCTTCCAGGCGGGCATTCCGCTCATGCGAATGCCGTGCTCAACGATGTAGAAGTTCTGGTTCTCGGGCATGTCGGGCGCGTCTTTTACGAATTGCGGGGCGGGGGGCTTGAGCGCATTGGCGAAGATGGCTTCAGGATGGACGAGGTCGCCGTGGCAGCCGGAGCAGTCGGACTGGTAGATGTTCATACCGGCGGTGAGGTTGGGGGTGTCGGCTGGGATGGGATTTTTCACGTCGGGGGCGTGGCGGTCGACGGAGGCGTCAAGCGCAGGCATACCGATGGAATTTTCAAGGCCACTCATGGGCGTGTCGGCGCGGGGATCGACGAAGCCCATGCGAACGTATAAGTAGACGCCCAGCAGAAGGACAACGGCGGCGATGACGAATCCGGCGATGAACATGCGCATAGGGAGTTCCTTTCAAGCGGCCTCTAACAGAGGCTTGGCAATTTGAAGTTGGATCGATTGCGGCTGTCTGGGGAAGCTTCCGCAGGCTTTGCGAGTGTGATTCGGATCAGCATGGCATTGGAAGGGGCGGTTCGGCAAGGGGGAAAGTGAAGCCGCGGAGGTTCAGTTCGCGAAGACCTGCTCACCGCGATAGGGCCGCGATGAACGCACAGCTTTCGACACAGCCTGCAAGGCTTCGCCACCTATGTTCTGAAATCGCGAGTGGGTCACTCTGCCGGCGACCTCGCCCGAAGACCGCTCATGGCGATGAAGCCGCGATGAACGCCCAGCTTCGAAGTTGCTTGGCGCTATCATCGAAATCGATGAGCGGGCGCCTGCCGGATCAGGCTGCCGTGGCCATGCGCGCGGCGGCGCGCCGCTTGATTACGAACCCTGCGCAGCACGCGGCTCCAGCCAGCAGCAGGTAGAGCCAGGGCGCGCCGCCCTCGGGTACGTTGACCCGCGGGAGCTTGCCGCCGAACTCGATATTGTCCACCTCGCCCGTCGAGTCGATCTGGGCCGCGATAAGGGTGCCGCCCAACTCGCTATTACCGTTGAACGTCGCGAAAGGCGCCAGCACCGAGCCATACAACGCCGCGTCGAAGTTCACCGCCGCTGCATCCGCGAAGTTGAACAGAATGTCGGCGCCATCGCTATTGCTGGTCGACTGCCGCTGCCCGTTGACGTAGATGGCCGCGCCCAGACTCACGTTCGTGCCGTCTACGTTGATAATCACCGTGGAGCCGGCCGGAACCTCGATGTCCAGCGGGTTGTTGACGCTGGCGAATTGCACCGCCGTCAGCGTAAAGACGTTAAGCGTGGCGCTGGTGCCGGAGAGAACCAGCCAGGAGGGATTGGCTGGCGCCGCCCCCAACACCACCGTGCCGTTCGGCGTCAGCGTCTCCAGATTCAAGGCGACGGCGCCCAAGGCGGCGGCCAGAGCCGTGAAGTTGATCGGGTCCGGGCCCGACGGGGTCAGCGATCCTATCGGGCTCTCGTTCCAGTTGTAATTGGCGCTGTTCGCGAGAGCGTAGACGTTCCCGCCGCCATTGATATTGAAGTAACCGGTAGCGGTGACTCCGGTGCCGGCGACCATCACATAACCATTCGCCGCCCATCCGAACGGGTCGCTGCTGCTGCCCAATTCGGAGCCGACGGCGGTGGCTTCGGTTATGTCGTTGGCTGCGGCGATGCGCCCTCCCACGTCCGACGAGGTCCCGACATTTCCGGGAATGACCGTCTTGCCGCGGGCATTGACGGTGCCCAGGGCCACAAGGTTGAAGGCGCTGGCCGCTCCGAGCGGCGCGGAGGCCGCTTGGCTGACGGCGTGCGCAGAGAAGACGGCCACGAAGAAGAGGGTAGAGATAACCTTGAGCTAGTGCAAGCAATGCTACAGCAGCCGTCTCAAAAAAGATATACAACTTCAACCGGCCTTTGAACTCGTTTCAGGGCAGGCGGCCCGCTCATCCATTCTGCCGCCCGGCTGCCGTTGGGCGAGACGCCCCACCTGCCACCCGATTTAGTACAAGCCTAAGCATTCACGGGCTCAAGCGCGGGGAGAGCGGCGGTGACTGCGGCGGGGGCCGCTCAATGGAGACAACGGTCATGTCGTCCTGCTGGCCGAATTGTTGGGCGGCGGCGACGATGGCGGCGGCCGGCTGGGTGGAAAGCTCGCGGGCGCGGTCGAAGCCGAACATTTCGCCTTTCCGATTTTGGGCTTCGACGATTCCGTCGGAGTAGAAGGTGAGGCGGCTGCCGGGGCTGAGGCGGAAGCGGACGGTTTGATAGTGCGCGCCCGTTACTACTCCCAAAGGTAGCGCGCCAGGCAGTTCGATCTCTTTTCCGTCGAGATAGGGCGGCAGGTGTCCGGCGTTGGCGAGCGCAACCGGGCAATCCCCATCATTGGCGGCGCAGATGCGTGCGATGAGGGCCGTGGAGAAGCCGCCGGAGCGGCCGACGAGGCGCTCGTTGAGGTTGGCGAGCAGCTCGGCCGGGTCGGAGGTGTACTCGAAGACGGCGCGGACGGCGCCGACGAGCATGGAGACCAGCATGGCTGCGGGAAGGCCCTTTCCGGCTACGTCGCCGACCACGGCGAGCAGTCCGCCATCGGGAGTGGGGAGCACCTGGAAGAAGTCTCCGCCGACCTGCTCGGCGGGCAGGTAGACGCTCTCCACATTGAATCCGGGGACGGCTTCGGCGTGCTCGGGGAGGATAACTTGTTGGATTTCGCGCGCAGCGGCCAGCTCGCCTTCGAGTACCGCCTGCTGTCGGCTGAGGCGGGTGGAGCGCAGGACAATGATGACGGCCAGCGAGAGCGCGAAGAGGCAGTCGCCGAGGTCGGATAAGCTCAGCGGGATCGGGCCCAACTGCGGGTTCCATATCAGGTTCTCAAGCCGCACCGCCGAGACCGTGATCGGCGGGATCTGCTCCGCGACATAAAACACAAGCTGCGTGTAGATCGTCAGGCAATAGCAAAAGGCCGGAATCAGGAGAATGCCGGCCTCGCGGTTGCCGCGCCGCCAATGGTGGATCAGCAGGCCAGGAATGACGGCCGCGAGGAGGGCCATATAAGGCGTAACGGCCAGAAGCAGGACCAGCCAGTTTCCGATGCTGTTGGCCTGACATACCATGAAGACCAGATAACCGGCCGCGGCTACGCCCAGATACACCTGCATCCGCCGTTTAATCGGTATGCGCAGAAGCGCGCAATAGATCAGAACCATCAGGATCAGGTTGACGACCTCGCGAGGCGTCTCCAAATAGAACCACCATGCCGAAACCGCGTGGAAGAGGCGATAAAGCTCCAGGGGAAGGGGCAACACGGAGCTGAGAGCCATCAGGAAGATCCAGAGGTATTCGCGCCGGCGGCGTTCGGCGCCATAGAGGGCCAGGGCGACTATACCCAGTCCCAGGTAGGCAAGATGGGTGAACCAGTCCAAGCCATTTTGCCCAATGATGGTGAGCCAGGCGCTGTTGACGAGCGCGTCCTGCGGCCCAATTATGAGGCTGCCGCGATAGAGGCCCGGGATTCCGCCCGTCCAATCCAAGCTGGACAAATGGACCCGCAGCGCGATGACAAAAGGGCCGGCGGCGATGGCGGCGGCGGGGATGGGCCGGATCAGAGTGGTTTGGGTCATGGCGGGCCGAAACGGCACTACACTGCCCGCTTGCATGATTTTCTGGCCGTTGGCGTAGATTTCAAATGCCGTGGAGATGCTCGACTCGGAGAGAGTCATGTCCGTCTGGCTGGGCAGGGCTTTTACGTGCAGCCGGTACCAGACAATCTGCGGGCGGCTGTTGGGAAAGACCGTCTTGATGGAAGTGTTGGGATTAAAGCGGGTCCAGTGGGAGTCGTCAAAACCGGGTTGGGCCCAGGAGGGGTTGTCGCCGGCCTGGATCAGCCAGGTCGTGTCCAGGCCGGTGGGCTTGGTGAGGTGGGTGGCGTCGAAGGTCTGGGCGTAGAGAGGTAGCTGCGCAGCCAGGAGGATGGCGGCGAGGGCGAAGAGACGCAAAGGGATGCGGCGAGCCATAGGGTGGACGGAACCTCCCGGAGGTTTATGGTCCACCCTATCACTGAGTGCGCGGCGAATCCCAACGGAAAATTTACTGGGGCTGCGGGACGGGCGCGCTCTCGGAGCCTCCGCGCTTGGCGGTGAAGTCCATGCCGGGGCGGTCGCCGAACTGGCGCGTGAACTTGATGGAGTCGGGGCCGTCGGCTTTGCCGGTGTAGGTGATCTTGAAGTCGTTGCCGTTGCGGCTTATCACCTGATCGAAGGAGATGTTATCGCCGTCGACTTTGCCATCGGAGATGTCCATGTCGCCGCGCGGGGTCGTTATTTTGCCGGTGAGGGTCGAGCCGTCGACGTGGAAGTCGAAGGTAAGGGTTTGCGAGCCGTTGCGGCCCTGGACTTCGGCGGTCCATTTGCCGTTGAAGTCAGCGGCGAGGGCGGTGACCGAGCCGAGGGCGACGAAGAGTGCTGCGAGGGCGAGTTTTTTGAGCATGAGGCGTTCTCCAATTCTGTCGATCCGGCGGCGGAAAATTGCGCCCGCCGCCTGTTGATGAGGGACGTTGGGCGGAGAAGATTAGACTCAGGGAGCGATGCGGGTTTGTTTTCTTTTCTTCGCGGGCTCGCCCCGCTGGCGCAGGCTGGCGAGTTGGCAGGTTGGCGAGTTGGCGGATTGGGCGGGCGCGGCTGGAAAGCCGGAGATGCGACGGGTTCGGTTACTTCACCAGTCCGGCGCGGTGGATGCGCTCGACTTCCCGGTCGTAGCGGCCGAGAAACGCGTTCCAGCGAACCTGGGCGATGTCCTCAAGCATCCTCATGCCGTCCTTGAGGTAGCTCATGCGAGTGCGTTCGTCGTGGGCCCAGCTTACGGGGACTTCGACGATTTTGTAGCCGCGCTTGAGGGCGATGAAGAGGATCTCGGGGTCGAATCCCCAGCGGTCGATGGTCTGGAGCTGGAAGACGGTTTGGGCGGCGTTGCGGGTGAAGGCCTTGAAGCCGCACTGGGTATCGGCGAAGGGCAGGCCCATGACCGCGCGGGTGAGGGCGTTGAAGCAGCGGCCGAAAAACTGGCGGTAGAGGGGCTGGCGATGGGTCTGGCGGCTGCCCTCGAGCCAACGCGAACCGATGGCGATGTCGGCGCCCTGGGCGAGGGCGGCAAAAAGGCCCTCGGCTTCTTCGATGGGCGCGGAGAGGTCGGCGTCGGTGAACATGACGACTTCGCCGAAGGAGTGGAGCAGGCCGTAGCGGACGCTGTAGCCTTTGCCGCAGTTGACGCTATTATCGAGGAGACGGACCTCAGGGGCGTGGGCGGCGAAGGCGCGGACCACATCGGCGGTTCGGTCGCGCGAGCCGTCGTTGACGACGACGATTTCGGCGGACCAGCCGCGGTGGCGCACACAGTCCACCACGGCCTGGAGCGTAGCCGGAATGCGGGCGCTCTCGTTATAGGCCGGGATGACGATGCTGTATTTTGGAAACTGCGCCACGCCCTTTACCGCCTGCTAGAAGATACGATTTTCTCCGGTCGAAGTTTCCCAGGGAAGACTTTGGACATCATATCGCAGTCAAGGGGGAGGCAGGCAGCGCGGGTGCGCCAGGCCCGCGCCACCCGGTTGCGGTCCAACTTGCTGATGCGAAACGGTTATAATCCACATGGGAAAGGTACTTTTTCCGGTGCGCGTGAATGAAACGCGGTTATGCTGGGAGCGGAGGTCCTCAAAAACATGACGAAGGCAGATCTGGTGGAGAAGGTGACCGGCCTGGGCGACCTGACCCGCCGCGACGGCGAGGTTATTGTGGAAACCATCTTTGGTTCCGTCATCGACGCCCTGCAGAGCGGGGACAAGATCGAGATTCGCGGCTTTGGGTCGTTCCGCATCCGGCAGAGGAACCCGCGCATCGGCCGCAACCCCAAGACGGGCGAGCGCGTCGAGGTGCCGGCCAAGCGCGTGCCTTACTTCAAACCCTCGAAAGAGCTACGCGACCTGGTCAATCCCGGCGAGGCCGTTAAAGTCTCCTAAGTCGCGGCGAATGCGGCGGGTCCCTTGCCGACATTACTGCGCTCCCTCGCAAGCAGCGGCCGATCCACTTGAACGAAAGAAGTTGTCTCAGCAGCCGGGGCGCACCCCGATCGCCGCCATCATGCGTCCGGAACGGCCCTGCGCGCCGCGATGCGAAAAGAAGAGCTGCGGCTGGCAGCAGGTGCAGCCGCCAATGCGCTGAATTGCGCCGGGCTTGAGACCGGCGGCGAGCAGTTGGCGGCGATTGGCCTCGACCAGATCGATGTGCAGCCTGGGACCGATGGGCGAGCGGCCCGGCGCTCGCTGGGTGAGGAAGAGCATCGGGTACTTGATGCGTACAGGATCGGCGTCGTAAACCTCGACGAACAGCTCACGAGCGTATGCAAACTGCGACTCGAAGGCGGAGAGAACGTCTTCGCCGACGGCGTAACAGCAGACGGCGATGCCTGGGCCGATGGCGGCCACGAGGTCTTCGGGGCGGGAGCCGAATTCGAGCCGCATCCGGCCGATGCCCGATTCGACGATGCGCTTCACGGTTCCGCGCCAGCCGGCGTGGAGGGCGGCCACGGCGCGGCGCTTGCGGTCGGCCACCAGCACCGGAATGCAGTCGGCTGCCAGTACGCCGAGGAGCAGGCCGGGTTCGCAGGTCATCGAGCCGTCGGCTTTCGCCGGGCGCTCGCGGGCCGCGTCTGCGGCGGCGGCGCGGATCACTGCGTTCGAATGAAACTGGCGGACCGTGATCAGAGGCGTGGCGGCGTTTCCGGTGACCGCTTCAACGAAGAGCCGCCGGTTCCCGAGGACTGCTTCGCGGCCGTCTTCGACGGTAAACCCAAGGTTTAATTCGGCGGGCGCGGCCTGGGCGCAATAGGCGCGGCTGAGGCCGCCGCGGCGCGTGCTGAATCCCCGCCAAAGCCAGGGGAGTTTCCCCCATTGTGGGACATCGAGCCGCTCGACCCCATTGGCGGCGGCGCGGACAACCGGCGCAGGGGCTCGAAGCTCATCGGGGGCGGCGTGATCGAAGCGTCGGATGCGTGTACTGCCGCCCGCCTGCCGGCGTGTGCTGCGCACCAGGCCCGCCTCTCGCATCTGCAGGTCGAGAGCCTTAAGTTGTTCATTGGAAACGCGGTTGTCGGGAGACGGGAAACACATCGCATCTACGATTCTATCCTGCGATTCTATCGTGCCGGCAGGTTTGCGTGCGCCGCGGAACGCGCCGCGAAATTTCGAAAACGGAGAAACGCCCAGAAAAGCGATGGGCCTGCCTTCCGGCAGGCCCGCTCGAGAGGCTTTCAATAAGGAAGGAAATCCAGGGGGGTTTGAGGAGAGAGACCCTTCACGGGCCTTCAAAAAGGAATGGCTACCTTTCTTGGAGGGACATTTTCGGGGAAGCCTCTGCTTGTTACTTAGTCAGATGCGCTGGCGGGCAAAAGGTTGCTCGAGTAGTTTTGCACCGGTTGCCCGGCTCATGCGGGAACTTCCGGGGCCCGTAAGCCTTCTGCCTGTCTGGAGCCTTTCATCGCTTAACTCCCACATTCGGCTTGAATTGATAATCCCGCCTTGCTGCCTTTGAGGCGTGCCAGGTAGGCCTGTCTTGTTTTGAAGGCGCTCGCCATCGGAGCGGTTGCCTATATTTATCTGCACCGCCAGCAATTGGAGCCTTTCTTCCGCTTCCGAACTCCGGCGATTGAACCGTGCCGCGTTCCTGACCCCCTGAAACCTGACCCCTGAACCCTGCTTTTGTAGTCCGAGTCACAGGACGTTCACACTCTTCGTGTGATAGCATCCGCTTCTTGAGCGATTGACGCCCGGCGGCGCTTTTTCCATTGACCGCCGCGGCGCCTGTCGATAGTCGCAAGACGGCCCACAAAGCGCCCTCGATATGGACGAGGAAGACGGCAGACCGGGTCCTGTGGCCACGCAATCCGGCCACGTTGACGCCCCAACGGACGCCCGCCTGTTATCCCTGCTCCGGCATCGCTCCCACGTCAGACTGTGCATATCACCCATCCGGATCGGGAGGGTGCGCACGTTTGCACGCACACCACGTTTGCAAGAACACCATTTGCAACAAAACCAGGAGAAGCGCCATGAAAACGTATCAGGGAAGTGAGATCCGCAACGTAGCTGTACTGGGGCATGCGCAAAGCGGCAAGACCACATTGATTGCCGCATTGCTGCATGCCGCGAAGATGACTCCCACACAAGGGCGCGTGGCCGACGGCACGGCCGTGACTGCCTACGACGAGGAAGAGATTGCCCGCGGCCTGACCATGCAGAACGCGCTGGCCTTTGCCGAGTGGCAGGGCGCAAAGATCAACCTCGTCGATACGCCCGGCTTCCACATGTTCACGCACGAGGCGCGGGCCGCGCTGTTGCCGGTCGAGTCCGCTATGGTGCTGGTGAACGCGCAGAACGGCGTAGAGCCGGTGACGGAGCGGGTGTGGCGCTACGCCGAAGAGGCGGAGATTCCGCGCATCGTGGTGGTGAACCAGATGGATCACCCCAAGGCCGGGGGCGGATCGGGGCTTTCGGCGCTCATCGACGACCTGCACGAGCGCTGGGGGCGCAACTGTGTACCTGTCCAGTTGCCGATCTCCGATGCGCAGGGATTTCACGGCGTGGTCGATCTTGTGACCATGGACTCGTACTCTTACGCGCTGGGCGGGGATGGGCGGGGCAAGATCGTCGAGATGCCGGCCGCACAGGCCGCGCAAGCAAAGGCCGCGCACGAGGCGCTGGTGGAGCTGGTGGCCGAGGGCAAAGACGAGTTGATGGAAGAGTTCTTCGAGAAGGGCACCATCCCCAAGGAGCATCTGATCGCCGCGCTGCACGAGGCTATCCGCGAGGACCGCATCTTTCCTGTGTTGTTTGCGAGCGGGCTGGGCAACATTGCGACGGATCACCTGCTGGATTTTCTGAAGGTGTATGCGCCGGCTCCGATTGAGCGTGAGCCGATCGCCGTGCGGCCGCTGAAGACGGAAGGGGAGGCCGATGTGGAGGACTTTACACGCAGAGTGTCTGACGCCGAGCCGGCAGCCGTTGCGGTCTTCAAAACGATGTCGGACCCATTCGCGGGGCGGATCAGTTTTTTCAAGGTTTTGAGCGGAACGATCAAGAACGACGCCACGCTCGAAAACTACACGCGGCGCGGCCAGGAGAAGTTTTCGCACCTGAGCGCGATGCAGGGGCGCAAGGCAGTGGAAGTGCCGGAGCTGCACGCGGGCGACCTGGGCGCGGTGGCCAAGCTGCGCGATACGCTGACCGGGGACACGCTGGGCGTGAAGGGCGCGGAGATTCAGATCGATTTGGCGGCGCTGCCGGAGCCGTCGATGACTTACGCCATTGAGCCCCGGAGCCGCGCCGACGAAGACAAGCTGGCGCCGGCGATCCACAAGCTGATGGAAGAGGATCTGCTGATCCGGTTCTACCGCGATCCGCAGACTAATGAATTTTTGATCGCCGGCGCGGGGCAGCCGCACATCGAGGCCATCGTGAGCCGGCTGAAGAAACGCTACCACGCGGAGGTTACGCTGAAGGCGCCCAAGGTGCCGTATCGGGAGACGATCCGTGGGAAGGCGGATGCGCAGGGGCGGCACAAGAAGCAGACCGGCGGGCATGGGCAGTTTGGCGACTGCAAGATCAAGATGGAGCCGATGCCGCGCGGAGGCGGGTTCGAGTTTGCAAATGAAATTTTTGGCGGGGCGATTCCGCGGCAGTTTGTGCCGGCGGTCGAAAAGGGGATTGTGGAGTCGGCGGCGCGCGGGTATCTGGCGGGCTACCCGGTGGTGGACTTCAAGGTGACGGTCTACGACGGCAGCTACCACGACGTGGACTCGAACGAGATGTCGTTCAAGATGGCGGGCCGGATCGCGTTCAGGAAGTGCATGGAGACGGCCAAGCCCTGCCTGCTTGAACCGATCATGAAGGTGGGCATCGAGGCCCCGGACGAGTTTGCAGGCACGCTGATGGGCGACCTGAACTCGCGGCGCGGGCGCGTGCATGGGATGGAGACACGAGGCCGGACGACGGTGATCAATGCCGAGGTGCCGATGGCCGAGATGCTGACCTATGGAACCCTGCTCACTTCGATGACGCAAGGCAAAGGGAGCTACCACATGGAGATGGACCACTACGACGTGGTGCCGCAGTTGATGGCGGAGAAGATTCTGGCGAATGCTAAGAGGCCGGTGGAGGAGGAGGAAGAGTAAGAGTAAGTAGTGGTCCTCCCCGAAGCCGGCTCGCCGAAATAGACGCGGATGCCGCAGGTCCGGATTCCCGGACCTGCGGCGCCCGCCGGTGATTTGGACCCTCAGATTGCTACTTCGACGGCTTCCTGGACTTGTTCAACTAGATTAACGGAACCCAACCCGATCGCGGCGGATGCCTTCAAGATGGCCCGATTGAGGGGCGCTCGATTGGTAACAATCTGCATGACAGGGCGCCTTTCCGAGTGACCGTCGATAACAACCTCTTCTGTCACCACGTTGCCTAGCTTGTCTTTCTTAGGCTGCAAAATGTCGGCCCAGAGAGAGTTGCTCTTGAGCCAATCTAGTTTTGCTAGCCGCCCCGCGTATTCCTTCCAGTCGGATTTGTGATTAACTAGCAATTCGTGACCAATCCGGCCGATGATGTTCAACCCCGAGGCGGTAAGACAAACATATCCGCGGCTGCGAATTTGCTTCAGTCTGGCATGCTGGAGCCCGGGCGGCACCTCAGACACTTCCTTCCATACAGCCAATTGGCCCGTCAGGTAGCTGACGAATTCCTCGAATTGGTCAAAAGTTTGCTGATACAGCTCAGTGGTCGGCAACATCTCCTTGGCGGCGTCGGCAAAGGCAGCATCTGCCAAGGCGAAGTCGCCGGTCAGCAATGCCTTTACCATCTGCCGGATTTGGTTTGTCGTGAAGATCGAGGCGGAATTGATTCCAATCTTCGTACTTGTCGAGTCGACCTTGTCCTTGAAGAACGGGCAGGCCTCAATCAACTTGATTACCAGCCCGTTGGCACGATTGCGAAGATCGTACACGGTTAGCATCGCCGCAGGTAGCTGCCTGGTCTTGCTGCAATCGGCGAAGTCTTGGTGCGCCTTCTCAATATCGGACTCGCACGTAAGCATGAACGCAACCGCATCCTGAGCAAACTGCACTCGCGTCTCAGGATCCATTTCCTCGAGGGCCTTTACTATCCCGTGGCCCCGATGCTGGCCGTCGGTAGGTGACGCCGGGGCAGTATCAGGCACGACCATATAGGCAGCCTTCACAGTTGAGCTTGCCCGAGCTGTGTATACGTTGATTCGGGCTTGAACATTGATGGTTAGCCCCGGAATGATGTAGTCCTTCGGGTTCTCTTTGATGTAATTGGCAATGGCGGCGCTGTGCTCTGGAATATGCGGGCGGTTTGAGGCCACCCTAATCTTGTCCATCGAATCGCCCTTGCGGGCCGATTTTGAGAGGTCAAGAAATGATTCCACACGCTTCATCGGCAGAGCCCCGCTAAAACTGACCCGGTTACCCTGACGGAACATCACCACGGGGTAAGGCTGCCCGCCCGTGTTGCCGGCCTCCTCGGTGGCATCGGTTAACGCCTGCTGGAAGCTTTCGCGTTCAATGATGTTTACCTTGCTAGTTAACTGCAGCTCGCTCGACTCGTTCATCTCACTACTCTCCCTTTCTGAATTTCCGCCTTAGCGGCGGTTGATTAAAGATGCTACATTTGCAATAGGAAAGTCAAGAATTATTTTCAGGCGCCATTAATTTTTACGTACTCTAGCATACGTTTTATCATCTATAAGCTACGTACTATTATTAGGCGCCTTAATTTTTATGAAGATTAACATGCAGAGAAATTCAGATCACACGGAGCGCTGTAGACGCACTGCCAAGAAGAGCCTGATTTCAAATTGATACTGAATATGGTATCATCGAATGGTAACGGAGGACGCTCGGCTGAGGCAGCGGGTCAGGCAAATCGCCGAAAGCGTGAAGAACGTGGCGGGAACCACCACGTCTTCACGGTCGGGCCGAGCACCTTTACCGTGGCGAAGCCACACGGAACGTCGCATCTGAAACCCGTTTACGTCGGGCTTTTCCTGGATGCGATGGGCGAGATTGACCTTTACGAGCCGAGGTGACGCCAATGAAAAACGCGAGGGGGACAATGAACCAGCATTACCGCGTTGCGCTGCGATACGATGCCGACGGCTACTGGGTCGCCGAGCATCCGGAGCTTCCGGGCTGTGTGGCCGACGGCGCTGCGTCCCAAGAGGCTCTGGCCTCTCTCAATGTTGCGCGTGAGCTGTGGATCGAGAGCCGGGTGGCGGCGGGACTTGCCGTTCCCGAACCGCAGGATGAGCCGCAGTACAGCGGAAGGTTTGTGGTCCGTATTGCGAAAAGTCTGCACCGCGAACTGGCCGGGGAGGCAGAAGCCGAGGGCGTGAGCCTGAACAGCCTGATCGCTGGGATTCTGGCCGGACGCAACAGGCGAAAAGAAAGCGTGGCGGGCAAAGACGAATCCCGGCGCGTGGCCTGAGGCTGTTCGAGAAGAGCCCAATCACCTCAACATTTAGAATGAAAACTGCTGTCATCTGCTCTGCGCCCGCAATGACGGGCGGGAAAGTTTGCGCGTTTTTTCTATGCATCGTTGGTCGAAGCTCTTTATTCCCACTCTGCGCGAGGCTCCGGCGGATGCCGAGGTGGCCAGCCATAAATTTCTGCTGCGCGCCGGGTACATCCGGCAGTTGGGCGCGGGGATTTACAACTATCTTTTTCTCGGGCAGCGGTCGCTGAACAAGATTATCGGCATTGTGCGCGAGGAGATGGACCGGATCGGGCAGGAGTTTTATCTGCCGGCCATTCTGCCGCGCGAGCCGTGGGAAGAGAGCGGGCGCTGGGCGGCGATGGGCGACAACATGTTTCGCCTCAAGGACCGCAAGGGCGCGGATTTGTGCCTGGGCATGACGCACGAGGAGATTGTGACCTCGATTGCGCGCAACGAGCTGCGCAGCTATAGGCAACTGCCGCAGATCTGGTACCAGATTCAGACCAAGTTCCGCGACGAGCCGCGGCCCAAGGCGGGATTGCTGCGCGTAAGGCAGTTCATGATGAAGGATAGCTATTCCTTCGATTTGAATGCGGCGGGGCTGGACAGAAGCTTCGACCTGCACGATGGGACTTACCGGCGGATTTTTTCGCGCTGCGGGTTGAGGTTTGTCGCGGTCGAGGCGGATTCCGGGGCGATGGGCGGGTCGCAGTCGCAGGAGTTCATGGTTTATACCGATGCGGGCGAGGATTTGATCGTGAGCTGCCCGGTTTGCGGGTACGCGGCGAATTTGGATAAAGCGACTTCGCGGCTGGAGCCGCCGGTGGAGCTGGAGCCAACGGGAGACGGGACGCGCGAAGAGATTTATACACCGGGCCAGGCTGCGATTGCGGACATATCGGCATTCCTGAACATGAATCCGTCGTCGGATATCAAGTGCGTGGCGTATATGGCGAAGCGCGGGTACGACGCAAGGACCAGCGAGGCGCTTTGGTCACCTGTCGGTGCCTTCTTACGAGGCGATCATCACGTTAATGAGGCCAAGCTGCTTAGGGTGATCGGTGCGATAGAACTCCGCCCAATGCAAACCGAAGAATTGGAGAAGTACTTCCACGGTCCAGCAGGGTACTTAGGGCCGGTTGGCCTGAACCCGCATAAGGTTCGCTGGAGCGGCGACGTATCCGCCTTTATAGCGGGCAGCGAGCCCTCACCAGTCGGCGGGCCAGAGGAGAGCATTCCCATGACTTATGTGGAAGGGGGCGATCTTTTCGTGGTCGTCGAGAAAGCCCTCGAAGGCCGCAGGAACATGGTCTGCGGAGCAAATAAACTCGATTATCACTTCCGCAACGTAACGCCGGGCACCGATTTCACGTGGACGCTGTGCGCCGATGTTCGCAATGCGAACGAGGGCGAGGCGTGCCCGAAAGAGGGATGTGAGGGCAAACTCGTGGTCGGCAAGGCGGTCGAGGTTGGGCACATCTTCAAGCTGGGGTATAAGTATACGGAGTCGATGGGCGCGCGCGTGCTCGAGGAAAACGGCAGGGAAGTGATGCCGATCATGGGCTGCTACGGGATCGGGATCGAACGGATTTTGACGGCGGCTATCGAGCAGGGGAACGACGCGAACGGCTTCTGGCTGCCGGCTTCGATTGCGCCGTTTACGGTGGTGGTGACGGTGACCAATGTGGCCGACGCGGCGCTGCGCGAGACGGGCGAGCGGCTGGCCGCGGAGCTTGAGTCGGCTGGGCTCGACGTGCTGCTGGATGAGCGCGGCGAGCGCGCGGGCGTCAAGTTTAAAGATGCCGATCTGGTCGGCATTCCCTACCGCGTCAACGTGGGCAAGAAGGCCGCGGGCGGAATGGTGGAGTTGGTGACGCGGTCCACGTCGAGCAGCGTGGATGTAGCGCTGGATGGAGTGCTGGCGGAGGTGAAAAAGCGAGTGGACGAAGAGAGACTTTTGGGGAACACGGGGGATAGAGATTGAGGATTGCGATTCCCACCCATGCCGCAAACAGCGCGGCATGGATGGGGCACCCAATTCCGTGATTGGGACGGAAAAAGCAAAAACAGGATGGGGCAGCCAAAGCGGCGGTTCCGTCTGGGAAGACCGGTAGAAGAACGATGAAGGAGCAGCAATGGCGTTGAAGATTCGATTCAAGAGACCCGACTGGCGGCATCCGGCGCTGATGTGGGCGCTGCTGGCCTTCGTGGGGATTTTTGGCGTCCTCGCGCTGGCGGGGTTTACTGTCTTCGGCTATTTCTACTTCAAGTATCAGCCCATGGTGGAGGCGCGGTTCCAGCATCCGGTGTTTGTGGATACGGCGAAGATCTACGCGGCTCCGCGCGAGGTGCGGCCGGGGCAGAAGCTGCCCATCGCCACGATCGCGAACCAACTGCGCGAGGCCGGCTACACCATGGACGGGGTAACGCCGGCGTCGCAGATGGGCACGCTCAGCGAGAGCGGCGATTCGATTACAGTGCAGCCTGGGCCACAGTCGTACCACGCGCCGGACGACGCTACGATCCGCGACAGAGACGGCGTGGTGGAGTCGATTACCGATCCACAGGGGCGGCCGCTGGCAAGCTACGAACTTGAGCCGATTCTGATCACGGGACTGAGCGAGGGGCCGGACCGCATCAAGCGGCGGCTGGTTACTTACAACGAGCTTCCGCTCAACGTGGTGAACGCGGTGACGTCCATCGAGGACCGGCACTACTTTGAACACGGCGGCGTGGATTACTGGCGCATTCTCGGGTCGATCCGCAACGACCTTACCCCAGGGCACCGGCTTGTGGAGGGCGCTTCGACGATCACCATGCAACTGGCGAAGATGTTTTTTCTCACGCCGGAGCGGACCTTCAAGCGCAAGTTCCTGCAGGTGGTGATCACCTTCCAGTTGGAGCACCTCTTCAACAAGCAGCAGATTTTTCAGATGTACGCGAACGAGGTGCCGCTGGGGCGGCGGGGCAGCTTCGACGTCGACGGCTTCGGCGAGGCGGCGCAGGTGTTTTTTAACAAGGATGTACACCAGTTGACGCTCGACGAGAGCGCGCTGCTGGCCGGCCTGATCCAGAGCCCCAATTATCTAAGCCCGTTCCGGCACCCGGAGCGCGCCATCGACCGGCGCAACATGGTGCTGGACGCGATGGTGGACACGGGCGCAATCACCAAGGCGCAGGCCGAGGCAGCCAAGGCGCAGCCGCTGCATCTTTCCACGATGAGCGTGGACGCGAGCGAGGCGCCGTACTTCGTGGACCTGGTGCGCGACCAGTTGGACCGTCGGCTGGGCGATCGCGACTTCAACCGCGAAGGTCTGCGCATTTACACATCGCTCGATCCCGATTTGCAGCGGGTGGCGGCGGAGGCGGTGACCCAGACGATCCCTCTGGTGGATCGCGAGGTGGACCGGCTGCACGCTCGCGACCGGAAGCGCGGGATTCCTTACACGTATCCGCAGATGGCGCTAGTGGCGCTCGACCCGCATACGGGACAGGTTCTGGCGCTGGTGGGCGGGCGTAATTATGTCGAGTCGCAGGTTGACCATGCGCTGGCGGACCGGCCGACTGGATCGATCTTCAAGCCGTTCGTCTATGCCTCGGCGTTTCGGACGGCGGTGGAGGGCACGCTGCTGCCGGGACAGACGAAGCTGTTTTCTCCGCTGACGATGCTGAACGACGAGCAGACTACATACGATTATGGCAACCAGGAGTACACGCCGCGGAACTTCCTGGGCGAGTATTACGGCGAGTTAACGGCGCGCTTCGCCCTGATGCGGTCGGACAATAACGCCACCATCCGCCTGGCGTCGCTGGTGGGCTTCGACAGTGTAGCGGCTCTGGCGCGCGATGCCGGCATCGTGAGCGCGCGGGGAACGCCGGCGATGGCCATCGGCTCCTACGGCGCTACGCCGCTGCAGATGGCCGGCGCGTATACGGTCTTCGCGAACAACGGGCTGCACATCGACCCGTGGCTTGTGGCCAGCGTGCGCTCGCCGACGGGCGACGTGATTGCGGACTACTCGCCGACGGTGCGGCAGGTGCTGGACCCGCGCGTGGCCTTCCTGACGACGAGCATGATGGAGAGCGTGCTTGAGGGCCAGGGAACAGGCGCGGGAGTACGTAATATGGGCTTCCTGGCTCCGGCCGCGGGCAAGACGGGCACCAGCCACGATGCGTGGTTCGCCGGGTTCACCAGCAATCTGCTTTGCATTGTGTGGGTGGGCAACGACGACTATACAGACATCAAGCTGCAAGGCGCGCAGGTCGCCGCGCCCATCTGGGCAGCGTTTATGAAGAGGGCGATCGAACTGCCGCAGTACTCGGACACGAACCAGTTTGTGCCGCCGCCGGGCGTGCAGGTCGTGGACATCGACAAGACCAGCAGCCTGCTCAGCGACGCCTCATGCCCGGACGGGTACGAAGCAGCTTTTCTCGATGGCACTGCGCCAATGGACACGTGCGATCATCCGCCGGATCATCGCAATATTCTGCAAAAGATCTTCGGGTTGGGGAAGCCGGGAAATTGATTGGCGCTTTGCCTGCGAATGCTTGGGCGCGTCTGTTCAGCCATCTACATCGGAGCCATTCGGCATGGGCTGGCAGCGGGGGCACCAGAAGGTGACACGCGCATCTGCGCCCTGGATGCGGCGGCGGATGGGCTCGCCGCAGCGGCGGCAGGGCTCGCCGGCGCGGCCGTAAACCCAGAGGCTGGCGCCGGGATCGGATGCGTGCGTGGTGCGGCGCTTGCGGCCGCCGTAGGTCACGATCGCGTCGCCCGAATCTTCAAGCACATTGGCGGCGACGAGTTTGCGCGATGCGGCGATCAAAGCGCGAACCTGTTCCGGCGTGAGTGCTGCGATTTTGCAGAATGGATGGACGCCGGTCACGAAACAAACTTCCGACTTGAAGACGTTGCCGACACCGGCGAGCACCTGCTGATGCAGGAGCACGTCGGCGACGGCTTCATCTGCGTGCGCAAGGACGCGGTTTACGGCTTCGGCGGCGTCGAAAGATTCGCTGAGCACGTCGATTCGCGAGGAAGGAATTCTGCGGTCGCGCGCAAGCGACTGCGGGGTGTGCATCTCGGCCACGGGCACACGGAACCCCACCGCGAGGTAGTCGCGGGTTTCGAGAAGTATGCGCATATTGACGCGCGGCTGCTGCCAGGGCTGGCCCGTGCGGTAGATGTGCCAGCTACCGTTCATGAGCATGTGCGTGACGAGAGTTGCGCCGCCAGAGAAATGCATCAGCAGCCATTTGCCGCGCGACTCAACGCGATCGACGGTCTGGCCGGTGAGCGGTTGGTCGTCGTGCCAGCGAGTGAGCTTTGGATAGGTAGACTGGAAGCGCGTAATGGGCTTGTCCGCTAGAGCGCGGCCGAGCGAGCGCGCGGTACGGTAGATGGTGTCGCCTTCAGGCATCGGCTATAACTCTGAGTGCGTGACTCTGGATTTCATGAGATTCGAGATGAGGGCCAGTCGCAGGTCTCAAAAGCGAGACTCTCGGGCACCCACTTTATTACAACTATAAGCGGTCAGCGACCTACTGGACCTCGGCGGCGTGAGCTTCGCGATCGTGCTGGCCGATGGGGAGGGGGATGCGGCGCAGGTTCATGCCGAGCGGGCCGGTAAAAAAGCCGGCGTCCATGAGGAAGCGGGCCATGAAGTGCGCGGAGGCGGGCTGGCCGTTGACCGTGGTGATGAGCGCGCCCTGGCGGCTGTGCGCGCGCATGGTCTCCTGGCCGTGCGCGCAGAGAAAATGCGCAAGACCCGCGGCTGCCTGCGAGCGCTCGGGCTCTTCGGCGGGCAGGAAGACGAGCAGGTTTGGATTGTTCCGGCGGAGCCATGCGACTAACTGGCCGTTACGCAAAATGACTTCGGCGTAAACGGCTCGCGTAAGCAGGCGCGGGGTTGTTTGCCACCCCGCAGACGAAGACCTACCTCCACCCCAGGAAGCAGAAAGCGCTCCCTGGGGAGCCCGGCTGTCTGCGGGGGCCCCGGTTTCCGAGTCTTCTTCCGCGACCGGCAGATCGGGCCAGCGCAGGACAGAGCCGTATGGGTTGGCCGGATCGGTTGCGGCCAACTGTACGAACTCGGGCTTCTCGGCCGGCGGCGACGCGCGCAACTGGCGCAGCAGATCGATGGCCGCGGGGAGGGCGAACTGCGTGGCGCCGAGGCCGGCTACAAAATAGCCGCGGCGAATGCGGCCGGATTCTTCGAGGGCTTTGAGAACGCCGTAGACGGCGCTGAATCCGCCGGGAATATTTTCGGCGGCGACGGATTCGCGGAGGAGAATGCCGTAGCGATTGAGGAGTTGCAGGGCGAGGGCGTGGCTGGCTTCGGTTTGCGTTGGAGCGAAAGGATCTCCTTCAGGGGCTAAAGCCCCCACGTTTTTTTGCGCATCTTCGGCACGACTGAAGTCGTGCCCTGTTACAAAACCTGATGCGCTTGGATTGCTTCCGTGGCCTCTCAAGTCGTGCCCTGTTACAAGACTCGAAGCGGCGCTCTTTGGCAAGGGTTGAGTACGATGTGGCAGGAGCGACCAGCGGCCTTGCGCGGTGGGCGGGGTGGTGCGGCGCGAGCGGAAGATTGCGCCAGATTGATTGCGGCGCGGCGTCCGCGTGCTCTCGGGCCGCGCGATGTAAGCGCGCAGGGCGTGCAGCGAGTCGTTGG
Organism: Occallatibacter sp.; assembly: GCA_050745765.1. Lineage (GTDB taxonomy): Bacteria > Acidobacteriota > Terriglobia > Terriglobales > Acidobacteriaceae > Telmatobacter. The sequence continues at coordinate 16,337 of JBOGLX010000102.1, read as the reverse complement.
TGATGAGGCCGCGCCAGACGAGGCTCCAGAGGGCATCGATGGTTTCGCCGGGATAGCCGCCGCCGGCGGCCTGGTGCAACGGATCGAAGAAGCTTGCGCCCGCGGATTCGAGCACGCCGAGCAGCTTGTCTTCGCGCTCAGTGAATGGCTCCGTTTGCGGGCGCTGCGGTGCGAGCAAAGGCAGCTTGTCGGCGAGGAAGAGCGCGATGCGGCCGTCGCGTTCGCCGATTGGTTCGACGCCGGCCCACGCCACTTCGCCCGCGGCGATGAGCGTGTCGAGGCCGGCGGGTTCGTAAGCGGCGATGCGTGCGGGCAGGATTGAAGACTCGATGAGCGATGCGGGCAGCGGTGCGCCTTGCAGGCTCTCGATGGCGTCGAGGAGCGCGTCGAGATGGCCGGGGGCGCTGCGGCGCGGCGTGAGCAGGCCCTGCCAATGGGTGAGAAAACGCGCCAGCGTGTGCTGCTCGACTGGCTCGACTTCGCGGCGCAGTTTAGCGAGAGACTTGCGGCGAATCTGGCGGAGGATTTCGGCGTCGCACCACTCGCGATGAAGGCCGCCGGGACGAAAGCCGCCTTCGAGCACACGGCCCTCCTGCGCAAGCTGATTCAGGGCGCTTTCGACGGCGGCGGTGTCGAGGGCGAAGCGCTCGGCTGGCTCGCGAAGGGTGAACGGGCCGTGCGTACGCGCATAGCGGCGGATGAGTTCGAGTACGGGATGCGCGACGGGTTCAAGCAGTGCGGTGGCGAGGCCAGGCGGCAAAGGAATGCCCAGCCCGTCGCGATAGCGCGCGGCGTCTTCGGCGGCAATGAGGCGTTTTTCTCCGGCAATGCGCAGCTCAAGCAGGCGGCGCGAGCGAATCAGGCGGTCGATCTGGGTGAGGAGATCGAGCGAAACGGCGCGGCGCGCGAGTTCTTCACGCGAAAGATCGCCGAGGCGCAGACAGAGGTCGTGGATTCTGTCGGCGGAGCGCGCGCGATGGGTTTCGGCGAGGCACTGCGCGGCCTCTTCGACTTCGGCGATGGCATCGGCATCGAGCAACTCGCGCAAGTCGGTTTCGCCGAGTAGTTCGCGCAACTGGTCCTGGTCGATGGTGAGGGCCTGAGCGCGGCGCTCGGCCAGCGGGGCATCGCCGTCGTAGAGAAAATTAGCCACGTAGCTGAAGAGCAGCGATGCGGCAAAGGGCGAGGGCTTGCGCGTCTCGACGATGTGGACGCGCAACTGTCGCTGCTCGATGGCGCGCAGCGTTTCGACCAGCGCGGGCATGTCGAAGAAGTCGCGCATGCACTCGCGATAGGCTTCAAGCAAGAGCGGAAACGACGGATAGCGCGAGGCTACGCTCAACAGATCGTAGGAGCGTTTGCGCAACTGCCATAGCGGCGAGCGCTGATCGGCGCGGCGGCGCGGCAGCAGCAGCGCTCGGCCGGCGGCTTCGCGAAAGCGGCCGGCAAAGAGGGCGGTCGATCCTAACTGGCGCAGCACAAGCTCGGTGGCTTCGGCGGATTCGACGAGAAACCAGTCGGGATCGGGCGGCTCGTCGGTATCGGGAAAGCGCAGGACAAAACCGTCGTCGCCCCAGAGGGTTTCGACTTCCGGGCCGCCGGCGGCGCGGATGCGTGCGCTCACGGCCATGGCCCAGGGGATGTGAATGCGGCTGCCAAAGGGCGTGAGCACGCAGACGCGCCAGTCGCCGAGCTCGTCGCGCACGCGTTCAATCACTATGGTCCGGTCGTCGGGGACGGCCTCGGTTGCGGCCTCCTGATCGGCGAGAAACTGCATGAGGTTTTCGGCGGCGCCGGGGTCGAGATCGTGCTCGGCGACCAGGCGTGTGAGCGCGGCGGGCTTGGGCAGCGCGCGCAGCTCGCGGACCATGGCGCCGATGCGGCGGCCGAATTCGAGCGGGCGGCCGGGGCCGTCGCCTTTCCAGAAGGGCATTTTGCCGGGCTCGCCGGGAGCGGGCGTGACGAGGACGCGGTCGTGGGTGATGTCCACGATGCGCCACGTGGATGCGCCGAGGATGAAGGTCTCGTTGGGATGCGATTCGAAGACCATCTCTTCGTCGAGCTCGCCCACGCGCACGGCTTTGCCTTCGTTGTAGGCGAGGAAGACGCCGTAGAGGCCGCGGTCGGGGATGGTGCCGGCGTTGAGGATGGCGAGGCGGGCGGCGCCGTCGCGCGCTGTGACGGTGTTGCGGATGCGGTCCCAGGTGAGGCGTGGGCGCAGTTCGGCGAATTCGTCGGAGGGATAGCGGCCGCTGAGCAGATCGAGCACGCCTTCAAATGAAGAGCGCGCGAGGCCGGCGAAGGGAGCGGCGCGGCGGACGAGGTCGAAGAGGAAATCGACGCTGACTTCGGGTTTTTCCGGAGAACTTGCCTCAGGGTCTAAAGCCCGGCCCGATTTGGGGGCGTTAATGTACGGGCTAGAGCCTGTACCCTTCTTAATGCCCGCGTCCTTTTCTGGCGCAGATTCGGATTGTGGGGCGTCCGCGGTTTTTCTGATCCCTGACCCCTGATCCCTGGTCCCTGTTTTCTGCGGCGGATGGGCGACGATCGCGACCAATTGCTGCGCGAGAACGTCGATGGGATTGCGCGGGAAGCGCGTGGACTCGATGTGGCCGTCGTGCATGGCGCGGGTGACGGCGGCGCAGGCGACGAGATCGGCGCGATACTTGGGAAAGATGATCCCCTCGCTGACGGCATCGACGTGATGGCCGGCGCGGCCGATGCGCTGCATGCCGCTGGCCACCGAGGGCGGCGACTCGATTTGAATGACGAGATCGACGGCGCCCATGTCGATGCCGAGCTCGAGCGTGGAGGTGGCGCAGAGGGCGCGAATCTGTCCGGCTTTTAGCTGCTCCTCGATGACGGCGCGCTGCGCGGCGGCGAGCGACCCGTGATGGGCGCGGGCGATGGGCTCGCCGGCCAGATCGTTGAGCGCGCCGGCAAGCCGCTCGGCGATTTGACGGGCGTTGACGAAGAGAATGGTCGAGTGACGCTCGCGGACGATTTCGAGAAGCCGCGGATGAATGGAGTTCCAGATGGAGACGCGGCGGGGCATCTGCGAAGCCGGACCCGTCGGGATCTCTTCTTGCTCGCCGAGACGCGCCATGTCTTCGACGGGAACTTCAATGCGCAGCTTGAGCTGCTTGGGCTGCGCGGCGTTGACGATGGTGACGGGGCGGTAGCAGGGCGGCGCGCCCTCAGGCGCGCCAGGGACTAGGGAATAGGGACTAGGGACTAGGGGCCCATCGGCGCCCGCACCGGACTCTTCACCCTGGTAGCCGAGCGCAGTGTCGGCTATTGAGGCCGGCATCGTGCTCGGCTTATCTGCTAGTCCCTCGTCCCTAGTCCCTGGTCCCTGTACTTCCACTCCACCGAGGAAGCGAGCTACTTCTTCAAGCGGGCGTTGCGTGGCGGAGAGTCCGATGCGCTGGATGCGCTTTCTCGTGAGCGCTTCAAGCCGTTCGAGCGAGAGAGCGAGATGGGCGCCGCGCTTGGTGGGAACGAGGGCGTGAATTTCGTCGACGATCACCGTGTCCACGGTGCGCAACGCTTCGGCCGCATGCGAAGTGAGGATGAGATAGAGCGACTCCGGCGTGGTGATGAGGATTTCCGCGGGATGGCGCGCGAAGCGGGCGCGTTCGCGCTGCGGCGTGTCGCCGGTGCGCACGCTTATCTGCGGCTCGCGGAAATCGACGCCCATGCGGCGCGCCATGTTGGCGATGCCGGCAAGCGGCGAGCGGAGATTGCGCTCCACGTCTACGGCGAGGGCTTTGAGCGGCGAGACGTAAACCACTCGGCAGACCGGACGGCTATCCGCGGCGTGGGGCTGGAGCATGAGCCGATCGAGGCACCAGAGAAATGCGGCGAGCGTTTTTCCGGTGCCGGTGGGCGCGAGAATCAGCGTGCTCTCGCCGCGCGCGATGGCCGGCCAGCCCATGCGCTGGGGCGCGGTGGGCGCGTCAAAGACCGCGCGGAACCAGGCCGCGGTCACCGGATGAAAGCAGGCGAAGAGGTCAAGACTCGCTTGGGGGCTCGTTTGTGTGCTCGCGTCCGGGTTGGGACTGCCGGGGGACATACTGGATTTGAGCATAGCGCACGGTGGCGGCTGCATCGAAACTGCCCGGCCAAACCCCTGTCAGCAGTTCCGAGGCCTGCCCCCGGAGATGCGGCGCTCGGAAACCTGCGATACTCCTCTATCATACCCAGATAGCTCGATTGCGATTGAAAGGCCGACTATGAAGGGACTTCTTTTCGCCATGCTTCCGGCCGCGTTGGTATGCGCAGCCCACGCCGCAACGCCCATTCACGTCATGATTCTGGACGGCGAGAGCGGCGGCCCTTACCATAACTGGCGGCTTACCACGCCCGTGCTCAAGATGGAGCTGGAAGAGACCGGCTTGTTTCAGGTCACGGTGGTTACGGCGCCGCCATCGGCGGAAGGCTTCAGCGACTTCGATCCGAAATGGAATGATTATCGGGTTATCGTGATGAATTACGACGCGCCCGACTGGCCGGCGAGGCTGCGCGCCGGGTTTGAAAAGTATGTAAGCAATGGCGGCGGCCTGGTTATCGTACACGCGGCGGACAACGCCTTTCCGAGTTGGCCGGCGTATAACCTGATGATCGGCATTGGCGGGTGGAGAGGGCGCACCGAAACGGCCGGCCCTTACTGGTATTACTGGGACGGCAAGCTGGTCTCTGACGATTCGCCTGGTCCCACGGGCTCGCACGGCGCGCGGCTGCCGTTCCAGGTGGTGACGCGCGACCCTGAGCATCCCATCATGAAGGGGTTGCCGGCGGTGTGGATGCACGTGAACGACGAGCTCTACGCGACGCTGCGCGGGCCAGGCAAGAATATGACCGTGCTGGCGACGGCTTACTCCGACCCGAAGAACAAAGGCACGGGCCGCGACGAGCCAATGATCATGGTGGTGCACTACGGCAAGGGGAGAATCTTTCACACCACTATGGGCCACGATGTTTTTGCGCTGAGCGGGGTGGGATTCATGACCATTTTTCAGCGCGGGACGGAGTGGGCGGCAACGGGCAAGGTTACGCAGAAGGTTCCGGCTAACTTTCCGACCGCAGACAGCGTGAGTTATCGAGCGGATATTGCGGAGATGGATCCGGAGTATCTGAAGGGCGCGTCGCCGGTGGTGCGCATTGGGACCACGAAGCTCGATGATACGCCGAGGCAATAAGATAGAGGCTGCGCGAATGCCGAGCCTTCCCAGATTCTCAAAAACGAGACCCTTCGGCAGGCTCAGGGCAGGCTCTGGGGCGCCCAAATTCCTGGGCTCGATTGCGAAACCAGCAAGTCACGGTCTGGGCCCCCGCAGAGGCGCTGCGAAGACAGTTCGAATTCCGCGCTGCAACCCCGCCTGAAGACGCTCCGGATTTATCCCAGAACGCCCTCGGCGGTGATGACCACCGAAGGCTCGAGCATCTTCGAGACCGAACAGTACTTCTCCATGGAAAGTTCGACAGCTTTTTGGAATTTCAGGAGGTCGATGGGGCCATACCCTTTGAAGCGCAGGTGAATCCTGGTGAACACCGCAGGAACGGCGTCTGCCCGTTCGCCCTCCACTTCCACCTCGAGGCGTTCCAGGTTTTCGCGTTGTTTCTTCATGATGTGGATCACGTCGAGCGAACTGCACCCGGCCAGCGCCGACAGCAGCGTCTCCATGGGGCGCAACCCCGCGTTCTCGCCGCCCATATCGGCGGGGCCGTCGATCGTGCCGGTCGCGCCCGCGGCGTTGGTGGCCGTGAATTTGGCCGGTCCGGTCTGGACTAACTTGATTTGCGTGGGCTTGATCGGCGTGGGCCTGATCTGCGTGGGCTTGATCTGCATGTTCGCGGCCATCAGTCGCTTCTCCTTCGGTCGCCACCCGCAACGCTGGTTGAGAAAAGGTCGCTCGAAAGATACCGGTCGCCCTGGTCGCACAGCACGAAGACGATCGTGCCGGAATCGAGCGTCCCCGCCAGCCGGCAAGCCGCCGCACAGGCTCCTCCTGAAGAAACGCCGGCAAAGAGTCCTTCCTCACGCGCCAGCCTGCGCGCCATCTCTTCGGCCTCTTTTTGTCTCACGTCCATGGTCGCGTCCACGCGCTTCGGCTCAAAGATGGCGGGCAGATATTCTTTCGGCCAGCGGCGGATTCCGGGAATATGCGCGCCTTCTGAAGGCTGCACGCCCACGATCCGCACCGACGGATTCTGTTCCTTCAAAAATCTCGAAGTCCCCATGATGGTTCCGGTGGTTCCCATCGCCGATACGAAATGAGTGATGGTCCCCTTCGTGTCCCGCCAGATTTCCGGCCCGGTGGTCTCGTAATGGGCGCGCGAATTGTCGGGATTGCCAAACTGGTTCAGCATCAGCACGCCGCCCTTCGCCACCTGCGCGCGTACAAAATCGATGGCGCCTTCCATTCCCGCAGCGGCGGGCGTGAGGGTCACTTTGGCGCCAAAGGCTTCCATGGTGGCCACGCGCTCGGCGGTCGAGCTGGCGGGCATCACCAGCTCGATCTCGAACCCCTTGATGGCCGCGATCATGGCCAGTGCAATTCCGGTGTTGCCGCTGGTCGGCTCCATGATGCGCACTCCCGGCTTCAGCTCGCCGCGTTTCTCCGCGCCTTCGATCATGAACTTTGCCGCGCGGTCCTTGACGGACGAGCCAGGATTTTTGCCCTCGACCTTGCCGAGCAGGCGCACGCCAGGGTTCGGGTTCACCCGGCGCAATTCCACCAGGGGGGTGTTTCCGACAAGCTCCACGAGATCCATTTCGCGCCTCCGCGGTTCGTGCTTTCTTGTAAATTATCGCAGCACGGCCAGCAGAACTCGCTGCAATTCGCACGCGCAGAACGCATCTGAACGCGTTGCGGTAATCTGGGTTGAGTCCCATGATCCTGAAACAGTACTACCTCGGCTGTCTGGCGCACGCGTCCTATCTCATCGGAGACGAGGCCAGCTCGACCGCCATCGTCGTCGACCCGCAGCGCGACATTCAGCAGTACCTGGCCGACGCCGAGAAATTCGGTCTCCAGATTCGCCACGTCTTCCTCAGCCACTTTCACGCCGACTTCGTAGCCGGCCACCTGGAGCTGCGCGACCGCTGCGGCGCGGCCATCCATCTCGGCGCCCGCGCACAGGCTGAATACGCATTTGTGCCGATGAAAGACGGAGACACCCTCAACTTCCCCGGCCTGCGCCTGCAGATCCTCGAAACCCCCGGCCACACCATCGAGTCCATTTCGATCCTCGTCTTCGATCTTGACAAAGACCCGGACAGGCCTCACGCAGTCCTCACCGGCGACACGCTTTTCATCGGCGACGTTGGCCGGCCCGACCTGCGCGCCTCGCTCGGCTGGACTGCCAACGACCTCGGCGCGCACCTTTACGAGTCACTGCACACCAAGCTCCTCACGCTGCCCGACGAGACGCTGGTCTACCCCGCGCACGGCGCCGGCTCTCTGTGCGGAAAGCAACTCTCCTCCGACACCGTCTCTTCGCTCGGCGATCAGCGGCGCTTCAATTACGCCTTACAGCCCATGTCGAAGGAGCAGTTCATCCGACTCGTCACCGCCGATCAGCCCGACGCTCCGGCGTACTTCACCTACGACGCCATCCTCAATACTCGCGAGCGAACCACGCTGGACAAGAACCTGGAACGAACGCTGCATCCGATCGATCTTGACGAGGTGCTGCGCATGGGGGATGCGGGCCTGCAGGTTCTCGACGTCCGCGACCCCGCCGAGTACGCCACGGGCCATCTTGCCGGCAGCATCAACATCGGACTCGGCGGGCAATTCGCCACCTGGTCGGGCACCCTGCTTGACCGCGCCCGGCCCATCGTCATCGTCGCCGAGCCAGGACGCGAGCACGAAGCCGCCCTGCGTCTGGGCCGCATCGGTTTCGATCACGTCAAGGGCTACCTGCGCGGGGGAATGGAAGCGCTCGCGGGGCGGCCGGACCTGGTCTGGCCCACGGAGCGCGGCAGCGCCCCGATGCTGGCCGAGGAGCTGGCCGGCGCCGACCCGCCCATGGTGCTCGACATCAGGAATCCACGCGAGTGGGCTTCCAGACACATCGCCGGCAGCGTAAACGTTCCGCTCAACCATTTAGAGGAGCGCATCGCCGAAATCCCCCGCGGCCGCCGCATCGCCGTACATTGCGCGGGCGGCTACCGCTCCTCGATCGCCGCCGGCATCCTGCACCAGCATGGAGTCACGAACCTGATCGAAATGGCCGGCGGCCTCGCCGCCTGGGATGCCGCTGAACTGCCGGTAGTCTCGGAAGCCTGACGGCGCCCTCCTGACGGCGTCCCCATGACGGCGAACCAAAGACGCGGAACTTTAACATTTCCCGCCGAAGCTTCACCCGGTATACTACGCGGGCGGGCATTTCGCTTTAGAAAATTCCCCTTTCCGGAGATCATCATGAGTTTGCGCATCAACGATGTAGCCCCCGATTTTTCCGCCGATACGACCCAGGGCACGATCAACTTCCACGAGTGGATCGGCGATGGGTGGGCGATCTTGTTTTCGCACCCCAAAGACTTTACTCCCGTCTGCACCACCGAGCTCGGCTACATGGCCGGCCTCGAACCCGAATTCGCCAAGCGAAACTGCAAAATTATCGGGCTGAGCGTGGACCCCGTCAGCAGCCACGGAGAATGGATACCGGACATTGAAGAGACCCAGGGTCACAGTGTCAACTATCCCATGATCGGCGACACTCAGCTCAAAATCGCCAAGCTTTACGACATGCTGCCGGCCGATGCGGGGAATTCAAGCGACGGCCGCACCGCAGCCACCAATGCCACCGTGCGCACCGTCTTCGTCGTCGGCCCGGACAAGAAGATCAAGCTCACGCTCAGTTACCCGATGAGCACCGGCCGCAACTTCGACGAAATACTCCGTGCCCTCGATTCGATCCAGCTCACGGCGAGGCACCCTGTATCAACTCCCGCAAACTGGCGGCAAGGCGAAGAGGTGATCATCGCGGGCTCGGTATCCAACACGGACGCAAACATTAAATTCCCCGGATACAAGACTGTGAAGCCGTATTTGCGCACCGCCGCCCAGCCGCGGTAGGCCGCTGCAGCCCGGCTGACGTTGGCCAAGCATGAACGCGCGCGTGAAGGGAGCTTAAGATGGCACAGGCCGCTGCCCAGATGTGGAAGAGTTCCAGCTTCACGATTGAACGTCACGAGAGCGAAGAGTCCGGCAACATCGACTTCCGTGTCTCCGGACCCTTCACCGCGAGGGATATGTACGGTTCCATATCCCCGGAAGCGTTTGACAGTCTTTTTGACTCTCCGCCCGGCGGAAAGGAGCCGCGAATTCACCTGGTCGACCTGACAGAGGTGCCCTATATGGATTCGGCGGGTCTCGGTGTGCTTGTGCCTTTATGTTCGCTGTCAGGCCAGGGGCGTACGGCTGATTGTCACCGGAGCCAGCTCGCGCGTGCAGGAGCTTTTCCGCATCACGCGGGTTGGGGAGCTTCTTCAGCCGGTCTCCGCGGTCTGAACGGCGGCAGGCGAGGTTCCCACCTCGCTGACCCCTGACCCAGCACATTCGCATTTGGATTTTACAGGTCGCAAAAATTCGCAGGAACTCGATCCATACGGCAAAGGCGAGCGCGGCAGGGGCTGAAGCCCGTCGATTTTTTGGACGCTTTTGCGGCCCGACTAAAGTCGTGCCCTGTTACAAAGCCCGAAATGTGCGAGTTTTCCTCAGATTGACGGCCAGGCGTCGTTCAGTTCCTGCCACGGGTTCTAAATGCGACTGCCTTGACCCCTGATCTCTGATCTCTGACCCCTGATCTCTGATCCCCCGCCTTCCCATGAGACAATGCCATCGGCGGCCTTCCCCGTGGCAAGTTTCGGGCTGCCGGAAAGCACTCGATGGCCATTTCGACGCGCATTGTGAACCTGCTTTTCGGACGGCCGCTGGCGACGAGCGAGGAGCGCGCCGAGCAGATCGGGCCGCTGACCGGCGTGCCGATCTTCGGGCTGGACGCGCTGAGCTCCGCGGCATACGGGCCGGAGGCGGCGCTGACGCTGCTCATCCCGCTCGGCCTGATGGGCGTGCGCTACATTGTGCCGGTGAGCGCGGCCATCGTTTGCCTGCTCGCCATCGTCTACTTCAGCTACCGGCAGACAATCGAGGCGTATCCGCAGGGCGGCGGCTCGTACACCGTGGCCACGGAAAATCTGGGCGAAGGCGCGGGTCTGCTGGCCGCGGCGGCGCTGATGATCGACTACGTTCTCACCGCGGCGGTGGGTATTTCAGCCGGCGTGGGCGCGCTCATCTCCGCCGTGCCCGCGCTGCAGCCGCACACGCTTGCGCTGTGCCTGGGCGTGCTCGCCGTTCTCACGCTGGTAAACATGCGCGGGGTGCGCGACACCGGCGTGGTGTTTATGATTCCCACCTATATGTTCACGTGTACGCTGCTCATTGTGATCGGCGTGGGCGGGTGGCACGTTCTCAGGAGCGGCGGCCATCCGCACGCGGTGACGCCGCTGCACGTGCTGCCGGCCGCGACCATGGCCGTGAGCTGGTGGCTGCTGCTCAAGGTGTTTTCATCCGGTTGCACGGCCATGACCGGCGTGGAGGCGGTGAGCAACGGCGTGATGGCCTTCCGCGACGACAGGCGGAAAAATGCCAAGGCCACGCTGACCATCATCATCGTGCTGCTGGCCGTGCTGCTGGCGGGGATTGCGCTGCTTTGCCGCGCATACGGCATCGGCGCGACCAATCCGGACAGCCCCGGCTACCAAAGCGTGCTCTCGATGCTGACCAGCGCGGTGATGGGTCACGGAGGGTTTTACTACGTGACCATTGCGTCGGTGCTGCTGGTGCTGGCTCTTTCGGCCAACACCGCGTTCGCCGATTTTCCGCGCCTTACGCGCGCCATCGCCCTCAACGACTACCTGCCCCACGTTTTTCTGATTCGCGGCCGGCGGCTGCTTTACTCGTGGGGCATTTACGTGCTCGTGGGGCTTACGGCGCTGCTGTTGATTCTTTTTGGCGGCGTCACGGACCGGCTGATTCCGCTGTTCGCGATCGGCGCGTTCCTGGCGTTCACGCTTTCGCAGGCCGGCATGGTGATGCACTGGCGGCGCAAGGGCGGTGCGCCGCTGCGCACGGCGCTGAGCGGACTGGGCGCGGCGGCCACGGGCATCACCACGCTGGTGGTGCTGGTGGCCAAATTCACGGCCGGCGCATGGATTACGGCGCTGCTGGTGGCGGCGATGATCGTTACGATGCGCGCCGTAAAGCGGCACTACGCGCAGGTGGCGCGCGAGATCGATCTGCAGCGGCCCATTGTCGCCGCCGAGGTTACGGAGCCAATTGTGGTGCTGCCCATCGACCGCTGGAGCCGCATCTCGGAGAAGGCGCTGGTTTTCGCGCTCTCGATGTCCAGCGACATTCGCTGCGTTCACGTGCTCACCGCGGGCGACACCGATCCGTTCTGCGACCAGTGGGAGGAGAGGATCGCCGCGCCGCTGCGCTCGGCCGGCAAGTGCGTGCCGCGGCTGGTTACGCTCAAGTCGCCCTTTCGCTACGTTCTGCAGCCGGTGGTGGAGTACGTGCTGAATGTGGAGCGGGAGACGGAGTTTCACAAGATCTGCGTGCTCGTCCCGGAGTTGGTGGTGCGCCACTGGTGGGAGGGATTGCTGCACAACCGGCGCGCGGACCTGCTGAAGGTGATTCTGCTCATGCGCGGCAACCGGCGCATCATCGTGATCAACATTCCCTGGTATCTGGAAGCGTGACGCGGAGGCGGGCGCTGTCGAGTCCGGGCGTTGTCGAGTCCGGCCGCTATCTTCCGCGCGCGGGCGCCGTCTGAGTGACTGGCGGCAACGGCAAACCGATTGACCGGGGCGAGCCGGTTCCGGGAGGATTTGAATGGCCCTTCATGGAAGCGGGGGTTAGAGGATAGTCTATAGATGTACCGAAAAACAGCGATGGAACGCGCTCCGCGGCTGGACCCCGGATGCTGGAGGAGCGCCAAAGCACGGAGTTGAGGAGAGTTTTCATTTGAAGAGTACGTTTTTTCTATCGATTGCGGCCGCCGCACTGATGCCGCTGGCGGCGATGAGCCAGGTTGCTCCGGAATCTCAGTCCGGCCCGCCCGCGCCGCCGGCGCCCGTTCTTAAATACGAAGTGATGGCCGGCTACGCCTACAGCTCGCTGAACCAGGTAAACCAGTCGCGTCATGGGCTGCAGGGCGTGCAGGTGGTCGTCAGCCGCGATTGGGGCAGACACTTCGCCATCACCGCTGTCGGCGACGAATACAAATGGGCGACGGGCGCGGGCAATCCCGGCAAGCCGGTGATCGATTCGTTCCTGATTGGCCCTGAATTCCGCGCCAACCTATACGGGCCGGTGGACGGATTTTTTCGCGGCCTGATGGGCGGCGAACACACGGGCGGCGAAAACATGACACCCAACGTTTCTTTCTCGGGCGGCGTGGGCGGCGGAATTGAGTGGAGGATGGGCAGGCACCTGGCCCTGCGCATCTCCGGTGACCGGATTGGCGGTTCATTCTCTCTGGCCAACAATTCGTCTACGCTCTCCTATTCGCCGCATCGGACATGGAACCCGCGAGGAGCCATCGGGATGGCATACCGGTTCTGAGGGGGGTCTCATCTAGTTCTTTATTCGGGAAGGTCAATCGGCCAGCGCGGCGATTTCAGCGAATGGGACGCTGAAGGCGCCGCCGGGCAGTTCGAAGACTGCGCCGGGAGTGAGCTGGCCGCCGCGATAGCGGTAGTAGAGCTGTTTCTTAGGCTCGATGACCCAGATGGCCTCAATGCCCATGCGTTCGTAGTCGGCGAGTTTCTCCAACATGCGAGTCATCGCGTCTTCCGGGGAAAGAATCTCGAAGACGGCGAGGGGCGGATGGGTGACGATCTGTTCGCGCGGGGCGCTGCGGCTGAGGAGCGTGACGTCGGGAACGCGGAATCGGTCTGCGGCGACTTGTACGCGCAGTTCGGTGCGCGCTTTTACTCCCCACTCTGCAGGCCGGGCGTTAAAAAAGCCGGCCAGGATTGTCTGCCAGGTAGAATGGTCGTACTCACCCACGGGCCGTTCCTCCAGAATTCCTTCGATGTACTCGCAATCTGGATCGGTGACGGTCCGGAGGTATTCTTCGGCCGAGATCAGGGTTGCAGTTGCGGCCATTGCAGCGGACCTCCGTGGCTTCGATTGTACGCCGGAAACGACGCTGACCGGCTTGGGCTTGCAACTCGCGCCCCACGGCTGCCCAAAGTGTACCGTTGATCGACTGCGCCTCGATGTTGAAGCGGGAGGCGCTTCGAGACTACTTCTGCACGGCTGTGTGAGTCATCAAAAACCAGCCGCCCACGCCGATAAGGCAGAGGCCGCCGAAAAAAATGACGGCGGAGCCGAATCGAATGAAGCTGCAAAGCGGATGCGGGTTGGTGCGCGGATGACTCCGTGACCCCACTTCCAGATGCTTTGCGTACATCACTCCGAGAGCGCCCCAGACGAGGCCGAGAAAGCCCGTGGTGAGCGCGTGCATGGGGTCATTGAGAATAGAAGAACTCATCTTTCGGGAATTAAGATTGGCGCTGGGCCACCTTGGGTCCGATTTTACCCTCACGGCGAGGCGGAGGGGATCGAATGGATCATATTGGCACGATCACGTCTCGCCGCCGGGCCAGTTTCGAGCGCCGTGATAGATGTGCAGGATATGAACCGCCTGGCTCATCACCTGATACACGACAATGTAGGGCAGGCGAGGAATAATCAACTCGCGGGTGCCTTCAATTCTTCCTATGCGGCCCCGGTAAGGCAAGATTTCCAGCCCGTTGGCGGCCTCAAAGAGCGTTTCGGCGACGGCCCGTGCGGCGGAAGGATTGTCTTTTCGAATGTAATTGGCGATTTCCTCAAGGCTTGTGCGGCGGGTGCGGTCCATCGTACTTGCATCGGGCCCGCCATCCGGAGTTCTCAGCCTCCGAGTACTCGCTCGACCTTCGCCCAGACTTCGGGCGTAGGGACAAAATCACCGCGCTCGGCGGCTTGCTGCCCGGCCAGGACGGCGCTGCGGAAATGGGCCTCTTCGGTCAGGAAGCGGTCCACGGCCTCGCGCGCCAAGTCTTCAACCGCTTTGCCGGCTTCGGCAGCAATGCGGGAAAGTTGGGCTTCCTGCTCGTCGGTGAGCTGAAGGACCATGGTTTGAGGTTAGGGGCGTTTGGGGGTGGGCGTCAACTCCACGGCCGTCAGGGATGCATGATCGAGTATTTGAGCAGGAGAATTCCGCTTGGCAGCGGCTTGCACTCCTCAAGATGAAGTTGTCTGCGCCGTCCCTCCGGCAGTAGCGGGACTCCGCTTCCGAGCATTACCGGCACCAGCGCCAGCTCAACCGTATCGACGATGCCGGCGTCGAGCAGGCTGCGAAAAAGCACGCCGCCGCCGAAGAGCCAGATGTCTTTGCCCGGCTGCGCTTTTAATACGGCGACCGCCTCGAAAACGCCGCTGCTCAGGATGGTGACGGCGGGGTATTCCTCCGGCTTCAGGGTACGCGATACGACGATCCAGCGATGGCCCAAGCTGGCCGCGTCAGCGACTTTGACCTTGGCGACCTCATATGTTCGCCGACCCATGAGCAGCGTGTCGTATTGTGCGAACATCGCGGCGAAATCGATCGCTGGATCGTGGACAATCCAGTCGTACTCGCCGTTGGGTCCGGCGATGAAGCCATCGAGGCTCACAGCGACGCCGTAACGCAAGCGGCGTGGGCGAGACTCGGCCGATCCGTTCATCCCTCCTCGGTTTCGCGCAGCTTGGCAATCACGCTGAAGTCTTCGAGCGTCGTCGTGTCGCCCTTGATTTCGCCGTGGGTGGCCAGGTCGCGGAGCAGGCGGCGCATGATTTTGCCGCTGCGGGTCTTGGGCAGAGCTTCGGTAAAGCGAATGTCGTCGGGGCGGGCCAGCGCGCCAATCTCTTTGGTGACCCACTTGCGCAACTCGTCCTTCAATTCGGCAGACGGCCGGTTGCCGCTTTCGAGGGTGACAAAAGCGGAGATGGCCTGGCCTTTCAAATCGTCGGGGCGGCCGACGACGGCGGCTTCTGCAACTTTGGGGTGGGCAACGAGCGCCGATTCGACCTCCATGGTGCCCAGCCGGTGGCCGCTGACGTTGATCACGTCGTCCACGCGGCCCATCAGCCAGAAGTAGCCGTCGGCGTCCTGGCGCGCGCCGTCGCCGGTGAAGTAGCAGCCAGGCACGTCGCTCCAGTAGGTCTTCGTGTAGCGCTCGGGATCGCCGTAGACGGTGCGGGCCATCGAAGGCCAGGGCTTACGAATAACCAACAGCCCGCCGTGGCCGGCGGGCACCTTCTCGAACTGGCCTTTGGAATCGGGACGGGTGACGACCTCCGCCTGGATGCCGAAGAACGGCCGCGTGGCCGAGCCGGGCTTGGTGGGCGTGGCACCGGGCAGCGGCGCAATCATGATGGCGCCGGTTTCGGTCTGCCACCAGGTGTCCACGATCGGACAGCGGTTGTGGCCGATCTTCTCGCGGTACCACATCCAGGCCTCGGGATTGATCGGTTCGCCGACCGTGCCGAGCACGCGCAGCGAATCGAGCTTGAACTTCTCTACGTACTCGCTGCCCCACTTCATGAAGGTGCGGATGGCCGTGGGTGCGGTGTAGAAAACAGTGACGCGGTGGTCGTCGACGATCTTCCAGAAGCGCGAGAAATCGGGGAAGTTGGGCGCGCCTTCGTAGATGAGCACCGTGGCGCCGTTCTGGAGCGGCCCGTAGACGATGTAGGAGTGGCCGGTGACCCAGCCGATGTCCGCCGTACACCAGTAGATGTCGTCGTCGCGCAGATCGAAGACGTACTTCGTGGTGAGATAGGTTTGGACGGAGTAGCCGCCAGTGGTGTGTACCAGCCCCTTGGGCTTGCCGGTGGTGCCGGAGGTGTAAAGGATGTAGAGCGGATCCTCGGAATCCATGGATTCGGCAGGGCAGTCTGCGGGTGCCTGGGCGACGAGCTCATGCCACCAGTGGTCGCGGCCCTTGACCATGGTGACGGGCGAGCCGGTGCGGCGATAGACGACGACGTTCTCGACCGTGGGGCAGGAGGCGACGGCTTCATCGACAGTGCGCTTGAGAGGGATTTCATTGCCGCGGCGGAATGCGCCGTCCTGGGTGAGGATGGCGACGCAGGATGAGTCATTGACGCGGTCAGAAATGGCGTGAGCGGCGAAACCGCCGAAGATGACGGAGTGGACCGCGCCGATGCGGGCGCAGGCGAGCAGCGCGATGGCGAGCTCGGGCGTCATGCCCATGTAAATGGCAACGC
>JBOGLX010000101.1:0-23106 GCA_050745765.1 Occallatibacter sp. | reverse complement strand
CCCCTTCGCCGTTTCTTTTTGTCATGAAATCGGGTTCAGTTCAACGGCGCTCGGTGGAGCGGTTTCCGTATGGACTGTTTCTCCTCAAGAGGAGGCGAACGGATGGCCCGGCCGGAAATTTTCAGATATTTGTAAATTATTCGGCGGCGATGGGGCGGTCCAGATGGGGCATAACCCTGACGAGCGCCGATTCATCCGGCGACACGGCCACAGGCGCTTTTTTCGCGTGCATCTGATCCTGAAATACCTCCACCCCGATCAGGCTCTGCATCGCCGATGGATCCCATCGCCGCAGCACGCTGTTGACGATCAGCTTGAGATCGGAGAGGAAAGTCGCGTGCTCCATATATTCCGCGTCGAGGCGGCGCTTGGCGGGAAGAACGACGTCGTGAAAATAGTCCTGCAGCCTGTGCTTCGGAATTTGGTCGAGCATGCTCTCTTCGCGAGCGAAGACCAGGGTCGCCGCGCCGGTGATTCCGGGGCGGCAGAGCGGCTTGTACGCCACATGCTCGAGCATCTTGGGGCGCGGCCCCACCAGGCTCATGTCGCCGAAAAGCACATTGAGCAATTGCGGCAGCTCGTCCATCTTCCACCGGCGCAGAAACCGTCCGATAGGGGTGAACTGCTGATTGGTCGCGGTGGTGATCGTGTGGTTTGTGGCCGCGGCGGCCATGGTGCGGAACTTGAAAATAGTGAAGACCCGGCCGTGGCGGCCTACGCGCTGCTGCAGGAACAGCACCGGTCCCCGCGATGTCCACCGAACCGTCAGCGCGATGGCCACAAGCGTCGGAACCAAAAGAGGCAGCGCTGCCACAACGCACGCACAATCGAAGACACGCTTGGCCGTTGAGCGCGACCACGGGCTGAGGCGCTTGCGCACGGGTACTGCCTCCGAGCACACTTTCACTGGAACTGAGCCAGACGCTCCCACCGTGTGTATACCTTCGCTCCTTTCGCGGTTGAAGCGATCCTTCACTGCTGCTTTCATGCTTTCCGGAACATGCAAGTTGACGCTCAAGCGGATCCTCCTCAGCAAGACAGGGGTACAGTCTGGAGACAGTAACGCCCCCTTAGACGCGCTGCCGTGCGCGGACGAAGTTGCGGTGCGTCCCGAGGTGAAACAAATCGGCGACGCCACCGGTTGCTCGCTTAGCTTTCACGAGTCTTGGCTTCTTCGTTACGCACTGCACGACAACGCAGTCAATGCAGAATGGGTATGCCCAGTTCGAAATAGGCTATTGACTGCAATATACCAGACCTTTCAAGCTTCGTCGTTACGAATTTGCAAAATTCGCCCCATGGAAAATCACGTTTGCTTGTGACAACGCCAAATGGGAACCGTTCCCATTCCGGTCATTGCGCCAACGAGCCCCTCCCACTCGTCCATGCCCCCGATGGCGCAAACTATGGCATAAGGGGATTTCAATGCCGGTCCATCGAGGATGCGCTCGATTGAAGATAGCGCGGTTCGTACTCTCAGACGCGGGAACCAGAGTAACGTCTGATGTACTTTTGAATATTAACTATTTCTAAAATTCGGCCGAGCCGCTTCCTTTGGTTTGTCTTCTCTTTGGCCGCTGCCATTCGAGGGCGCTTTTGCGCACCGCAAACGCTCCGCATTGGCGTGCTAGACTCGTGGAATATGAGCATTCTTCCGTGCGGAACGGACGCTAGGGGCCGCGTCACAGGCGCGGTCCGCTCGCAGACAGCATTGCCCGCCATGGCGCCGGGCAGACTCCGCCTTCTCATCCTGATCCTTGCAATCGCCCCGGCAGCTCACGCCCAAATGCAGCCGGAAATCGGCTACCCGCAAAGCCCACTGACCTCCAATTCATCGGATTGCTCGGATCCGCTCTTCGCCGGCACCGCCGCCTGCGCCAGCCAAAGCTCGCAGACAAATCCTTCGCTTCGGCTTCCCCAGTCGCAGGTCCCCGGCGTCCGGCCGCAGATTCCCAACGGGTATTCCGATCTCGAACAGTGGTCCCGCCAGGAAGCGCAGAATCAGGCCCGCCTGGCCGCGCTGCCGCCCGGACCCCTCACCGAGTTTCAAAAATTCATCGCCTCCACGACGGGCCAGGTACTGCCCATCTACGGCGCCGATCTCTTTCGCAGCGTTCCCTCCACTTTTGCGCCCGTCAATAACGCCCCGGTCCCCCCGGATTACGTCATCGGCCCGGACGACGTGCTGCGTATCCGTATCTGGGGCCAGATTAACTTCCAGGCCGATGTGCGCGTCGATCGCTCCGGCGATATTTATCTACCCCAGGTGGGCACGGTGCACGTGGCCGGGCTGCCGTTTTCCGCCATCGATGCGCATCTGCGCCAGGCCATTGGCCGCGTTTACCGAAACTTCGACCTCTCCGTCGACCTGGGGCAGATTCGCTCTATTGAAATCTACGTGTCGGGTGAAGCGCGCCGGCCCGGCATGTACACCGTCAGCTCTCTCAGCACCCTGGCCGACGCCGTCTTCGCCACCGGCGGTCCCTCTATCCACGGCTCCATGCGCCACATTCTGCTTCGCCGCGGCGGCGATGTGGTTACCGACTTCGACCTTTACAGCCTGCTCATTCACGGCGATAAATCCAAGGACGCCAAGCTGCTTCCCGGCGACGTCATCTTCATTCCTCCGGCCGGTCCCCAGGCCGCGCTCACCGGCAGCGTGCGCAATCCGGGCATCTACGAGCTCGGCGCCGGGGAGACGCTTTCCAGCCTGATTGACGACGCCGGAGGCGTGTCGGCGGTTGCCTCGGATGCGCGCGTCTCCATCGAGCGCATCGACGGCCACCAGTCCCGCCAGGCCATGGAAGTCGCCTACGACGCGGCCGGCAAGGCCACGCACTTAGCCGACGGCGACCTCATCCGCGTCTATTCCATCATTCCCAGGTACACCGGGACCGTGATACTAAGGGGAAACATCGCCAATCCCGGCCGCTTCGCCTGGCATCCGGGCATGCGCATCAGCGACCTGATTCCCGACAAGGACTCCCTCATCACACGCAATTACTGGTGGCGCCGGGCGCAGCTCGGCCTGCCCACTCCTGAATTCGAGCCGATGGACCAGCTCTCCTCCATGCGCCAGCCCGCTGGAAACAACCCCGTGGAGACGAATCTTGCCTCGCAGCAGGGCGCGTCCGGGACAGGCCAGCCCGGCTACAACCCCAACCAGAACCTGACTGCGCAGCAGCGAGCCGGAAGCGCGTCGCTGGCGGCTGAAGAGACGAGCGCCCCGTCGCAGACCTTTCCGGGGGTGAGCCCCACGCGCGTCCAGGTTCTGGCGCCCGATATCGACTGGAACTACGCCGTCATCGAGCGCCTCGATCCGGCGACGCTGAAGACCACCCTGATCCCGTTCGATCTCGGCAAGGCGGTCCTCGATCGCGACGCCTCGCAGGACCTGCCGCTCGAGGCGGGCGACGTGGTCACCATTTTTTCCGCCGCCGACATTCGCCTGCCCATCGAGCAGCAGACAAAGTTCGTTACCCTTGGCGGCGAGTTCGTCCACGGCGGCGTCTATTCGGTGCGGCCGGGCGAGACTCTGCGCGACCTCGTGCAGCGCGCCGGAGGATTCACCCCCAGCGCCTATCTCTACGGCTCGCAGTTCACGCGGGAGTCCACGCGCCTCATCCAGCAGGCTCGCATCGACGAGTACGTTCAAAGCCTCAGCCTGCAGATCCAGCGCAATTCCATGGCTCTGGCCGCCTCGCTCGCCGGTTCGCCGCAAGGAACGGTCGGCGGATCCGCGGCCCAGTCGAGCGGGCAGGCCCTCATTGCCAATTTGCGCCAGGTACGCGCCACCGGACGCGTCGTCTTTGCGTTCAAGCCCGGCAGCAGCGGGATCGACAGCATTCCCAAGATCCCGCTTGAGAACGGCGATCGCTTCGTTATTCCCCAAGTCCCCTCCGTCGTCAACGTAGTGGGCGCGGTTTACGATCAGAACTCATTCCTCTACGCTGAGGGACGCCGCGTGGAAACTTATCTGCACTTGGCGGGAGGAGCCGACAGGGCCGCCGACCGCCGCCACGAATTTGTGATTCGCGCCGACGGCGAGGTGGTCAGCCGCACCACCACCCGCGAGGTCTGGGGTAACGAATTCGACGGCCTGCCCATCTACCCCGGCGACACAATCGTCGTCCCGGAAAAGACCTATAAGCCCTCCGCAATGCGCGGCGTGCTCGCCTACTCCCAGTTGTTCTCTCAGTTCGCGCTGGGCGCCGCATCCCTGAGCGTGATTGGAGGATACTAATACCGCGTCTTCGTGAATCCGTAACGGAGCCCACGGATTCGGGTACCCAGGTCCCGCTTTCGGGACCTGGGAGACCACGGAACTACACGGTCGAGGTACTAGGGCGGATCCACAGTACTTTTAGCCGTTTCTGCCGGCGGGACAAGGTGGTTTTTTCTTCCACCCCAGCGACGAAGACCTGTCGCCGAGGGCCCCTGGGAGGAAAAACCCAGTCAGTGATTGCTGTTTCGGGATGCAGTAACCGTGGATCCGGTGTGGCCGTCGAATCCGCGCCTGCGCCGGCCGGGGGGCGCACGGCGGAATTCTTTCGAGCATTGACGGCGCGCCTCGCAGCATGTATTCATGGTCCATGCCCGATTGGGATCGCTCTATGCTGGAGTGCTCCATCCGGTGCGGGCCGAAGAACGGCTGCCGGTTTGCCTGTTCAAGTCCGGGGTCCCCAGCGGCAAATCCTGGCCGCCGGTACGGCCGGGTCGGATTAATCGGCCCCGCTGGTGAGCGCTCAAAATGACACACAGGGATTGGAGAACTGCTTTAGCATGCTGATACGCTCGCGAGCTCCGCTCCGCCTGGGGCTTGCCGGCGGCGGCACTGACGTTTCCCCCTATTGCGATCTCTTCGGCGGCGCCATTCTCAACGCCACCATCGACTACTATGCCTACTGCGCCCTCGAGCCCCTCGATTCCGATAGCGTGGAGTTCGTCTCCGCGGACCTGCACCAGAAAGCGGCGTATTCCGCCCAGCCGATTCTGGCTCCCGACGGCCATCTCGACCTCTTCAAGGCTGTCTATAACCACATGGTCAGGGAGTACAACGGCGGCAAACCCCTCAGCCTGCGCATCAGCACGCAGGTCGACGTTCCCGCCGGATCGGGACTCGGGTCTTCTTCCACGCTGGTCGTGGCCATGCTCGCCGCGTTCGCCGAATGGCTCAGCCTTCCTCTGGGCGACTACGAACTGGCCCATACCGCTTTCGTCATCGAGCGCGAAGAGGCAGGCCTGCAGGGCGGCAAGCAGGATCAGTACGCCGCAGCATTCGGCGGATTCAACTTTATGGAGTTTGGCGATAACG
This sequence comes from Occallatibacter sp., assembly GCA_050745765.1. Taxonomy (GTDB): domain Bacteria; phylum Acidobacteriota; class Terriglobia; order Terriglobales; family Acidobacteriaceae; genus Telmatobacter. The sequence continues at coordinate 17,792 of JBOGLX010000101.1, read as the reverse complement.
GCCGCGTCCTCGTCAATCCCCTGCGCGTCAAGGATTGGGTTGTCTCCGAGCTCGAAGCTTCGCTGCTGCTCTATTTCACAGGCAAATCGCGAACTTCCGCCAACATCATCGAGGAGCAGTCACGCAATGTCCGCGACAAAAACGAGCTCGCCGTCGATGCCATGCACGCCATCAAGGAAGAGGCGTTTCAAATGAAGGAGAGTCTGCTGCGCGGCGATTTTCCCCGTCTCCACGACGTCTTCCGCCACGGTTGGGAGCAGAAAAAGAGGACCGCCAGTCAAATCAGCAACGACTATATCGATCGCCTGTACGCAACCTCGCTCGATGCCGGCGCGCATTGTGCGAAAATATCGGGAGCGGGCGGCGGCGGATTCATGATGTTCCTGACCGACCCCATCTGCAAGGACCGGGTCGAAGCCGCTCTCCTCGCCAGCCAGGAAGGCGGTACGGCCTACAGATGCCATTTCACTGGGGTGGGAGCGACCGCGTGGAGAGTTCCGTGACCGATGATTTGACCGATCTTGTCCAGGCGGAGTTGTCCGAAGGCCTTTCCGTCCTCCAGGCGGTTGCCAAGGACACCCCGCTGCATCTCACTCTCGCCAAAGCCGGGGAAGCGACCGCATCCGCAATGAAGGCTGGACGGAAGCTGATGGTCGCCGGTAACGGCGGCAGCGCCGCCGACGCACAGCACCTGGTGGCCGAATTTGTCAGCCGCCTCTGCCAGGACCGCCCCGCCATGCGCGCCGTCGCCCTGACCACCGACACCTCCATCCTGACCGCCATTGGCAACGACTACGGCTACGAACGCACCTTCGCGCGCCAGATTGAGGCCCTCGGCGCACGCGGCGATGTCTTCCTCGGCATCTCCACCTCCGGCAACTCGCCCAACGTACTGCGCGCGCTGGAGTTGTGCCGCGAGATGGGAATCGCCACGATCGGGCTAACGGGGAAAAAAGGGGGCAAGATGCCCGCCCTCTGCGACTACTGCCTGCGCATGCCCTCCGACGTCACCATGCACATCCAGGAAGCGCACCTGGCCCTCGAGCACATCTTCTGCATGATCGTCGAGCGCAGTTACTTTGGCGCGGAGCGCTTTGCCGCGGCCGCCGCCGTCGCGCGTTAGATCTCCGGCCGCTCGATTATGCACCAAATCCTGGGTGCCCCAGGTTCGGCGCGTCTTTGTTTTTGCGCCTAACCTGGGACGCCTCAGAGTCGAGCTAAAACAAATTCACGCGGCCGGAGAACTAGGCTCGTGACCGCTTGACGATGCACCAAATCCTGGGTGCCCTAGGTTCGGCGCGTCTTTGTTTTTGCGCCTAACCTGGGATGGCTCAGAGTCGAACCGAAGCAAATTCACATGGTCGGAGACCAAGGGATCGTCTGCATGGAAGCGATTATTCTTGCCGGTGGCCTGGGAACCCGGCTGGCCGCGCGCCTCCAGGGCATTCCCAAACCCATGGCCCCGGTCGCCGGCCGACCGTTTCTCGAGTACCTCCTCAACCAGCTCAAGAGCGCCGGCTGCGCGCGAACCATCTTGTCCGTGGGCCATCTTTATTCGGTGATCCAGGAGCATTTTGGCCTGAATTATCGCGGCATGGCGCTGGACTACGCCATCGAGAGCGCCCCGCTGGGCACCGGAGGCGCCATCCGCGCAGCTCTCGCCCGCGCGGCCGAGCAGAATGTTCTCGTGCTCAACGGCGACACCTTCCTCGAAGCGGATTACCCGGCCATGATGGCCTTCCATGTGGAGCAAGGCGCCGCCATGACCATGGCCGTAGCTTACCGCGAAGACGTGGCCCGCTATGGCGGCGTGCTCCTGAATGGCCGCCGCGTGGCTGGATTCGAGGAAAAAGGCCACTCTGGCCCCGGATGGATCAATGCCGGCGCGTATGTGCTGCCAAAAGTGACGCAATGGCCGCCGATGCTGCCCGATAAATTTTCCTTCGAAACCGGGTTTCTCATGCCGGAGATAACTCGCTTGACTCCCGCGGCCTATCTTGTAGATGGATTCTTCCTGGACATCGGCGTACCCGAAGACCTGGACCGCGCCCAAACCGAGCTTGCGGCGTTTGGGGCTTGATACCGACTCCAAAGCGGCTCGCCAATTCCACCCGACCCTCCTGCCGCCTTTCTACTCCCTATTCCCTATTCCCTGTTCCCTGTCTTTAAACCACCGCGTTGCGCGCAATGACTGTCTTGTACCACTCCGCGGTCAGCTTCGGCGTGCGGGTCAGCGTCGTGAAATCGACATAGTGAACTCCGAAGCGTTTGCTGTATCCATCGTCCCATTCGAAGTTATCGAGAAGGCTCCATAGAAAATAGCCCTTGACCGGATAACTCTCGGCAGTAGCCCGATGTAACTGCGTCAAGTGGTTGCGCAGATACATCAACCGGTCGGTATCTTCGATGCGTCCATCGGGGGTAACTACGTCATCGGAAGAGCAGCCGTTCTCCGTGATGTAAACGGCCGGCGGATGCCATAAGTCGCACACGTTGCGCACCGCCCAGTAGATGCACTCGGGGCCGAGATAAATCCAGTTCGAGGCCATGCGCGGGAACGAAGCTGGCCAGGTCTCGATTGCATAGCCTCGCGCGGAGCCGTCGGCGCGAACATAGGTGGGCGTATATACATTGAGGCCGACAAAGTCGAGCTTGCTGCCAATGGCCTGCATGTCGCCGGGCTCCACGCGCGGCGCGTCCGGCCCCTCGCGCTCCAGATAGCTCTCAATATAGCGGCCCTCCATCACCGCGGTCAGGAAGGGCGCGTTGCCTTCGCGCGTCGCGCGCCGCGCCGCATCGATGTGTTCGGGCGTTTCGATCACGGGCACATACACGGTCGCGTTTTCAGCCAGGCCGACCTGCACCGGCCCCACGGCGTTGGCGCGTATTGCCTCGACGCCGAGCCCGTGCGCCAGAATGCCGTTGTGCCGCACCTGGTTGGCCTGCGCGTTGGGCAGCCGCAGCCCCGGCGCGAATTGGCCCGTGCGGTAGCCCAGGTCGGTGAAGCACGAAAACTCGTTGGTCGTCATGAAGTGGTGTACGCGGTCGGAAAGATGCTTCGTAACATAACCCGCGTAGTCGGCGAATGCCTTCGATGTGTCGCGCGTCTGCCATCCTCCGGGGAGCGCCGCCGGAAGGTCCCAATGGAAGAGGGTGACATAGGGAGTTATGTTATTGGCCAGTAACTCGTCGATAACTCGCTGATAGAAGTCCAACCCTTTGGGGTTAGGCTGGCCCTTGCCGTCGGGAAAAATTCGCGGCCACGCCACCGACATGCGGTAAGTCTGAACGCCGAGATTCTTGAGCAGCTTTATGTCGGTCTTGTATAAATGGTAGGAGTCGTCGGCGATATCGCCGGTCTCATTGTCAAACGTCTTGCCCGGCGTGTGCGAAAAGATGTCCCAGACGGACGGCTTGCGGCCGTCCTCGCTGACCGCGCCTTCCGTCTGGTAAGACGACGTGGCGCATCCCCACAAGAATCCCTCGGGATATTGGAGACCTCCGCTCGGCGCCTGGCCGAAGGAAGATTGTGGAAGCGAAACTCCGGTGAGCGCGGCAGCCGCAGCGACGGCCTTTCCAAATTGGCGGCGGGTAAATTTCATCATGACTGGAATTTGTCCTTCGGAACACAGGTGTCTCTGTCAATTCTAAAGGCCAATAGCCGCGGAGCCCAGCCAACGCTTGCGCTGAAACACAAAGAGCCGCGGCCCCTTCCACAAGGCCCCGGCTCTTATCGGCTTGAACTTCAGCCGAACTTACATCTCCTTCACGCCCTCAACGAACGCCTTCAGCTTGCGCGAGCGCGAGGGATGGCGCAGCTTGCGCAGCGCCTTGGCTTCGATCTGGCGGATGCGCTCGCGCGTTACCTGGAAGCTCTGGCCCACCTCTTCCAGGGTGTGCTCGGAGCCGTCTTCTAATCCGAACCGCATCTTGATCACGCGCTCCTCGCGCGGCGTGAGCGTGCGCAGAACCTGGGAGGTGTACTCCTTCAGGTTCACGCTGATCACCGCCTCGGAGGGCGAAACCGCCTGCCGGTCCTCGATGAAGTCGCCCAGGTGCGAGTCCTCTTCTTCGCCGATCGGCGTTTCCAGCGAAATCGGCTCCTGCGCTATCTTGAGCACCTTGCGCACCTTGGCCACCGGGATGTCCATGCGGCGCGCAATCTCCTCGCTCGAAGGCTCGCGGCCTAGCTCCTGCACCAACTGGCGGCTGGTGCGGATGAGCTTGTTAATGGTCTCGATCATGTGCACCGGGATGCGGATAGTGCGCGCCTGGTCGGCGATAGCCCTCGTGATCGCCTGGCGAATCCACCACGTCGCATAGGTCGAGAACTTGTACCCGCGCCGGTACTCGAATTTGTCCACCGCCTTCATCAGGCCAATGTTGCCTTCCTGAATCAGGTCGAGGAACTGCAATCCGCGGTTGGTGTACTTCTTGGCGATCGAGACCACCAGGCGCAGGTTGGCTTCGATCAGCTCCCTCTTGGCCTGCTCGGCGTCCATGTCGCCCTGGATCATCTCGCGCTGGGTGCGCTTGAGCTCGCCGATGGACACGCCCGCGTCCGCCTCGATTTTTTCGAGGTCGGTGCGGCAGTTCTTCTGCTGCCTCCGGTACTCCTTCTTCAGTTCCTCACTCTTCGATGCGTCGAACTTCTGGTCGAGCGAGCGAATCTGGCGCTCCAGCGTGCGCATCGTGTCCACGGTCTTGTTGACCTTGTCCAGCAGCCGCTTGCGCTCCATGGGCGTGTACTTCAGCTCGCGCACGATCCGCGAGGTGTACACCTTCTCGCGGGCGATCGCCCAGCGGATGCGCCGCGCCTCGCGCGCCCTGGCCTTGGTGGCCGCCGCCGCCGCCGGAACCAGCTTCTCCTCAAGCAGCGCGATCTTCTTCTGGTGTTTTACAAGCTGGTCGATGCGCGCCACCGTGGACCGCACGCGCGTCTGCACCACCTCTTCGGTGAGCTCTTCCTCGTCGAAGATCACGACTTCCTTCACGTTGCGCACGCCGCGCTTCAGGTCTTCGCCCAGCGCCGCAATCTCGCGGATCACGATGGGCGAGCGCGAAATCGCCTTGAGCACGCGCATCTGCCCGCGCTCGATGCGCTTGGCGATCTCCACTTCGCCCTCGCGCGTCAACAGTGGCACCGTGCCCATCTCGCGCAGGTACATGCGCACCGGGTCGTTGGTCTTTTCAAGCGTTCCAGGCGTCAGGTCCAGTTCGACGTCTTCGCCCTCTTCGAGCTCGAAGTCCTTGTCGCCGGGGAACTTCGGGGCGTCGAGCAGGTCGATGCCCTGGGTGCCGATGGTGGTTATGAGGTCGTCCAGATCGTCGGGCGAGCCAATCTCTTCCGGCAGCATGTCGTTCACGTCGCCGTAAGTGAGGTAGCCTTTTTCCTTGCCCACATCGATCAGGCCCTGGATTTCGTCGTCGAATTTGTCGTCAATCGCCAAAGTGTTTTCCTACTCTCCCGCGCGTCGCAGATTGCATCCCGCCGCACACGCCGATGCCGCGGGTTTGGCCTCGCCTGCGTCAAAAGAAATTTCCATGTGGAAATCTTTGCGCAAGCTGGAGGCGCAACCCTGCGGTCACCCGCAACAAAGAAGCGGCTTCAAGTGATGGCTCGGAACAGGATGTTCGCGCATCAGGTTTCGCCTGGGTCGCCCGCGAGCCGCAGCTCATGTGTGGGGCAAAAGGGCGCGTATCCTCACAGAGATCAATAGACTACCACAGTCTGCCCCACGGCGCCAGCCCAAATCGCGGGACAAATCCCGGATTTTTGCCGTTCCTTTTGGGGTACGGACCGGGTGAATTCGCTCCGCCGGTCCCTGCTCCTAACAAATTAGACGCGCCAGAGGGCCGAATCGACGCAAGTTACGAGTTGATCGGGTACATTTTTCGGCATCGCGCTACGGTGCCGGCGGCCCTGAACTGTGCAACCGCCTGAGCGACCGATCTAGCTCCAGTTTTTGCTGCGTTAGCACGACTAGTTGGGCGAAATCCCCGCGGCGCTCGGCCTCTGCTATCAGCGTCCGCAACTCCCGCTGCCGGCTCTCGATCGCGCGTTCTTCGAGTTCCTGGATGGCGCTCTGAACCTCGCTCTCCTCCGGCGGCCGCGTCTCGCCCAGCAGTGTCTCGGCCAGCAAAGCCCGCTGCGCCGGGTCCTCTACCACATCCATCGGGTCCGCTGCCTGGCGCCCGGCCAAAGCTTCTAGCGCCGTATACGCTCCAAGCGCCTCAAACCAGGCAGGTTGCGCGGCCAGGGCATCGGCCGCTAGCCGCCGCGCCCCCTCGTTCTCCGGATCGGTGACGGCCAGCGCGCGCAACAGCACCTTCTCCACCTCGGTCAGCGCCGACGGCCGCGTTTCCACCCGTTCGCGCCGCTTGAGCGCCGCCTGCCGCAGTTCTTCGCGCAACACCGCCGAATCGATCCCCAGCTTTTGCGCCGCGTCTGCCGCGAACTGGTCCCGCGCCAGCTTTTCCGGCATCCTCCGAATGTGCGGCAGCAAAAAATTCATCGCCTTCACCTTCTGCTCCGCGCTTGCGCCCGGAAACGTAGTCCGCGCCCGTTCGATCAGGTAATCGGCCTGCGGCCGCGCCGCTCGCACCGCCGCGATGTACGCCTCCACGCCTCGCTCGCGAACGTACCGGTCCGGGTCCAGACCGCCGTCCAGCGTAACGATCTTGATCGCAAACCCCTCCTCGGTCAGCAGCGCGATCGACTTTTCCGCCGCATTCGCCCCAGCCGTGTCTGGGTCGAAGTTCACGACCACGTTCTGCGTGTGCCGCTTGAGCAGCGCCACCTGATGCTCCGTGAAGGCCGTCCCGCTCGTTGCAATCACATTCTGAATCCCGCGCAGATACACGCTGATCGCGTCCATCTGCCCCTCGACGAGCAGCGCAAAACCCGCCTGCCGGATCGCCGTCTTCGCTTTGTCGAGGTTGAAGAGCACTTGACCTTTGATATAAAGGGGCGTCTCGGACGAGTTGACGTACTTGGCGCCGGCCTTGTCGCCCGTTTCAAGCGCCCGCGCCGTAAAGGCGATCACGCGCCCGCCCTCGTTCGCAATGGGAAATGTAACCCGCTTGCGGAAGCGGTCGTAAATCGGTCCCTGGCTTCCGTCGCCCTGTTCTTTCGACGCGAATAGACCGCTCGCCCGCAGCGTCTCCTGGTCGGCCACGCCGCTCAGCCGGTCGCGTAGCGCGCTGAAGCTGTCCGGCGCGTAGCCGATGTGAAACGCCTTGATTCCCTCCGGCGTGAGCCCGCGTCCCGCCAGGTACTCGCGCGCAATGGCTCCTTCGGGCGAGTGCAACTGCTCTGCGAACCACGCGGTGGCAATTTCGTGCAACTCCAGCAGCTTTGCTCGCAACCGCGCGCCGGCAGCTTCCTCCGGCGACGAAAACTCGCGCTTGGGGAGCGCAATCCCGCACTTCTGCGCCACGATTCGCACCGCTTCCGGAAAGCCGACGTTCTCGATCTTGCCCACAAAGGTGAACACATCGCCGGACTCGTGGCAGCCGAAGCAGTGGTAGAACTGCCGCACCGCGTGTACCGAAAACGACGGCGATTTTTCCTTGTGAAACGGGCACAGTCCCGTGTAATTCTGCGCCCCCGCCTTGCGCAGCCGGATGTAACCCTCGACAATCTTCACGATATCGGCTTGCTGTTTCACGGTTTGGGCAAAATCGCTCACGGAGGGTTCTCTGTCTTGAGGATAAGCCCCGCCAACCCAGCGAATCGGAGGGCCGCTTGTGCATTTCGTGGTGCCGAAACGAGAGGGAATGCGGATGATTCGCAACCGCCCTTTCCCGGCTGCGAAATAATGGCAGAGATGCCGCACCTGGATGACCGGATAGATTTTGTCGGACTCGATTTTGGCACCACCAACAGCACGGTGGCCATCAAGAGCGGCGACACGCAAATCCGGATCGCCACGTTCCCGTTTCGCGGGGCCGAAACCCCCTCATTCCGCTCCGTTCTCTACTTTGAACAGGTCAAATCGGCGAGCGGAGTCAAGCGCGCCCACTCGCTCACCGGCCCTGCCGCCATTGAGCGCTACCTCGAGGCGGAAGAGAAAGGCCGCCTCATTCAGTCCCTCAAGTCGCATCTCAGCAACCGCGGGCTCACCGGCACCGAGATATTTGGCCACCGCTACAAGCTCGAAGGCGTCGTCTCACGCATGCTGGGCGACTTGCGCAAAAACGTCGAGCATCAATTCGGCCGGCCCATTGGCCAGGCCATGGTGGGCCGTCCGGTGCGATTCGTAGGAGCCGAAACGAATGAGGACGACGATTTTGCCGTGGCCAGGCTGCGCGAGGCGTTCGCAGCGGCCGGCTTCGAGCGCGTGGATTTCGAAATGGAGCCGGTGGCCGCAGCCTGCGCCTACGAGTCCACTCTAGACCACGATGAACTGATCCTCATCGGAGACTTTGGCGGAGGCACCAGCGACTTTTCCATTCTCCGCGTGGGCCCCGGCGTGCGCAGCCGCGGGCGCACCGCACAGGACCTGCTCGGCAACAGCGGCGTGGGCCTCGCCGGCGACGCCTTTGACGCCCGTATCGTCCGCAAACTCGTCTCGCCCGCTCTGGGATCGAACTCCGAGGCGCGCTCCCTCAACAAGCTACTGCCCGCCGTCCCGGCGTGGATCTACGCCAATCTCGAGCGCTGGCATTATCTATCCTTCCTGCGCACCAACAATGTGAGAGAGATTTTGAAGAGCGCGCGCGCCCGGGCGCTCGAACCCGAAAAGATTGAAGCGCTCATCGCCATCGTCGACGAAGACCTCGGCTACCAGCTCCATCAGGCGGTGCAGCAGGTCAAGTTCGAGCTGTCACGCAGCCACACTGCGGAATTCCGCTTTCGCGATGGCAATCCCCGCTTGCCCGGTCCCGCCTTTTCGAACCCCGTCTTTTCCAATATCGATTTGCGCATCCCCGTTACTCGAGCCGAATTTGAGCAGTGGATCGCCAATGAGCTGCACGCCATCGAACTCTGCATCGACTCGCTGGTCCGCGCAGCCGGCGTCCATCCGCGCGACATCGACTGCGTCTTTCTTACCGGAGGCAGTTCCTTCGTCCCCGCCGTGCGCCGCATCTTCGCCGCCCGCTTCGGCGAGGAGCGCATTCGCGGCGGGAACGAATTTACTTCAGTCGCGCACGGTCTCGCGCTGCGCGCGGAAGAGTTGGACCGGCGAGGGGCCGCTTGAGCGTCGTCCTCCGCCGGTCCGCCGCAGTTCAGCGCGCCCCCACCGCTTCTTCCACCCACTTGCGGGCTTCGGGCGACTTTATCCATTCTCCCGCTACCTGCCGCGTGGCCACGTTCAGCCGGTTAAATGCATTAATCGTTGCAATCGCCAGGACCAGCCCCGCCAGCTCTTTTTCGTTGTAGTGCTGCGCGGCCTCGTACCAAACTTCGTCCGGAACCGGGTCCGCTCGGTCGCTCAGCCGCGTCGCCGATTCCGTAAGCGCCAGCGCGGCGCGTTCCGCGTCGGTAAAGTAGGGCGCGTCGCGCCACGCCGCCACTGCAAAGAGCCGTTCGTCGCTATCGCCACCGTGCTTGAGCATCTGCGCGTGCATGTCCACGCACACGCTGCAGCCGTTGATCTGGCTCGCGCGCAGATGGACCAGTCCCAGGGTCCGCTCCGGCAGACCCGTCTTTTCGGTTAATTTTCCAAGTGCCTGCAGCGCCTCCAGGGCGCCAGGAATCAGCATTGCCGGATTTTTCATGCGTGCCTGCATGGTTTCCAATCCTCCTTGTCACATCGGGCAGCTTTCGCCCGTCACCAGATTGACGGAGCGTTGCGGCGGAATGTGACAGGCGGGCCGGAACGTAATTTTGAGATTGTGAATGAGGCCGGAATCGCAGAGCAATTTCGCAAGCCCGCGCGCGCTCGCCGAAGTCGAAACAAGAGGAGGTTCCTATGAAAAATAGGCAGGTCTGGTATTGGCTTTTCACCGGGCTTCTTGTGCTTGCGCTGGCCTACGGCGCCGTAGCGGATCTGGCGCGCACGCCGTACGTGGTCGGCGTCATTACCCAGCTTGGCTACCCGCTGTGTGTTCTCACCATAATCGGCGTGTGGAAGGCGCTTGCCGTCATCGCCTTGCTTGTGCCGGGCTTTCCCCGGCTGAAGGAATGGGCGTATGCCGGCGTATTCTTTGAAATGACGGGAGCCGTCGCATCCCACGCCATGCGGGGCGCCGGGCCTGGCCCAGCCGTCTCCGCGCTGGTCATCGCCGGAATCGCAATGGCGTCGTGGGCGCTTCGGCCGCGCGGCCGCACGCATGCCGTGGCCTCTCCTCTAAAGAAGGCGGCCTGAGAGCAGTCGATGAAGGCGCCGGACCCCTATAGTTCGCCTGCTGCGTCCGCGCCATTCAAAGAACAGGAGCACCGGTACAGTGAGCGACAGCGATTGGCTGGCCGAACAATTCGAGCGCAACCGCGGCCATCTGCGCGGCGTTGCCTACCGCATGTTAGGCTCGATGGGCGAAGCCGACGATGCGGTGCAGGAGGCTTGGCTCCGGCTGAGCCGCACAGGCGCCGAGGGCGTCGATAATCTCGGCGGTTGGCTCACGGTCGTTGTCTCCCGAGTTTGCCTGGACATGCTGCGCTCGCGCACCGCGCACCGCGAAGAGTCGCTGGATGCAGAGGACGCGCCCGAGTCTGCGGCCGGCGATGGCGCTGACGATCCCGAGCAGGCGACCGTGATGGCAGATTCGGTGGGCCTGGCGATGCTCGTCGTGCTTGAAAATCTCACGCCCTCCGAGCGCGTCGCCTTCGTGCTCCACGACATGTTCGACCTGCCCTTCGAGGAGATCGCGCCCATCGTCGGCAAGTCCCCGGCGGCGGCCCGTCAGCTCGCCAGCCGCGCCCGCCGCCGCGTGCATGGCGCATCTCCAACCGGGGACGCCGACCCCGCGCGCCGCGGAGAAATCGTCAAAGCATTCCTCGCCGCCGCCCGCGATGGCAACTTCGAAGGGCTGCTCGCGCTGCTCGATCCCGAGGTTGTGGTCCGCGCCGACGCCGCCGCGCAGAAGTTCGGCGCACAGCCCGAAACCCGCGGCGCTGAAACCGTGGCTGGGAACTTCTCCACACGCGCTCGGGGCGCGCAACCCGCGCTGGTGGCTGGGGTGCCGGGGGCGGTCTGGGCCCCCGGCGGAAAGCTGCGCGTGGCCGTGAGCTTTACAATTGCGCACGGCATGATCGCCGCCATCGACCTGATCGCCGAACCCGAGCGGCTTCAGGAACTCGCGGTCAGGATCCTCAGCGATTGACAAGCCGCGGTTGCGGCGTTTTGCTATACTTAGGTCAATCCCAGGAGGGGTGGAGTCCTCCCGGGAGTTTTGGCTACTTAAGCAGTAGCGCCAGGACGAGGATAACGAGCGCCATTATGAATCGCCAGTCGATGGCGATGTTTACGGCGGCCCGCATCCAGGACGATTTCTCATCCATGTCCTCACCTCCCTTGCGTTAGCACGGCCCGCAGGTCGTTACAGGCGGCCTGCGGACCGACGGTCCAAAATTCCGGACCGATCTCTTCCGCCACCGCTCCCACACTCGCAAGGAAAGTGTTACCAGTCTACAGTAGACAGCGAGGCAGGATAGCGCACTTGGTCCGCGCCCCGGAATTCAGACCTTCGCAAATTACTTGTTGCAACGGACACTTTTCTGCCGCATCGAATCCAGTGAAAAGGAGAAAAAACACTATGACCGAAACCGCAAGCCCCGCCGCCGTCTCCACCTGGAAGATCGACCCTGCCCACTCCTCGGCAGAGTTCAAGGTCAAGCACATGATGATCTCGAACGTGAAAGGCAAGTTCAGCAGCCTCAGCGGCAATCTCACCCTCGACGAATCGGACCCCACCAACCTCACGATTGACGCCAGGATTCCTGTGGCCACCGTCTCCACCAGCGATGACCAGCGCGACGGCCACCTCAAGAGCCCTGACTTCTTCCACGCCGAAAAGCACCCCGAGATGACCTTCAAATCCACCAAAATCGAGAGCACTGGCCCTGGCGAGTTGGCCGTCACTGGCGATCTGACCATCCATGGCGTCTCCAAACCCGTCACCTTCGCCGTCGAAGGCCCGAGCGCCCCGGCAAAGGACCCCTGGGGCAACCTGCGCGTCGGCCTCTCCGCCGCCACCAAAATCAACCGCAAAGACTTCGGCCTCACCTGGAACGCCGCCCTCGAAACCGGCGGAATGCTGGTCGGCGAGGACGTCACCATCACCCTCGAAGTCGAGTTCATCAAAGGGTAGTTCACAGTTCATAGTTCATAGTTCATAGTTCACAGCCAAGGCATCGGCGGCGGAAAACTGTGAACTACGAACTATGAACTACGAACTTCGCCTGACCACTGATCCGTGATCCCTTGAATTAGTTGTTGCAACGAATATTCGGCCCACGCATCGAATGGATATACGGCGCAGGAGGCAAAATGTCCCTTCGGGCAGTCAAAGAAATCTACCAGACCAAACCCACCATCGAAGGCGCGGGCGTCAAACTTCAGCGCGCCTTCGGCTTCGGCAAAACCGCCGAGTTCGACCCGTTCCTTTTGCTCGACGACTTCCGCAACGAGAACCCGGCCGATTACCTCGCCGGCTTCCCCTGGCACCCGCACCGCGGCATCGAGACCATCACCTACGTGCTGGCCGGCGAGGTGGCGCACGGCGACAGCCTCGGCAACAAGGGCCGCATGACCGCCGGCGACGTGCAGTGGATGACCGCCGGCAGCGGCATTCTCCACCAGGAGATGCCCAAGGGCGACTCGAGCGGCCGCATGCACGGCTTCCAGCTTTGGGCCAACCTGCCCGCGGCCCACAAGATGACCGATCCGCGCTACCAGGACATTCCGTCCAGCGCCATCCCCGAGGTCACCGAGGACGACGGCGCCCACGCACGCATCATCTGCGGCGAGTTCTGGGGCAAAACCGGTCCGGTCCAGGGCGTCGCCACCGAGTCAATGTCGGTTGACGCGCGCTACGTCGACATCTCCGTCCCGCCCAACAAGCGCAAGCGGATCGAGGTCGAAACCACGCGCAACGCCTTCGCCTACGTCTTCGCCGGCGCGGGAACCTTCCGCGACGCCTCGGACCCGCAGGCGGTGTTGACCGAGTCGGCAGTCGATCCCAATGCGGAGCCCGCCTACGACGCGAAAAACCATTCGTTGGTGCTCTTCGACCGCGGCGACGAGATCGTCGTCCAGGCCGGTCCCGAAGGTATCCGTTTCCTGCTCGTCTCCGGTAAACCGCTCGAAGAGCCGGTAGCGTGGTACGGACCCATCGTGATGAATACGCAGGCGGAGCTGCGCCAGGCCATGGGTGAGTTGCAGCACGGGACGTTCATCCGCCGCAAGTGACGGGAAGGCCTGGCTGCTTCGCTGCGCGGTGGCCAGGCCTGCAGGCGCTCTCTCAAGCCTTAAGCGTCAACCGAAGCCCGGTCGCGTGCGGAACCGTGACGTTGTATTTGCCGTCCTTCACATGCCCGGGCCTGGCAGCGCGCGTAATGTGAGCCTCCCGGCTGTCCAGAGCCGGCGCATGAAGCGTCTCCGTCTCAACCTGTCCGCTCTTGCCTGTTCCAAAATCCACGCTCAGAGCCAGGTCCTTTTCCGCATCTTTGTTCAGAACGATGAGAGACGTCTCGCCGCCCGCCAGTTTCACCGCATAAGCCGTCGCGTCCACCCCCGCTGCCTGGATCTTCGCAGTCAGATCGCCACGCAGGAAAACCCCGCCGCTGAACGCCCCGGCAAACTTCAGTCCATAAGCCACTGGCTCCAGCATGTAAGCGTCCCCGAACGTCGCAATCGGCGTATAGAACGGGTGCGGATGCGTGGCGATCTGCGCCGGCGTTTCGCCCGCCTCCCTGAGCATCACGTCGCCCGGCAAAAAGCCACCAAGCCCGTTCGCGACCGACTTCCCCGTGCCCCCGTGCAGGTTGACCCCCGTATAGCCATTGCTCGCCAGCAGCAGCGAATAGTCGGCCGCCCAAAGCGCCGCGGCGAACACGTCCGACACTCCCGGCTTGCCGCCCCGGTAGCACGTATTTCCCTCTGTCATCCGCACCCGCGCGCCCATCTTGGCCGCGGCCGCCTTGGCCTCATCCGCCGTCTTCTGCACCTTGGCCATCGTCTCCGGCTTCAGCAGGTTAGGAATGTTCACCTCCGGATTCGTCGCCGGCCCCCCGAAGTAGTAATGGTGCGTCAGCGTCGTCACGTCCGGCGGGTTCTCCACCCCCGGCCACATCGCCGCAATCTCCGTCAGCCACTCCACGTTTGAAGCTACGTCCGGCATCCCGAACTTTGCCTCGGGCACCCGCTTCGCAACCGCTTGCGCCATCGCCAGCCACTCCTTGAGGTAGGTCTTCACCGACCACGTCTTCGGGTCCCGCAGATGCCGCCCGAACAGGTCCGCCTCGTTGCCGATCTGGAAGTACTTCAGGCTCGGCCCGAGAGCACTGGCCACAAACCCGCCCTCCTCCGCCGCCCGCTCCGGCGTATTCGTCCCCATCCCGATCCCATAAATGCACGTCCATCCCGTCGCCCGCAGAAACTCCTCTAAGTTGCGCACGGCCTCCGCAGTCACGGCATAGTAAACCGGCTTCGGCTCACCCACCACCACGCGCGTCTGCGGATGCTTCGGCTCGGGCGATTCCGGCGTGGGCTTCCAGTAGCCAAACTCGCTGGTATTGCCGCCCAGCCGCAGCACGCCTCGCGGTGAAAGCGCCCTGAACTCGCGAATCAGGCCCATATTCTTCGCCGAAAAAAAGCTCGGGTCCGTCAGTTGCTGCACCTCGTAGGAAAGGCCGGCAAAGTCGGCCGGCATGTGGAGGCCGGCCGCTTCGGCAGGCAGCGTGAACTCAACCTGCGCCGGGCTTTGCGCTTTAAGGCGGCTCGCGGCCATCGTAAAGGCTGCGGCGGCAAGAAATCTACGTCGGCTGATCCTGGTCATCGTCGTTCCTGAAAAGCGGATTTGGGATGCGAACTCAATTCGGCATCCAGTATAGGTCTTCCAACCCCCGCGGTTCGCGCCGGCCCTCACGGCAGCCACAATCGGCATTCTCAGTCTATGCGTTGATTTCTTTAGAAAAAATGTTTCCCACTCGATAGTTCAAGCGTGTATAAGGGATGTGCCCTCGGGCCGGCGCCTGCGGCCGCTCGCCGCGCAGCCGCGCACCCCTCCCCGGCGGGTATTCGCTCGATCGAAAGCATGATTTGAAGGAGAACTTCGCCATGGGCCTCCGTACCCTCGCCGCCATCGCTCTCATCGCCGTTCCCGTTGCCTGTCCCCTCGTTATCGTTGCCCAAACCGCGCCGGGCATGCCTCCTCCGCCCCGCACCTGGGTGGACAAAGACACCGGCCACCGCGTCTGGCGGCTCAGCGATCAGCCCAACTCCGGCGGCTTCTACTTCAACGTCAACGCCTACACCCCAGACGGCAAGCAAATGATCTACACCGCGCCCGACGGCATTCATGTGCTCGATATGGCCACGCGCAAGACCAAGCTGCTGGTCCCCAATCCGCCGCGCCCGGCAAATGGCGCGAACAACCCCATGGCTCGCTTTATGTATGGCGTCCACGCCCTGGTGGTCGGCCACAAGACCAACAGCGTCTTCTTCACCAAAATGGACCCGGCCACCGGCGTCGTCGGGGTCTACAAGGCCAACACCGACACCGGCGCCATCCGCAAGCTCATCGATCTGCCGCCGCACCGCATGATCGTAAGCGTGAACGCCGACGAGACCCTGGCCGCCGGGACCTACATCGTCGGCGGGCCCAGAGGCGCGGCCTATGGCGCAGCCATTCCTCGCCCGCAACAGCGCCCCGGCCAACTCGCATCATCGTCCGATAACCGCATCGCCAGTGCCCGGCAAGGCCCGCACTATCAGCCCTTCAATAAAGGCCAAATGATGGAGCGCCGCCTCGCCGCGCATCTGCCTTTAGTGCTCTTCACCATCCGCCTCGAACCAGGCCCTCACGGCGAAAAGCCGGGAACCATCAGAATCCTGCTCCACTCCACCGACTGGGTCAACCACCTGCTCTTCTCGCCCACCGATCCCGACCTGCTCCTGTACTGCCATGAAGGCCCGTGGCAAAAGGTGAACCGCATCTGGACCATCCACATCGACGGCACACACAATACCCTCATCCACAAGCGCACCATGGCCATGGAAATCGCCGGCCACGAGTTCTGGGGCCTCGACGGCGAAACCATCTGGTACGACTGGCAATACCCCAAAGGCCAGGTCTTCTATCTCGCCAGCTACAACCTCAAGACCGGCCAGCGCACCGCCTACCACATGAACCGCAACGCCTGGGGCATTCACTTTAACCTCACCCGCGACCTGTCCCTCTTCTGCGACGACGGCGGCGATCCCGGACAGGTGGCCCGCGCCAAGGATGGCGAGTGGATCGAGCTTCTCCATCCTCAGATGATCCCCCTCGACGGCGCTCTCAACGCACCCGGCTACTGGCAGCCCGGCATCTTCGTCGCCGAGCATCTCGTGAACATGTCGCACCACAACTACCGCGAGGAGCCCAACGTCCGCTTCTCGCCGGATAAATCGCTCGTCATCTTCACCAGCAACATGTTCGGCCCCAGCTATGTCTTCGGCGTCGAAGTCGCCAAAGCCGTCAACCCGCCGGCCGATGAGGTGCAGTCCACGCCGGAACTGGCCAGCAAGTGGAACCCCAAGATTCCGACTCCGACCCATTAAAGCGGTTCCACAATTGCCGCGCCCAAGTCTCCGTGCCCCATCCATGCGACTTTTTTCTGTCGCATGGGTGGGATGGCAACCGTACCAATTGCCACGGTTCGCCAACTTGCCAACTCGCCAGCCCCGCCTGAGCGGGAGCCAACCCCATAGCGGAGTTGGCCACTTTCTTCGCCTTGATGTAAGCTGGCCACACTCATTCAAACCCCCGCGCGGATTTATGCTATAGTGGCACCAGGTAACACTAGGGACTACTCGCCATGCCCGCATCCTCCACCACCAGCCTCAAGCTCGATCCGCAGTTGAAAGACCGCGTGCAGCGCCTGGCATCCGCGCGCCGCCGTTCCGCCCATTGGGTCATGCGCGAAGCGGTCGAGCAGTACGTGGCCCGCGAGGAAAAGCGCGAGCAGGTTGTTCAGGACGCGCTTGCGGCCTGGAACCACTACCAGACCACCGGCCTGCATGCGACCGCCGAAGAAGCCGATGCGTGGCTCGCCAGGCTGGAAGCGGGCGAGGACGCCGGGGCCCCTGAATGCCACGTTTGAAGTGGTCTGAGCCTGCCCTGCACGACATAGCCCGCCTGCATGACTTTCTAGCTTCCAAAAGCCGCGACGCCGCCAAACGCGGTGTCAAAGCCATCCGCCAGGGCGTCAAGTTGATCGGAAAACATCCCAAAATCGGTCGCCCCGTCGAAGAACTCCTTCCCGAATTCCGCGAGTGGGTCATCGAGTTCGGCAACAGCGCCTATGTGGCTCTCTATCGCTACGACGGCAAAGAGGTCGTCATCCTTGCCGTGCGGCACGGGCGCGAGGCCGGCTATTAAGCCAGGTCCATGAAGCGCGGAACGCTCCGTCGATGCGGGCCAGCAATTCTCGCTCCCATATTGCCCCGACGCGGACAGATGCTTTACGCGAAGCTGCCGGGCCGCGCCCCTTCCCAGGTCACGGCCTCGAGATAGAGGCGGTTCAGTTGCCCGTGGCCTAGTCCAAGGATGCCGGCAATTTTGTGGCATTCCGCAAAGTTGCCCAGTTCGAGCGCTTCGATCCAGTCCAGCAGCCGTCGCTCGGCCGTCGCCGCGCCCAGTAG
>JBOGLX010000100.1:0-47570 GCA_050745765.1 Occallatibacter sp. | reverse complement strand
GAGACCCTTCGGCAAGCTCAGGGCAGGCTCTGGGGCGTCCATCTTCCGCGAGCAGGGGCATTATCAAACTTGGGTCACCTGCCGGAGCGTGGGCCGGTCCCGCCCATGCGGCAAAACCGGCCGCATGGATGGGGCACCCGCGGTGGTGGCCAAGCGGAGTGGGAAAGAGCATGAGTGGGCCACATGTTGTTGTTCTTATCGATTCTTTTTCAATTCCCCTCAGCTCCCGGCGGAATGCAAGATTTCGCGAGCAAATTGGCGTTAATCGGATCAATGTTTACGGCGGTTATCCTGACCCTCCAGCTGCCAACGAATGACTGGAACCAGAACGCGCCCAAGCCAATCATCACGCCGGGCGAGCGCCCGCCTGTGGGTGTCACGTTGCCGAGATAAGAACAGGCCACAAGCGCCGTTTGAATAGGCGAGAAGTAGCGATCCTGAAACGAGTACCACTCGGAGACATTTCTGATTGTGATTGTTCTAACCCTGGCTGGCACTTCAAGCGAGCTGCTCACGTATGCTTTGATTGGGAAATCGACGACGAGGCGGATGTCTTTTGAGTCGTGATAGAGGACTCCATTA
This sequence comes from Occallatibacter sp., assembly GCA_050745765.1. Classification (GTDB taxonomy): domain Bacteria; phylum Acidobacteriota; class Terriglobia; order Terriglobales; family Acidobacteriaceae; genus Telmatobacter. Next base: position 46,988 of record JBOGLX010000100.1, on the reverse strand, counting down.
CGGAATTGATCGAGCGCGATGCGAAGCTCAGATGGTCGCATTTGCAGATCACATGAAAATGCTCCGGTCGCATCCCCCTTGAAGGTCCGGTCGAACTGGAAGTTCGCGCCCGTCCGAGATGCAGCGACGGGATAGATTTTGTCCAGGCATCGGTGCCCTTGCGCAGAACAAGAAATCGCTCCTACTATTAGCGCTCCTCCGAGCAAAAAGGCATGATGAGTAAGTCGAGCCAAGGAAGCCTCTCAAGACGGTACGATACAGTTTATTCTCCGTAGTCACAAGCAGCCGAATAGTCCCACCCGGGCCTCACGTCATCAGGAGGCTGGCGAATCAGGCATGAAGCGCCTTCATCGCGACGTCCGGGGCAGTCAGCACAAGACCGCCGGGCGGCGAACCGCTATGCTACCTTCAGCCTGGTCAGTTTGAGCCGGTCGCGCTGGACGTGGGCAAGGTCGTATTGCGCCTGTTGCACCAGCCAGCCTTGCTCCGTGCCGCCGAAAACCCTGGACAGCCGCACGGCCATTTCAGGCGATATGCCGCGCTTGCCGTTCACCAGTTCGGAAAGCGTGTTGCGCGTCACGCCGAGTGCTTCAGCGGCGTCGGTGATCGTAAGGCACAGAGGCTCAATGCACTCCTCAAATACGATTACACCGGGGTGGGGCGGGTTCTTCATGGTCGTCGTCATGGCTCAAGTCCTCTCAGTGGTAATCGACGTAATCAGCGTCTTCCGCTCCGTCGTCGAAACGAAAGATCACTCGACGGGTGGCCCAGGTCTCGTCTCTTGGGGCATGGGAGCGGCAATCTAACAATCGAAGCAGCAATAGACTTGTCGGCATTGCAGCCCCGCCCCCCGCGGAAGTCGTCGCTCTGTTCGTGTCCCGAACCACAGATCCTTCGACTGCGCCGCTCGCAAAAAACGCGAGCGGCTTCGCTCAGGATGACATCGTTTTGTACGTGAATTCGTCGCCGCGAGGAGTGCACGCAAAGTGAGCGGGTGGCCGAGGTCCTCGCTCCTGCAGGCTGAGCAAAAATGGGGTGTCCCAGGGTTCCGATTTTGGGACCTGGGAGGCTGGCGAATCAGGCGTGAAGCGCCTTCATCGCAACATCCGGGGCCGTCAGCGCAATCTTGAGCAAGGCGGCAGCGGGGGCCAGTGGGGTTGCGGCGGCGCTGTTCCCAGTTTTGCCGTGTCTTGACGCTTACACGCATTAAGCGGGCAAATTCGCTTTGCGAGAGGCCCATTTGCTCGCGGACTGGAGTCAGCGGGGTGAGCGCCAGGCGCGGGCTGGGAAGCCCACGCGACAGCCGGCTAGGAAGCCGGCGCTACTGGCCGGGGGACCCAAGTCCCGATTTTGGGACCTGGGGCGCTGGCGAATCATGCGTGAAGCCTTTATCGCAACGTCCGGGGCAGTCAGCACAATACCGCCGGGCGGCGAACCGCTATGCCACCTTCAGCCTGGTCAGTTTGAGCCGGTCGCGCCGGACGTGGGCAAGGTCGTATTGCGCCTGCTGCACCAGCCAGCCTTGTTCCGCGCCGCCGAAAACCCTGGATAGTCTTACGGCCATTTCAGGCGATATGCCGCGCTTGCCGTTTACGAGCTCGGAGAGCGTGTTGCGCGTCACGCCGAGGGCCTCAGCGGCGCCGGTGATCGTAAGGCCCAGAGGCTCAATGCACTCCTCAAATACGATTACGCCGGGGTGGGGCGGGTTTTTCATGGTCGTCGTCATGGCTCAAGTCCTCTCAGTGGTAATCGACGTAATCAACGTCTTCCGCACCGTCGTCGAAACGAAAGATCACTCGCCAATTGGCGCGCACGGTAACTGCCCAAAAGCCTTTCATGCCGCCCTTGAGCGGATGCAACCGAAACCCCGGCATATCCATGTGGGCAACCGTGGGCGCGGCGTGAAGAACCGCCAGAATGCTCCGCAGCTTGCCGGCATGTTCCGCAATCACGCCGCTCGGGTCATCGTCTTCGAAGAGGCGTTTCAGCCCATTGTGGCGGATCGTCCGTATCATTCTGTACCGTAACCTGACACGTGGCGCATGTCAACAAGAACCTTAGCACGAGGGCAGAGAGAACGAAAAAACGGCAGGCAAGGAAAGTCGGGCGCCACAGTTCCCGATTTTGGGGCCTGGAAGGCCGGCGAATCAGGCGTGAAGCGCTTTTATCGCAACATCCGGGGCCGTCAGCACAATTTTGAGCAAGGCGGCGGCGGGGCCAGTGGGGTTGCGGCGGCGCTGTTACCAGTTTTGCAGTGTCTTGACGCTTACGCGCATTAAGCGGGCAAATTCGCTCTGCGACAGCCCGATTTGCTCGCGCACTGCTTTCACCGGCTAGCGCTCAGTTCCGCCACCCCGGTGGCAAATCCGTCCGCGGTTTGCATAACGCCGCAGAGATGCACGTTGAAGCCGAGTTCCGCGAGCATCGCGGCCTTCGTCGCCAGCGCCTTATCGGCTGCGGCGGCGTCGGGCGCGTAGGCCACGTTGACGTGGTTGGCGCGATGCCGGGCCATCATCTGGTTCTGGCTGACGCCGTGTAGGATCGCATGCATGAGCGGCCACTGTCGCGTGGTTTCTTTCCAGCGGCGCTCGGTTTCGGCCTCGGGCAGGCTGACCGCCGTGCCGCGGCCTAAATCGACGTGCAGCGCGCCGCCTTCAACGAAGACGCGGCTCCAGACGATCTCGCCCGGCTTGCTGACGCCCTTGAGCGAGCCTCCGCCGAGTGGGAAGTACATGGCCGGCTGGCGCTCGCTGCGGGCGCCGGCGTAACCGCCGACGAAGTGATTGGCAGGCGCGGCGCCGGAGATTTGCAGCACCCAGACAAAATCATCGAGGCGATCTCCGTCATGACTATCTCCGCCCGGAGTGGCGCCCTTGTAGTGCTCGCCCCAGCGCACGTCGTGCAGCGTGGTTGAGGGGTCGAAGCCGAGCGCGTTCCAGCAGCGGTTGGTGATGAGCGCGTCCACGCCCGCGCACTCGTCCACTTCGTTGAAGTGGGGCAGCGGCCCGCCGGCATAAAGCTCGGTGCTTGTGCCTTCGGCGAAAACCGGCGGACGGTCGGCATTGTTCAGCAGCCCCTCGGCAAGGTCGGAGGCAGGCGCCATGTCCTTGAGTCCCTGCTGATACTGAATGCCGATGGCGTCGCAACCGAACTCGCCGGCGATGCGCACGGCCGCGATGTACATCTTGCACTGATCCAGAATCTGGTCCGGCGTCAACTCGCTGACAGCATCTTTGCCGAAATCGAACTTCACGCCTTTGGCGACGAGCCAGTCGTAGACGGCCTTGGCTTCTGTGTCGCTGACGGTGCGCATCTTGGCCACCAGGGCGGATTGGCTGAGCCGCTCTTTGTAAACGCCGGCCGGATTCAGCAGTTCGTCGTCGATGATGGCGTTATACATGCCCATGCAGCCCTCGTCGAAGACGCCCATGATGGCTTTGCGGCGCCTTAGCTCGGCGGCGAGCGACGCGCCAAGCTGCACGCTCTCGGCAGGGAGCTTGCTTTTGTCGAGCGGGTGAACGTGGGAGAGATCGTGGTTGATCTTGCCGCTCGCGAGCCACTCGTCCAGTGCGCGAAGGAAGTAGGCGTCGGTGAAGTCCTTGCTCCAAATGGAGGAAAACTGTTTACCGGCCTTGATGAGCGAACCGTTGAGGTTAAGCAGCCCGACCAGACCGGGCCACTGGCCGGACCAGTTGGCGGCGGTAAGAATGGGCCCTTTGTGGCTGCGCAGGCCGGGCAGCACGTGATGGCTGTATTGCCACGCGGCCGTGGCGAAGACCAGCCGCGTCTCGGGATGAATGTGCATGAACACGTCCATGCCCATGCGCTGCGAGGAGATGAAACCGTGCTTGACTTTCTCGTCGTAGGGGTGGGCGCGGACCAGCTTAAAGCCTTTGCGCGCGAAGGCCGCGGTAAGGGTTTCTTCCATGTCGCGCTGCGCGGGCCAGCAGGCCTGGTTGGCAGACTGGCGCAAATCCCCGCTGGTGACGAGCAAAACTTCATTGGCCGGCGGCTTTGCCGCCGCATTATTGGTCGCGGTCATTCAATTTTTCTCCCCTGCAAACGTATCTACTTCCGCCCAAAAGAACTATACACCTTTAGCGCTTACGTTGGGAGTTGGCCGGGCGCGGAATGTCTTTCGCGAATCAGCGGGCAGACGACTTATGGCAATTTACGCTACCCCATGGCGACACGTACAAGGAGGCCGTTGACATTATGTACCGGTATATTTTGGACAAGAGTAAGTGGCCTTACAAGCAGGACGTGGAGTATTGGAACGACCTGCCCAACCGACAGCCCAGTCTCCTCTTTGCAGGGATTGCTTACCGGATTCCAAGTTCATTGCCTTGTGGAAGACGCTGCCGCCCGACCCCGAGACGGCGGAGATCGTTCGTAACTTCCCCGTGCGCCAGCCGCTGTTCTGGGTGACGCCGGTGTGATTCCTTGTTGCGCCGTCGCATTGGCGATCCGGTCCCTGGGCTGTGATAACATTCCGTCGATACAGGAGCGAAGATGCAGCGCAGGATCGGCATTATTATGAACGGCGTCACCGGGCGCATGGGGCTCAATCAGCACCTCATCCGGTCGATTCTCGCCATTCGCGCTCAGGGGGGCGTAGCGCTCGGCGACGGCAGCATGTTGATGCCCGATCCGATTCTCGTAGGCCGAAACGAAGAGAAGCTGAAGGCCATCGCCGGCGCTCATGGCCTCTCGCGCTGGAGTACCGATCTCCAGTGCTGTCTTCAAAATCCCGAGGACACAATTTACTTCGATTCCGGCGCGACGGGGCTGCGGGAGCGCAATGTGCTCGACGCCATCGCGGCGGGTAAGCACGTCTATTGCGAAAAGCCGCTCGCGACGACGATGAAGAGCGCCTTGGAGCTTGCAAGGGCGGCGGAAAAGGCCGGCGTGAAGCATGGCGTGGTGCAGGACAAGCTCTTTTTGCCAGGCATCCGCAAGCTGCGCCGCCTCATCGATGCCGGTTTCTTCGGCCGCATTTTGACGGTACGTGGCGAGTTCGGCTACTGGGTCTTCGAGGGAGACAGGCAGCGCGCACAGCGGCCGTCGTGGAACTATAAGAAGGAAGAAGACGGCGGAATCATTCTCGATATGTTCTGCCATTGGCGGTACGTGCTCGATCATACTTTTGGCTCCGTGAAGGCTGTTTCCTCGACAGGTGCGACGCACATCCGCGAGCGCGTGGATGAGAGCGGAGCGAGTTACAAATGTACCGCCGAGGACGCAGCCTACGGTATGTTTGAGTTAGAAAGCGGCATCTTTGCGCAGATTAACTCGTCGTGGGTAACTCGTGTCTATCGCGACGAGTTATTAAGTCTTCACGTGGATGGAACCGAGGGCAGCGCCGTGGCTGGATTGCGCGATTGCAAAGTGCAGCACCGCGTCAACACGCCGCGCCCGGTATGGAATCCCGACCAGCCGAACCCATATCAGTTTCGCGAGCAATGGGCCGCGGTTCCGGACAACGGCGAATTCGATAATGCGTTCAAAGTTCAATGGGAGATGTTTTTGCGCCATGTAACTTCGGATGCGCCCTTTGCGCATGACTTTGTGGACGGAGCGCGTGGAGTGCAACTGGCCGAACTGGCATACGCATCTTGGCGCGAGCGGCGCTGGGTGGATGTGCCGGAGATCTAGGTGCTTGGCCGTATTGTTCGATTCTGGCGATTGCCGATCCCAGGTCTCAAAAGCGAGACCTGGGGCACCCGGCACCCGGCGAGACCTGGGGCGCCCGGATTGGTACGGCAAGCGGAAAGGAAACACGATGCGCGTTTGTTTTCTGTTGAAGGTTCGAGCGGAAAAAATTGAAGAATACAAGAGGCGTCACGCTGCGGTGTGGCCGGAGATGCTGGATGCGCTGCGCGAAACGGGCTGGCGCAATTACTCTCTTTTTCTGCGCCCCGACGGGCTGCTTGTCGGCTACCTGGAGGCGGACGATTTCGAAAAGTGTTGCGCAGGGATGAAAAGGCACCCCGTGAACGAGCGCTGGCAAGTCGAAATGGCCCCGTTTTTTGAATCGCTTGGCAGCGGGGTTGCAGATGATAATATGTTTCCGCTTGAAGAAGTCTTCCATCTCGATTGAGCTAAATCGCGCATGCGCGCGTTGCAAGGGATTGGAGTGCGGCCTGGCTCCATCCATCCGCGAGATGTCCAGCTTCAAACGAACCTTATCCTGGAGGGAATCCCCATGAAAACATTCGATGCGCTGCGGCGCGAGCTTTTGCGTACCGGCAGCCTGGGCCTGGCGGGCGCCGCGCTGCCCGCGGTTTCATTTGCAGCTTCCAAAAAGAAGGGCGAGGCGCTTACAGCGGAAGGCATTTTCAACGTTCGCGGATATGGCGCTACGGGCGACGGCAAGACGCTGGACACCGATGCCGTGAATCGGGCGGTTGATGCGGCGGCGGCCGCCGGAGGGGGGGCGGTTGTTTTTCCGGCGGGCACGTACCTCTGCTTCTCGATTCACTTGAAGAGCTACGTGCATCTGCATCTGCTACAGGGCAGCACCATTCTGGCGGCTGATTCGCCGCTGCCGGGCCAGACGACCGGCTACAACGGCGGCGTGTACGACGCGGCCGAGCCGAACCCGGCGGCAGGCGAGTTCGAGGATTACGGGCATCGGCACTGGCACAACTCGCTGATCTGGGGCGAGGAGATTCACGACTTCAGCATCACCGGCACGGGGCTGATCTTCGGTAAGGGCCTCAGCTTTGGCGCGGGGCGCCGGGCGCGGGGCAATTATCCGGTCTACATCGCTGAGCAGGCCGGCGTGGGCAACAAGGCCATCGCGCTCAAGAACTGCCGCAACGTGCTGCTGCGCGACTTTTCCGTGCTCAAGGGCGGGCACTTTGCGCTGCTGCTTACGGGCGTGGACAACCTGACCATCGACAACTTGACGCTCGATACGGACCGCGACGGCATGGACATCGACTGCTGCCTGAACGTGCGCGTGTCGAACTGCACGGTGAATTCGCCGTGGGACGACGGCATCTGCCCGAAGTCGAGTTATGCGCTGGGCTACGCGCGGCCGTGCAGGAACATGACCATCGCCAACTGCTGGGTGACGGGCTATTACGAGCTGGGCACGGTGATCGACGGGACGTTCAAGAAGTACGCGCCGGACGTACACGTGCCGCGCAACGGGCGCATCAAGTGCGGCACGGAGTCAAACGGCGGCTTCATCAACTTGACAATTACGGGCTGCGTGATCGAAGGCTCGCACGGCTACGCGCTGGAGACGGTGGACGGCGCCTTGCTTGAGGACATCGCCATCACCAACACGACCATGCGCGACATTGGGACCGGGCCGCTGTTTCTGCGGCTGGGAGCGCGGTTGCGCGGGCCCACGGACACCACCAAGGTCGGCACGCTGCGGCGTGTGCTCATCAGCAATCTCGATTGCTACAACGCCGCGGCTCGCCAGGCTTCGATCCTCAGCGGAATTCCGGGCTACACCATCGACGATGTGAAGCTCGATAACATCTACATCGAGACTGCGGGCGGCGGGACGGCGGAGCAGGCGCAGGTTAAGGTGCCCGAGGAGATCAAGGGCTATCCGGAGCCGGGCGCGTTCGGCGTGACGCCTTCGTCGGGATTCTTCCTGCGGCACATGCGCAACCTGGAGATGAGCCACGTGGAGATTGCGAACGGGACTCCCGATGAGCGGCCGGCGTTCTATCTGGACGATGTGAACCGCGTGGACTTTTTCGCTATCACCGCGCCGCGAGCCGCCGCAGGAACCTTCGCGCTGCACGGCGTGAAGGATCTGCGCATCGGCTGGAGCAGGGCCGCGCCGGACACAACACTGGACAGCGCGGACAACAAGACGGTGTAGCCCGTTCAGGCGCCGAGGCCTCGGGATTGGCCCTTGACGGCGCTACGGCTTAGCCGTACCTTAAGACATGCGGTATACGTGGGATCCGGAGAAGGATGCCCTGAACCGTCGCAAGCATGGTTTGTCTCTCGAAGAGGGAGTTCCCGCGCTTGACGATCCGAACTTTGAGTCTTGGATCGACGACCGGTTTGATTATGACGAGGAGAGGATGCCACGCTCGGCTTGACTGGCAAGGGAGTTCTGTATGTTGTATCGAAGCAGATCGATGAGTCCTGCACCAGGATCATTTCGGTGAGAAAGGCGGAAGACGGTGAAATCGAAAGATATGGTCTGGGTCGATCATGAGCCCGGCGATCCGCCCGTCGAGACGGACACGGACTGGGCTGCGGTCGACGCGTTGACCGACGAGCAAATCCATGCAGCGGCGCTCGCCGATCCGGACGCACAGCCAATTCCACCCGGCAGCGATGAGGAACTCGCTAAGCTTGGCTTGATCCGTTTGGTGAACGTGAAGAAGCTCCGAGAGCGGCTCGGTCTCACGCAGGAGGCTTTTGCGGCCGCCTACGGAATCCCTCTTGGCACCCTGCGCGACTGGGAGCAGCGCCGCAAGAATCCTGACGCCACTGCGCGAGCCTATTTGCGGGTGATTGCACGCAACCCCGAAATGGTGGCCGAGTGGCTGCGGCCGGCGGCGTGAAGCTCGCGCCGCTTTACAGGCTGCGGGCTGCGGAAAAACTCTCAATTCGGGGCGAAATTCCCGAAATACGTCCCTCAGCGGCTAAAGAGTTTGCGGAAAAAGGGCCAAATTCGGTTTGAATCGCCGGGCAAGCGAGGCAGGGGCTAAACAGGTTGCGGAAAAACTCCTGTTTTCTTGTTTGTGCCTGGAGGCCGCTTTTGCCGGCCTCCAGACACACTTCGGCCCCACGAACCACCGGAACAGCAAGGTTGTAGTGCATCTGCTCCATCAACTGACGCTCCGAGCGGATCGAGAAGAGCGCCATCAACAACGTCGCCCGCAGCAGCCGCTCCGGGGCAATCGAGGGACGGCCGGTGGTTGATCTTACAGCAGCGAGGATCGGCTCTGGCTGAGGTTTAATACTATTCTTGACACGGTCAGGTTCGTGCCGGATGATAATAACGTTCCGTGCGCTCGCCGGCGAGCATGTATCGCGCAAACCCCGGAGCGACAGCTTCGGGGATTGCTTTTTCTGCGGTCAAATCGCGTAAGCCGACGCTTCCGCCACGGAGCAAACATCATGCCGACTTTTGAAGAATCGCTGAAAAAGCTCGAAACTATCGTCGATCAACTGGAAAAGGGCGACCTGGCCCTTGAAGAGTCGCTCAAGCTCTTCGAGGAAGGTGTCGGCCTGTCGGCTGCGTGCAAGCAGGAGCTGGATGCGGCCGAGGGCAAGGTGCAGATGCTCGTGAAGCAGCGCGACGGCTCGCTCAAGCCCGAGCCGTTTTTGACGGAGAAACCGTTTTAGAGCGTCTCTCCATCTGCTGTGGAGTTACCCCACCCCAGGTCTCTGACAACATGAATTCGTACCTTCAGTTTCGTGGTTCCCCGGTCTCAAAATCGAGACCGGGGGCACCCAATTTGGTACAAAATCAAGCTGTCAGAGACCTAGCCGCAAAAACAAAAACGCGGCGAGGGTGGGGCACCCGCACATCACACCTTTAGAAGAAATGCTCTGGTGGCGCGACCACGAAGATCGGCGATCTCTCAGATTCAAAAACGACCTGGGGCACCCATAATAATTGGTAAACCGAACCGAATTGACTGGCCGGTCCCAGGTCCCAAAAGCGGGGACCCTGGGGGCACGCACAATAATTGGTAAACCGAAGCGAATTGACTGGCCAGTCCCAGGTCCCAAAAGCGGGGACCTGGGGCACCCACGTTCATTGGTAAACCGAAGCGAATTGACTGCTCAGGAGTAGCGCAGCCAGCGCAGGAGTTCGGGGAGCGTGGCGCGCTTGCCGTACATGAGGATGCCGACGCGATAGAGGCGCGAGGCGAACCAGAGTGTGGCCCAGATGCTCAAGACAAGCAGGCCGATGGAGACGGCGAACTGCCAGAGAGGCGGAATCTCGGAGGCCATGCGCAGGAACATGACGATGGGCGCGGTGGGCGGAAAGATGGAGGCGAGGATGGCCCAGATGGAGTTGGAGTCGTTGATGATGAGGACGATGAGGGCGAAGCTGAGCCAGGTGGGAGCGGCGGCGAGAGGCATGTACATCTGCAGCTCCTGCTCGGTTTCGCAGGTGGCGGCGAGGCCGGAGAACAACGCGCTATAGAGCAGGTAGCCGAGGATGAAATAGACGGGGAAAAGAATGCCTTCGGTCCAGGTGAAGTGGATGGCGAACTGGCCGGTAAGCAAGGACGCGGCAAACGGCGAGGCCACGATGGCGACGCCGGCCACGAGCCAGATGACGATCTGGGTGAGGCCGACGGCGCCTACGCCGATGAGTTTGCCGGCGAGCATGTCGGAGGGTTTGACGGTGGCGAGCATGACTTCAAAGATGCGCGAGGTTTTTTCCTGAATGATGGAGCGAGCGACGTTGAGGCCGTAGACCATGGTGGTGAGCGAGAGCAGAATGGCCATGACGTAGCCCTTCCAGAACGAGGCCTCGGCATTGCTCTTGACGATCGAACCGACTTTCTTGATCTGGTAGGTGCCGATGGGGATGCCTTTGACAAGCATGTTGGCGGCGGAGCTCGGCATCCCGGAGGCGGCCAGGTGTTCGACAACCAGGCCGTTGTTGACAGCGTCTTTGAGGCTATCGGCGGTGATGAAGTCGCCCGCGGCGGTGGAGAAATAGGTGGCGATGGGCGCGGCGTCTTTGGGAGTGGCGATGGTGAGCAGGCCGTCGATGGCTTTCGACTTCACTTGCTGAATGAGCGCGGCTCGCTGGCTGGGCGTGGCCGGGGCAACTACATCGACGATGGGCTTGTTGCCCTCGCCGCTGAGCAGTTGCGCGCGAATTTCGTTGGCGAGCGCGGGATCGGAGGCGGCGATGGCGAGATGGCGATTGGCGCCGATGCCGAGAGTGGAGAGATAGCCGATGCCGACGATGACGGCGAGGATGGCGGGCAGTCCGATGGTGGAAAGTTTGAAGGCTCTGCCGCGAATCTGCTCGAGGTATTCGCGGCGGGCAATGAGGAGCATGTTACGCGGCAACAGATCAGGCATCGGGTTTGCCTCCCACGGTGCGGATGAAGATTTCTTCGAGCGAAGGCTCGACTAACTCGAATCGGTAGATGGTGGCGATGGATGAGGCTTCCTGGAGGAGCTTCTGGGCGTTGCCGTGGGGTTTGAGGCGGATTTCGGCGTGGCCGGAGAAGTTTTTGGCGTCGGCGATCTCGTTGCTCTTGAGGAAATCGGCGCTGCCTTCGAATTCCACGATGACGTGGTCGCGATCGTAGCGGCTCTTGATTTCGCGCATGGCGCCGGAGAGCACCGCCTGGCCATTGTTGACGAGGCAGATTGAGTCGCAGAGTTTTTCCACCTGGTCCATGCGGTGGGTGGAGAAGAGGATGGCTTTGCCGCGGTCTTTGAGTTCGAGAAGGATGCGCTCGAGGAGAACGGCGTTTACGGGATCGAGGCCGCTGAAGGGCTCGTCCATGACGATGAGGCCGGGATCGTGGAGGACGGTGGCGATGAACTGAATTTTCTGCTGCATGCCCTTGGAGAGCTCTTCGGTTTTCTTTGGGAGGGCGTCGGCGATTTCAAGCCGCGCGGCCCAGTCAGCGGCGCGTTTGCGGGCGTCTTCGGGGGGAACGCCGTGGAGACCGCCGAAGAATACCAATTGCTCGAGGACCTTCATTTTTTTGTAGAGGCCGCGCTCTTCGGGAAGATAGCCGACGCGATCGAGGCTTTTGCGTTCGAAGGGCTTGTCGAAGAGGGTGACGCGGCCGGAGTCGGGGATGGTGATGCCCATCATCATGCGGATGGAGCTGGTTTTGCCGGCGCCGTTGGGGCCGAGGAGTCCGAACATCTGGCCGGCTTGAATGGAGAGACTGAGATTGTCGACCGCGATTTTGCTCTCGTAGGCTTTGGTGACTCCCGCGAGTTCTACGACTGGCATGGATGCTCCGGTGGCATGGAGTTCAGGGATGGATCGGGGTTCGGCGAACGCCTCTTAAGAGGAGTGTAACAAGGCACGGCTAGTGCTTAGCTTATAAGCTTCATGGCTTCGGGGTCCCAGTGGACTACTTCGCCGCGATCGTAGCTGATGTTGCTTAAGAGAGCGGCGCCGGCGGCGCGGAAGCCGAAGACAGCATCCTCGACGACGGGCTTGCGGGTGCGGACGGCGTTGAAGAAGTTGCGCAGATGGTCGTAGCTGTCGCTGTAGCCGGGCGGGGCGACGTATTTTTCATAGCCTGATGGAGGCGGGCCTGCGGGGTGCGGGAGCGGGTACTTTTGACGATAGGCGGCGAGGATGCGCTTTTGCATTGCGTCGGTGAAGGTGTCTACGGTGTAGCCGGGCTCCGCTTCGCGGGGGACACGGTTGATGCTGACGGAGTTGCCGGCGATCTCTATGGTGCCTTCGGAGCCGGTAAAGATGAGGCCTTCGCTTTCAGAGCCGCCGTCGACGAAGTTAACGCGCAGGCTCAGGTTGAAGCCTTCGGGATAGTCGAAGAGGCCGAGCATGACGTCGGGGACGTTACGGCCGTCGTTCCAGAAGCGCAGGCCGCCGGTGGCCATGGCGCGGGTGGGGCCGTGGGAACCGGTGATGAAGTGGGTTCCGCTGAAGAGATGGACGAAGAGGTCGCCGGCGACGCCGCTGCCGTAGGCTTTCCACTTGCGCCACTGGAAGAACTGTTCGGCGCTGAAGGGAATTTTGGGCGCTGTGCCCAGAAACCGCGGCCAGTCGCAGGTTTCGGGCGAGGCGTCGAGGGGGATGGTGTAATCCCAGGCGCCGATGGCGGAGTTGCGGTCCCAGTGGGCGGTGACCATGTTGAGCTTGCCGATGGCGCCTGAGTCGAGGAGTTCTTTGGCTTTGATGTAGAGCATGGAGCTGACGCGCTGGCTGCCGAGCTGGAGGATGCGATTGGTGGTGCGCGAGACGCCGATCATCTCGGGGCCGTCGGAGTAGAGATGGATCATGGGTTTTTCGCAGTAGACGTCTTTGCCGGCCTTCATGGCGTCGACGGAGGCCTGCTTGTGCCAGTGGTCGGGCGTGGCGACGATGACGGCGTCAATGCCGGGGCGGGCGAGAATCTCGCGGTAGTCGCGGGTGGTAAAGACGTCCTGGCCCCAGATTTCTTTGGAGTGCTCGAGACGGCCGTTGTAGCAGTCGGCGACGGCGACGAGTTTGACGCCGGGGACCTGGACGGCGGTGCGCGTATCGAACTGGCCCTGGCCGCCTGCGCCGATGAGGGCGATTTGAAGATGGTCGTTGGCGGCGATGGGGCTGGCCGGTTCATTCTGCGCCGCGGTCAATGGGTAGACCTTGGCCGCGAGCATGGTTCCGGCCGAGGCTGCTCCGGCCGCTATGAGAAAATTTCTGCGATTCAGTTGGTGCACTTGCAGCGCCTCCGGCTCAAGAGTTTTGAGACGCATACAACGATACACGAGCCTGCAAAATTAGCCCCGCTTTCTGCTTACCGAGGGGTTAATTCATTTGAATTGGCTTGGGGACGGGAATGGCGAGAGCCTCTACGACCGGTTACGCTCTTTAATGTTGATAATGTCCGCCTCGTGGCGACCGAGATCGCGGTAGAACTGCCGCAATTCCGCTTCCATGGCGATCAACCGCGCCTCAATACCGTTGAAGCGTCCTTCAATCGTGTTGAAACGTGCATCGACTCCGCCGAAGCGTGCGTCGATCCCATTGAACCGCGCGTTGTTGAGAAATATCCCAACCAGAACCAGCAGCGATGGAATGGCGATGGTCAGAACCAATTGCAGATTGGTCATACCCGTTCCTTGGGGTCATTGTACTCCAATCCGGACCTTACCCTTTCGCTGTATTTGTTTCTCTCCGCTCAAGCCATTTAGCATCCTGAGTGTGCCCAGCCTGAATACCGAAGCGATGTACGTGCGCGGCGTGGGTCCGCGCGTGGCGGAGCTGCTCAAGGCGAAAGGCATTGAGACTGCCGAGGATCTGCTCTACCATCTGCCGTTTCGTTACGAAGACCGGCAGAATCCGCGCAGCCTGGACGAGCTGAAGGCGGGCGAGACGGCGAGCTTGATCGGCGAGGTGCGGGGTTCGGCGCTGCTGCGCACGCGGAAGATGCCCATCTTCGAGATGACCGTGGGGCAGGGACGGCACGCGCTGAAGTGCATCTGGTTTAACGGCGGCTATTTGAGCGGCAAGTTTCACGCGGGGCAGACGGTGGCTGTTTACGGCAGGATTGAGCCGTCGCGGTCGTCGAGCAACTTCAAGATGGTTCAGCCGCAGTTCGAGGTGCTGCCGGATGCGACGGACGACGCCGAGACGCGCCTGCTTGAAGTGGGGCGGATCACGCCGGTTTATGAGTCGCTGGGCGGGAGCCGGCTGGCTTCGCGGTGGCAGCGAAGGACGATTTTCAACCTGCTCGAATCTCTGCGCGGGGCTGTTCCTGAATGTCTGCCGCGGAAGCTGCTTGCGCGCCTGGGGCTGCCGCAGCGCGAGACGGCGCTGCGCGAGGCGCATTATCCGCCGGAGGGGACGGCGTTTGCCGAGTTGCAGAGCTTTTCGACGCCGGCGCACCGAAGGCTGATCTTCGAAGAGCTGTTTTTTCTCGAGTTGGGACTGGAGCTGAAGCGGCGGCGGATGAGGGAACGCACGGGGATTGCCTTTGCGACTACGGACAAAGTGCGGGAGGCCATTCGCGAAGTTTTGCCGTTTCATCCGACGGCGGCGCAGAAACGGGCGCTGGGCGAGATTGTGGCGGACATGCGCCAGCCGAGCCCGATGCGGCGGCTGCTGCAGGGCGATGTGGGGTCGGGGAAGACGATTGTGGCGTTTCAGGCGATGCTGGTGGCGATGGAGAACGGCTACCAGGCGGCGCTGATGGCGCCGACGGAGATTCTGGCGACGCAGCATTTTCTCGCCGCCCGGAAGCTGCTGGAGCGCTCGTCGCGCAAGCCGCGGATTGTGCTGCTGACCGGGTCGCTGGACGACGACCAGAAACGGCGTACGCGGGGACTGATCAACCGCGGCGAGGCGCAACTGACGATCGGCACGCACGCGCTGATTGAAGAGAAGGTCGAGTTCGAGCGGCTGGGCCTGGTGGTGGTGGACGAGCAGCACCGGTTTGGCGTGATGCAGCGGTTCAAGCTGATGAAGAAGCCGAGGCCGGACGGGACCCCGGGGGCGGAGCCGGACGTGCTGGTGATGACGGCGACGCCGATTCCGCGGACGCTGGCGCTTTCGCTCTATGGGGACCTCGATTTGAGCGTGCTGGACGAGCTGCCGCCGGGGCGGACGCCTGTCGTTACCCGGCGCGTTCCGGGCGAGAAGTCGGATGAGGTGTGGGGATTTGTGCGCAAGCAGGCAGCGCAGGGGCGGCAGGCTTACATTGTTTATCCGGTGATCGAGGGGACGAAGGACGATGAGCCGGAGCTGGATTTTTCACGGGACGATGGCGAAATCGGGGACGAAATCGGGACGGGGACGGGGATCGAACAGCCGTCGCGGGTGCTTCGCAAAGCCGGCCCAAGAGCTAAGACAACGGAGCGAAGTAAGACAGCGGATCTGTTTCAGAAGACGGCGCAGGAGGCGAGTCCTTCGGCCAGGTCGGGGCTGAAGTCGGCTGTAGAGATGCACGAAAAGCTGCGCACGGGACCGCTGGCGGGGCTGCGCGTGGGGCTCCTGCACGGGCGGCTGAGCGCGGACGAGAAGGACACGATCATGAGGCGATTCCAGCGCGGGGAAATCGATGTGCTGGTGGCGACTACGGTGATTGAAGTGGGCGTGGACGTGCCTAACGCGACGGTGATGGTGGTGGAACACGCGGAGCGGTTCGGGCTGGCGCAACTGCACCAGTTGCGGGGCCGGGTGGGGCGCGGAGCGGCCAGGAGCTACTGCATTCTCATCACCGGAGAGCACGTTTCGCCGCTGGGCGAAGAGCGACTGAACGCCATGATTCGCACCCAGGACGGGTTTGAGCTGGCGGAGCTGGACCTGACAATGCGTGGGCCGGGCGAGTTCTTTGGAACCAGGCAGGCGGGGCTGCCGGAGTTTCGCGTAGCTAACCTGGTGCGCGACCGGCAACTGCTGGAACTGGCCAAACAGGAGGCGGCGCGGTTCGCGGACGACCCGCACCGCGAAGCCACGGATGCGGAACTGGCGCTGGTGCGGGCGCATTTGAAAGACAAGTGGCAGCGGTGGTACGGGTTGGTCGAAGCGGGATGAGTTTCGCGGTGGAAGGAAGATTTGCCCGAGGGCGCCCTGTCAGCCGTGGTAAAAGTCGAGATCTTGAAAAAACCATCCCTCAGGGGCTAAAGCCCGACTGATTTGGCAGGCTTTACGGCACGACTAAAGTCGTGCCCTTTCAAAACACGACTTCTGCCACGGGCTGCTAAACGGCGCCGGCATCGCGCTGCGCCAGCAGCATCTCGGTGGGGAAGGTCTGGACTTCGAGGTCGACGCTGGCGATTTCGCGGCCGCAGTCGCGCTGCTGGCTGCGCGTACACTGGCAGAGCTCGGTGAAGCGGATGTGGCCGTTCTGGCTGAGTTCGACGCCGGCGGCGATGAGCACGCTGTAGATGTCGACGCAGGCCTGCCGTTCGAACTCGAAGAGCATGTTGATGGCGCCGGTGTCGTTGGCGCCGCGGCTGAGCACCCATCCGCCGCAGGCGAGGATGGCGCCGGTGAGCCCGTGGACCAGCCTCGAGGGCTCTTCGACGGACACAGCTTTCATTTGCATCGCCCACGGGATGGTGACCGTACGCCCAGCGCTCGTCTTCGGCATCGCTTGTCTCACATCAGCAATATCGGAGGGAGACGGAGCAGCATCAACGTTGTGCAGGAGTCGAACGGCGCTTGACCGGCTTTGAAACAGAGACCACTGCAAGGGGTGCAATCGGTCTCTTTCGCTGGTAATTGGAAGCGGCCGGCGCGGTGCGGGAGTGGGCGGGATGCGGCTCCCAAGCCATAGAAATCCGGGATGTTGTAGGCTGATAGTCAAGGTGATCGTCGGCAGCGGAATCGATCTGGTGGAAATCGAACGCATCGAGCGCGCCATCGGCCGCTATGGCGCTCGCTTTCTGGATCGGGTGTATACGCGCGGCGAGCAGGAATACTGCCAGCGCAAGCGCAACTCGGCGGAGAGCTTTGCGGCGCGTTTCGCGGCGAAAGAGGCGGGGGCGAAGGCGTTGGGAACCGGGATTGGCCACGGGGTTACGTGGAGAGAAATTGAGGTGATCCGGGCGCCGGGGGGGCGGCCGGAAATACGATTCCATGGGCGGGCGGCCGAGATTTCCGCACACCTCGGGGTGGCTCATACATCTCTTTCAATTAGCCACACGGCTGCGCTGGCGATGGCCAGCGTGACGGTGGAGGACGCAAGATAAGGTCGCCCCATCTGGTATCCTCAAGGCGACAACGACCCGATTCCATCAGAGGAGTGTCGTGCCCAGCCGCAAAGAGATTCAATGGTCGCAACTGAAAGTGGGATTATTGGTCCTTGGGGCCATGGCCGTGCTGGTCGGACTGGTCTTTCTCATGTCCGGCTCCACGGGCGGACTGTTTGCGAGCAAGATCAAGCTGGTCTGCTACTTTGAGAACGCGAACGGCCTGAAGGAAGGTGCGCCGGTCACCCTTGAGGGTGTGACCATCGGGAATGTGAAGCACATTCGCGTTGTCGCCGGGCACAATCCCGACCCAGTGGAAGTGATCATGCAGGTCGGCGCCCAATTTCTGAACGGGCTGCACACGGATTCGGTGGCGGCGATTACGCAGGCCGGGGTACTGGGCGACAGCTATGTGGACATCAATTCGACGCACGCGAGCGGTCCGCCGCCGGTGGACGGGACGGTGCTCAAGGCGTCGAGTTCGCCCACGCTCTCCGACGTGATTGCGACGAGCGAGGGCGGACTGGACCAGGTCACGGCGCTGACCAAGAAGCTGGAAGTGCTGATCGACACGCTGAACAGCAATCGCGGAACAATGGGACGGCTGTTAAACGATCCCGAGGAGGCCAGGAAGGTCAGCAGCACGATCGACAATTTCGCAGCGATTGCGGCGAACCTGCGCGCGGGCAAGGGATCGCTGGGCAAGCTGATGACGGACGACACGCTGGCCGACAAGCTGACTTCGACCGTGGATCACCTGAACAACATCGTCACGGCGCTGGACGCGGGTAAAGGGACCGCAGGGAAGCTGCTGAAGGACGATACGCTCTATAACAACGTGAACAGCTCGGTGAAGAACCTCAACGAGCTGCTGGCGCAGATCAACGCGGGCAAGGGCGCGCTGGGCAAACTGGCCAAAGACCCGGCCTTTGCGAAGAAGATGGACGATACAGTGACGCACCTGAACGACCTTCTGGCGGGCGTGGACGCGGGCAAAGGGACGGTGGGGCAACTGTTCAAGAACCGCAGCCTCTACGATCACTTTGACCAGACGGCGGACCAGGCGAGGCAACTGATCCAGGGAATGCGGACAGATCCGAAGAAGTACATGGTGATCCGGTTGAAGATGTTCTAAAGCGACTCCACGACGCTCTGAGCAAAGCAACTGTGGGACGATGCAATTTTGGGGGCAGTTTCGCGTGGCTCCGGGACTGCCTTTTCCGATTCTCATATTGCAGTACGGGCGGAGGGCAAAAGCAGCCATTTTCGGCCCGCTCCGGCCCTAAATTGAATTTATCTCAGATTTTGAAACAGGACGTCTCGTTTTGCGCCCGGAGAAGGGGCTTCGAGATGGGGTTGACGGATCGGTAAGGGAATCCCGCTTAGCGTTCTCTATCGGCGTATCGGCAGGTCTGGATCCTCCCAGGTCCGAAAATCCGGGACCTGGGGCACCCGGCCATGAAAAGACGGCCTTTCCGAGCTTTTTCTCGCCCGCGGTCACCGCAATCCTCAACTCACCTGTGAGAAATGCGGGGCTAGAATCGAGGGATGCGGAACAAGACGAGTTCATCCAAAGCAGGTTTCACGACCGCGGCCGCGTGGCTTGCAGCTATGTGGCTCGCAGCTATTTTGTGTCTCGCTCAAACGGCGGAAGCGCAGGCGCGCTGGATCAGTCCGGCTGATTGGTTCGATGCGCAGACGGCGGCGGTGCGAAAGCCGGGAACGACTGTGCGCGTCGATTTGATCGGCGACTCGACGCAGACCGAGAATGCGGGGTATGGGCGGGGATTCTGCGCCAACCTTACGGCGCAGGTGGATTGCCTGGACATGGCCAAGGGCGGCGCGAGCACGAAGACCTATCGCGAACAAGGGCTATGGCAACGTGCGCTTGAGACCAAGCCCGATTACATGGTCATCCAGTTCGGCCATAACGACGAGGTCACGAAGGAACATTTGCCGCGCGAGGTTCCGCTGCCCCAGTACGCGGAGAACCTGAGACGGTTTGTGACTGAGGCGCGCGCGGCGGGAATTACGCCTGTGCTGGTAACGCCGCTCAGCCGCCGATATTTTGGCGCCGACGGCAAGATTCACTCCGATCTGACGGCCTATAGCGAGGCGATGAAAGGGGTGGCGACTGCAATGCACGTGCCACTCATCGATCTGCAGGACGAGAGCATAGCGTATCTCGATAAGATCGGCGAGGCGGCGGCGAACAAACTCGCCATCACCAAGAAAGATGCCGAAGGCAAGACAATCTTCGACAAAACGCACATCAACTGGAAGGGCAGCTATGTGTTCGGCCGGATGGTGGCCGTGGGGCTGGGCAAGGCCGTTCCCACTCTGAACAAATATGTGCGTCCGACGGCGGCAAAGCTTCCGCCGCAGGGAGTGAAGGCAATGCGCGCGATTGACGGAGCGGCGGTGAAGATCGTCCTGGTGGGCGACTCGACGGTTGCTCCGCAGGGCGGTTGGGGACCGGGCTTTTGCGCGGACATGACGGCGAACGTGACCTGCATCGACGACGCGCTGAACGGCCGCAGCTCAAAAAGCTTTATTGACGAGGGGGCGTGGAAGAAGGCGCTGGCGCAACACGGCGACTACTACCTGATCCAGTTCGGACATAACGACGAGAAGCCCGATGCGGCGCGCCATACGGACCCGGATACGACTTACTCGGCAAATCTCAGGCTTTACATTCACGATGTGCGCGCAATCGGCGGCGTGCCGGTGATTCTGTCGCCGCTGGCGCGGAGGACGTTCCGCGACGGCAAGCCGTGGAACGCCGATTTACAGCGTTACGCCGACGCGGCGCGGCGCGTTGCCGAGCAGGAAAACGTGACGTTTATTGATTTGCTGAGTATGTCGGACGTGTTGCTCAGCAAAATGACGCAGGCGCAGGCCGACGAGTTCGACGCAATCGGCAACCCCGACAAGCGCGCTGAGAATGGGAATGCAAAACTCGACAGGACGCATCTTGACGCGCTGGGGAAGAAAGTGTTCGGGCGGATGGTAGCGGACGACCTTGCGCATGAGCTCGTGGAGTTGGGGCCGGATGTGATTGGGGAGCCGGCTTCGGAAGAACAGTACATGCCGCCGGCTCATGCGGGCATTTAGAGAGATTGCACGGGCAGGAGGGTGAGGTCGTCGACGAGGGCTACTTCTTTGTGGACGAAGGGTTCGGCGTAGCGGACGCCGGCTAGCTGGCCGTAGTGGCGGGCTTCGGCGAAGGTGCGCTCGCGGATTTCTTCTTCGGGGACGAAGAGGCCGGAGCCGGCTTGCTGGTTGGCGTACTGGGAGCGGTAGGCCATGAGCGCCGCGTGGCGCTGCTCGATGAAGGGGGTTATGTCTACGATGAAGGTGGGGCGGATGTCGGCGTAGAGGCTGGCGTAGACGATTTTGAAGGGGCGGTGCGGGGTGGTCTCGGGGTCGATTTTGGCCAGGCCGGAGAGGAAGCAGGCTTCGTAGCCGAGGGGGGCGACGACGGAGTGGTCGGGATGGCGGGCCTGCCAGTAAGGGAGGATGACGACGCGGGGGCGGAGAAGACGGAGGACGCGGACGATTTTGAGGCGGTTTTCGAGGGTGTTGGCGATGGCGCCGTCGGGCAGATCGAGGGCCTGACGCCAGGAGACGCCGAGGATCGCCGCCGCTTCGGCAGCCTCGCGGGCACGGTCTTCCGCCGTGCCGCGGGTGCCGGATTCGCCCTGGGTGAGGTCGAGGATGGCGGTGCGGAGGCCGCGGGCGGCCATGCGCAGGAGGGTTCCGCCGCAGGTTTGCTCGACGTCGTCGCGGTGGGCGGCGATGGCGAGGATGTCGGCCTGGGGTTGGGTGGACATGGGGTTCGGGTCGAGGGCTCCGACGGGTTGATTTTACAGGGGCGGCGCGGTTGGGATGCTTTGGTCGGTCCCACGCAGCCTTGGTCAGTCCCACCCATTCGCAAAGAACGCGAATGGATGGGGCACAGAGTGTCGTTGAAACTGCAGTCGTTGAAACTGCAGGCTTGCTCGGGAGGATGTTGGTCGGTCCCACGCAGGCTTGGTCAGTCCCACCCATTCGCAAAGAACGCGAATGGATGGGGCACCCAGCGCGCTCTGACCGCATGAATTTGTTCCGGTTTGGATCTGAGCTTTCCCAGGTTAGGCGCAAAAACAAAGACGCGCCGAACCTGGGGCACCCAGGATTTCGTACATCATCGAGCGGTCAGGGACCTAGTGGAGTTGAAAACCGCGGGCTTTCTCGGGAATTGGTCAGCAGGAGGAAGTCAGTAGACGGTGTTGTCGGCGTCGGTGGTGGCGTCCATGTAAGCCACGTCGTAGGCAGTCCCGGTCACCGTCACGTACTGGTTGTCCAGTATCGAACCGTCCGTGGTCGAGTAGATGTAGACCTGGCCGCCCTCGGCCGCATAAATCTTGTGCAGCCCCTCGACATCGGCAATGCCGGTGGCGTCGCCTGTGTAGGGCTCAAGGAGCGTCACAGCGTTGGTGGACGTGTTGTACATGGTCAGGCAGCCGTAAGGCATGCCGTTGTTGTAGCGCTCGCCCTCGGTGCACTGGATCATCCCGATCCAGAGTGTGTTGTCGTCGGCCTCGATCATGCGGCTGGCCGTGCCGGGCGTGCCGTCGCTGATGGAGACCGGACTGCCGGCGGTGTCGTTGGCGAGATTGAGGACGGTGAGATGGCCGCCGAAGTAGCCGTCGGGCATCAGTTGCTGGCCCACCACGTACATGGTGCTCGAATCCACAAGCGCGTTGCTGGCGCCGCCATGGACGGGGATGGTACAGGAAGTTGCCGTGCCGCTCGATGGACAGGCCGCCGCCAAGGCGCTGTTGGTGGGAAGGGTTCCGGACTCCTCGCCGAGCGTGAAGATGAGTGGAGCGGTGGGCAAGAGCGAAACCGCGGCGTTCGAGCCGCCGCACTCAGGGCCGCAGTTGAGGACGTAAGCGATGCTGCCATCGGCGGAGAAAACGGCCTTGGTGGGACGATCGAAGGTGAGAGGCGCGCCGTAGTAGTTGCCTGTGGCGTCGACGTTGTCCGGGCTTTGCGCCTGGAACAGGCACCACGAGGGCGCGTTCTGCGGCTCGCAGTCCACCGCGGCCTTGGGCCAGGTGGTGGGTCCGCCGGAGTAGGCCTGCTTCTGGGACGTGGTCAACTGGCGGGGATAGTAGACGTAATTCGAGTTCTGCACAAACGCCAGGGCCACTGTGCCGCCAGGGTTCACGCTCACTTTATAGATGCCCGGAAGGCTGAGCGGCACCGACGCACTCGTAATCTGGTTCACGATGGTCAGGGCGCGCGCCTGCTCGTTGGCGGCAACGACATATTTTCCATTGCGCGTGATGAATATGCTGGTGGAGAGACCGTTAAGGCCGCCGACGGTGCCCGTGGTCTTCTCGGTGGCGTAGTTGGCGAGGGTAAGGCTGCCGTCGCCGTAGCCGTAGACCGCGCCCAGTTCTTCCTCGGGCATGTTCTGGATGGAGATGGGCAGGGCGCCGCCGTAGCCCGCAAGCGAGAACGACGCGGGCTTGCCGTTGTAGCCGTAGCGGATATCGTAATACGCGTCGACGATTTCCAGCGTGCCCTTGCTCAGAACGCCGGGATTCTGCACGGCGATGAGAATGCGATTCAGCAATCCGCTGGGCGGCAGCGGGCGGCCGGCAAAATAAGTAGTGTTACCGCAACCCGCCAGCGCGGCTGCCACCGCAATCGCGGCAGCGGCACAGATCAAAAGACTTCTCTTCTTCAAAATCCGTTCCCCATCCCTTGCTCGACGCAAGCGCGGCACAGGCCGCCAAGTTAAGGCCGCGGCGGCCGCAGCGCATACAGATCGATGGCGGTTGCCGGCTGCTCCCGCTTGAGTGCTGAAACCGCGGGGGCGGAGCCGGTTGCTTTCCTGCTTATGACTCCCGAAGTATAACAAAGCAAGCCGGTGCGTTGGCGCGGCGGAGCCGGGTGCCGTAGCATGGCAATTGAATGACTGCGTTTGCCGAAATTTTTGCCGAGCGCCCCGTGCTTGCCGACGGCGCCATGGGCACGGTGCTCTACGCCCGCGGCGTCGCCATCGGCCGCTGCTATGACGAGTTGAACCTTACAGACCCCGCGCTGATTCTCTCCGTCCACGAAGAGTATTTGCAGGCTGGAGCGGAGATTCTCGAGACCAACACCTTTGGCGCCAATTCTTTTCGCCTTGCCCGCCACGGCCTCGCCGGCAAGCTGGCCGAGATCAACACGGCCGGCGTTGAACTGGCTCGCCGCGCCGCCAATGGCTTCAAAGAGAAGCAGGCGGGCCAGGCCTGGGTGGCAGGAGCGATCGGCCCGCTTGGCGTGCGGCTGGAGCCTCTGGGCAAAACCGGCCTCGATGAGGCCCGCGCCGCCTTTGCCGAGCAGATCCGCGTGCTGGCGGCGGGTGGAATCGACCTGCTGATCGTCGAAACCATGCCCGCGCTCAACGAAGCCATCGAGGCCGTCAAGGCCGCCCGCGAGGTCGCGCCCGACCTGCCCGTCCTGGTCATGGTCACGGTCGACGACGACTCCAACTGCCTCGACGGCTCCTCGCCCGAGATGGCCGCGCGGCTGCTCACCGAGTGGGGCGCGGACGCGGTCGGCGTCAACTGCTCGACAGGCCCGGCGAGCGTGCTCACGGCCATCGAGAAAATGCGCTCCGCCACTTCGCTGCCTCTGGCCGCCATGCCCAACGCCGGGTTGCCCCGCGCCGTCGAAGGCCGCAACGTCTATCTCATCTCGCCGGAGTACATGGCCAGCTTCGCCCGCAAAGCCATCGCCGCGGGCGTGCAGGTGGTCGGCGGCTGCTGCGGCGCCACCCCCAACCACATCCGCGCCATGCGCGCCGCCATGCGCTCGCTCCATAGCCGGGAAGTTGCCGGGGAAGTTGACGGGGAAGTTGCCGGGCAGCCCCCGGTCGAAGTCCCCGGCGTGGCCCCGGCGATCCGCACGGAAACGCCGCCGGCGCCGCTGGCCGAGCGCTCCCGCATCGGGGCAAAAATCGCGGGGGGGATCGCGGGGGGGATCGCGGCGGGCACATTCGTCACACTTGTCGAAATCGAGCCTCCCAAGGGCATCGACTGCTCGCGCGAGATCGAAGGCGCGCGCATGCTGGCCGGGCTGGGCGTCGACGCCATCAACGTCCCTGACTCGCCGGGCGCCTCGGCGCGCATGAGCGCCCAGAGCCTTTGCATCCAGATTCAGCAGCACACCACCATGGAAACGGTTCTGCATTACACCTGCCGGGACCGCAACATCCTCTCGATTCAATCCGACCTGCTGGGGGCGTCGTCGATCGGCCTGCGCAACATTCTCTGCATGACCGGCGACCCGCCCAAGCTGGGCAATTATCCTGACGCGACTCGTGTATTTGACGTTGACTCCATCGGTCTGGTCAACATGGCGCAGCGGCTGAATCACGGGCTCGACATCGGGGCGAATCCGATCGGCGCGAGCACCAACTTTACGATTGCGATTGACGCCAATCCCGCCGCCGTAGACATGGAAGACGAGCTACGGCGGTTCGCGTACAAGGTAGACGCAGGCGCCGAGTACGCGATTACGCAGTCGGTCTTCGATCTGCGCCTGCTCGAGGATTTTCTGGAGCGGATTCAGAAGCACCGGATTCCGGTGATTGCCGGCATCTGGCCGCTGGCGAGCCTGCGCAATGCCGAGTTCATGAAGAACGACCTCCGCGTCGCCATGCCCGAAGAGATTATGCTGCGCATGGCCCAGGCGGATACGCCGGAGGCTGCGCGGCAGGAGGGGATTCGCATTGCGCAGGAGATGGTCGAGGCACTGCGGCCTGTTGTGCAGGGCGTGCAGGTGAGCGCGCCGTTTGGCGGCTACGCGGCGGCGGCCGAGGTGATTGCAAGCGTGCTGCCGCGGGGCGCGAAAGATCAGGGATAAAAAAGATCAGGGATGAAATGGATTTGCGACCAACGTGGCGTTCAGGAAAGACCCTCACGCTCATTTCAGGCTAAAGAAGTTGAAAGATGGAGAGGAACATAAACCGGAGCAATCTTGTTAGCCTTGCATGTTATTGCTGGAAATGGAGACTTGGGACGCCTGGGTTAGCCTGGGGTGAACTCCGGAATTGGAAATGCCGGTTGGTTGAGGTTTGCGGTATCCCAGGTCCCAAAAGCGGGGACCTGGGGCACCCAGGTTCTTGTTATTGGGGACCTGGGCCGCGCGCCCGCAAGAACGGCGAAGCCGCTCTAATTTGGCGACGGTCGCTCGATGTGGTCGATGACGACTACTTGCAATGGCGCCTTCGTGTCTCTCAATTGCAGTCCAAGCTGCTCCTTTATCGCGGTCTCAACAGGGGGCCACGTCGATCCGCTGTCCGTCCCCATATCGGAAAGCGTTCCGTGGAACTGGAGCGTGAAGTTATAGGTTCCGGTAATTCCAGTCTGGTCGATGATCCTCTTGCCTAGGTAGAACTGAAGCCATCCGGCCAGACCCCAAGTCGACGCGCCCCCTCCCCCTATCGACGCGCCGTGTGCGACAATTTCCATCCCTCGCGGATCCCGTTGATCGTCAATCGGGGAGGGCCACGGGCCACTAAAATGCTCCGGCCTTGGGGGTGGCGGCTCCCCTTTCTCGAGGTGAGGGCCGTGTTTCGCGATGGTCAATGCGAAGGCGGGCTCTTGTCGCGTTTCCCGATGCACCCTCAGCCCAAACCGGCTCTTCAACAGTTCCTGGAGCATGTGTTGCTTTTCCAACTTCGCTTGATCGTCGCTCAGCTTTGCCAGCTTATCGTCTGTTTCGCTATCCGATGTAGCCTGCACTTCGAAGCGCACTTCGTTGGATCGCGCCGTTTTAACCCAAGCCGGGCCGCCCACGACCTGGAGGCGGTAGTCAACGCCGTAAGCCCATCCGATGAGCTGGTCCGCCCAAACGCAAGTTCCGATAAGCCCCCCACTTCGCAGCGGATAATTAAAGCCATTGCGTTGCGGCCCCGGCGGACATTCCCTGATCGAAGCTACATCGAATGTGAGCGTTGGGACGTAGGTCGCACTTTGGGTCTGAGGGCCCGCCGAGGCCAGAGGGGTATTTACTTGTCCAAATGCCGCCGCGCCCATTGCAAACGCAACGCAAACCCCGGTAGCAGTCACGCGCGGAGCGATGGATCGGAGGGGGACGGGCCCGGGCTGCGAAAGCACCGAGCCGTCTTGGCAAGGCCCCGGCTCGGGCCGTCGCGCCGGATTCTGTTTCCGGCGCCCTTGCGGCGGCGGACGCTTCACCGCCTTCTTGATCGCCTTCCCCGCCAGCCCAAACTCTCGGGAAGTTGTACGCCAGGTCTCGCCCTCGGCAGCGGCTCGCCGCATACGCGCAAATATTTCCACGATGTAAATTTCCCCGGCCAACGTACCCCCGCATCGCGCCCGTGTCAAGTAAAATTTCTCTAAGCGCGACTCGTTGATAAGGTTCTGGAGAGCTAAGGCCTAAATTTCTTTTTCTGAACTATAGCGGCGCGACTGAAGTCGTGCCCTTTCAAATCAGGACAATGCCGTTCTGCTCTGCGTTGGGGCCTTGCCCGGCCCTCAAACGATACAATCTCCTCCAGGCCGGTTACGATTTTGGGCGGCCTTGGGAGCGGGTGCGTATGGGTTACCAGGTGCTGGCCAGGAAGTATCGTCCGCAGCGGTTTGGCGACGTGGCTGGGCAGGAGCACGTTACGCGGACGCTGCTGAACGCCCTCAAGATGAACCGCGTGGCGCATGGGTACATCTTTTCGGGGCATCGCGGGATTGGGAAGACTACGGTTGCGCGCATCCTGGCGCAGGCGGTGAATTGCAGGACGGAAGTGGGGTCTGCTGCGCGGCCGACGCCGGAGCCTTGCGGGACGTGCGACTCTTGCGTGGAGATTCGGCAGGGGAATGCCGTGGACGTGATCGAGATTGACGCGGCGACCAATCGCGGCATCGATGAGATTCGCGAGTTGCGGGACGCGGCGCGGTACTCGCCGGCGCGGGACCGGTACAAAATTTATATTTTCGACGAGGCGCACCAGATTACCGAGGCCGCGTTCAATGCGCTGCTCAAGACTCTGGAAGAACCGCCGGCGCACGTGATCTATATGATGGCGACGACGGAGCCGGAGAACATTCCGCAGACGATCCGGTCGCGGTGCCAGCACTTCAGCTTTCATGCGGTGAAGTTCGACGACATTCTGGCGCAGTTGAAGACGATTGCCGGCGAGGAGCAGGTGGAGGCAGAGGACGCCGCGCTCGCTCTCTTGGCCGAGGCCGGCGATGGGTCGATGCGCGATGCGCTCTCGATTATGGATCAGGCGATTGCTTCGGCTCCGGTGCAGGCGGGACGGGCGGCGCTTTCGGCGGCCGAGATTCGCGAGCTGATGGGGAGCGTGCCGAATGCGGTGTTGGAGCGGCTGCTTGAAGCCGTGGCGGCGGGACAAAGCGCGGAGCTGATGGTGCAGTTGAACGTGCTGGTGAACGCGGGACATAGCCCGTCGTCGTTGGCGCGGCAGATGGTGCGCTACCTGCGCAATGCGCTGATGGCCAAGCTGGACGGGGAGCAGACGGAGCTGTTGCAGATTTCGGCGGACGAGCGGGCAAGGGCGGCGCGGACGGCGCTGCTGTTCAGTGAAGAGGAGCTGACGCGGAATCTGCAGATCGTGCTGCGGACGTTTGACGATTTGAATTACCGGCAGGAGCAGAGATTTCATTTGGAGCTAGGGCTGCTGAAGCTGATTCATGCGCAACGGCTGTTGCCGATTGAGGAGTTGCTGAGCGGCGTGGCCAGCGGAGTTGGAGTGCGCGGGGCGGTTGGGCAGAATGCGCCGCGGGCTTCAGCGAGTGCGGCGCGGCCGGCAGCTGCGGCTTCGGCGGCTGCTGCGCCGGCGGCGGCTTCGATTTCGCCGTTTGGATCGAGTTCCGGATTGGGCGGGGGATGGAACGCGGGTCCGAGCATAAATCAGGGCGTGAAGCAGAGCACGGCAGCGGTCGCGGAGATGGAGCGTGCGGCGCCGGTAACGACGATGGGCAGCGAGACAGCGCGGCCGGCTGCGCCCTTCCCTGCTGCCGCGGCGGCTCCGGCGACCGGGTTTGCGGCAACAATGACCGAGGGCGCGCTGGCCAAGGCTCCGGAAGCGGTTCATGAGCCTGTGGCCGGGCAGCCTGGGGCCGCGCCGGATGCGGAGGCGCTGCGGCAGGCCGCGGTTGCGGCGCTGGCGGCGGCTGGGCACGAGTCGGCGGCGCAGTTGCTGGGCGGGGCTCAGTGGAGCGTGGAAGGCTCGGGACTGCGCGTCGAGGTGGCCGGGCTGGGCAAGAAGATGATTGCGCTGACGGTGAATGCGGCGGCGGAGAAGATTGTGCGACAGGAGTTGCAGCGGCTGGGCGCGCCGTCGCGGTTGCTGGTGGTTCCTGGGGATGGAACGGCGCCGGTGGCGGCGGTTGCCGTGGCCGTGACGCCGGCGGGGAGCTTGCAGGAAACGGCGATGGCGCATCCGCTGGTGAAGAAGGCGCAGGAGATCTTTAAGGCCGAGGTGCGAAGCGTGGTCGATCTTCATCAAAAGTAGGGACTAGGGACTAGGGACGTAGGGACTAAGGACGTAGGGACTAAGGACGTAGGGACTAGGGACGTAGGGACCAGGGACCAGGGACTAAGGAGGTAGGGACTAGGGACCAGCGCCCTGAAGTCGTTAATTCGTTGAAGAACAACCGCAGATCCTTCGACTCCGTTTGCCTCAAAAAACGCGGCAAACTGCGCTCAGGATGACAGGTTAATTGTTAAATGAACTTACGACTCAGGACACCAGGGACTAACTGGGGCGTTGGGTCAGTCCCAGCCTTTTCGCAAAAAGGCGCGAAAAGGATGGGGCACCCATTATCGCGTTGCCCATAGCGCCGAACCTGGACCTCAGCCAATTCGGAAGGACTAGAGAAAGACGCGCAGAAGGAGTAAAGACGATGATTAACCCGCTCAAAATTTCGGAGATGTTGTCGCAGGCCAGCCAGATGCAGGAGGAGGTTCAGCGCAAGCTGGGCGAGACGGTGGTGGAGGCGTCGAGCGGCGGCGGCGCGGTGACGGCGAGGATGAACGGGAAGAAACAACTGCTCAAGTTGCGCATCGACCCTTCGGCGACGATGAGCTTGACCGGCGGGCAGGCCGATGTGGAGATGCTCGAAGACCTGGTGGTGGCGGCGGTGAATGAGGCCGGGCGCAAGGCGGATGAGGCGATTCAGTCGAGCTTGCAGGGAATGCTGGGCGGGTTGAAGCTGCCGGGGCTGGAGTGATCGGCTGAGGGAGGCAGAACGTGTCACGTTATGCCGAGCCGATGGCGCGGCTGATTGAAGAGCTGAAAAAGCTGCCGGGGGTGGGGAGCAAAAGCGCGCAGCGGTTCGCTTTCCACATTTTGCGCGGGAGCGACGAGGATGCGGCGGCGCTGGCCGAGGCGGTGCGAGAACTGAAGGCAAGCCTGCGGCTATGCTCGATTTGCAACAACGTGACGGACGTGGATCCGTGCGCGTACTGCGCCAGCCCGGCGCGCAACCAGCGGCTGGTGTGCGTGGTGGAGGAGCCGACCAGCATTGCCTCTGTCGAACGGGCGAAGGGAGTTCAAGGCGGCTATCAGGGCGCTTACCACGTGCTGCACGGAACGCTTTCGCCGCTGCACGGGGTGGGGCCGGAGCAGCTGCGCACGGCAACGCTCGTGGCGCGCGTGGAGCGGGGCGAGGTGGATGAGGTGATTCTGGCCACCAGCCCGACGCTCGAAGGTGAGGCGACCGCAAACTGGCTGGCGGGGGCGCTGCGCGGGTTTGCGGTGAAGATTACGCGCATTGCCACGGGGGTTCCGGCGGGCAGCGACATCGAATATGCCGACGAGGTGACGATGGCGCGGGCGATGGAGGGGAGGCGCGAGGTTTAGACTCTGTTCCTGTCGCACAACCGGACTGGATCAACTGCAGTCATCTGTCATCCCACCCATTTCACGATGAAACTGTGAAATGGATGGGGCACGGGACTTTGAGTCAGGCCGCTGCTGGGGGTGCGCGATCTTCGAGGGGCGGGGCGAAGCGGGCGCCGGCGAGCAGAATTACGCAGGAAAACACAAGAAAAATCAGGGTTACGCCAAGGCCGATGCTGAGGTTTGTGCGGTCGGAGATGGCGCCGATGATTTGCGGAGAGAAGGTGTCGCCGAAGAAGTGAATGCAGAAGAGGTTGATGGAGATGGCCGTGGCGCGGACGGGCGCGGAAACGGAGTTGACGATGGCGGCGTTGAGGGGGCCGGTGTTGAGGAAGAGGAAGAATTCGGCGGCGAAGAGTGAGGGGATGGCCCAGGCGCGCGGACCGAAAAAGGTTAGCGCACCGAAGGGCAGGGTGAGAGCGACGCTCCAGAAGGAGAGCAGGTAAAGGGCGCGGTGGTTGGTGCGCTGCCAGCGCTGGGCGATCCAGCCGCCGGTGACGGTTCCGGCGATGCCGTCGACGACGGTGATAGCGCCGACGGCGAGGCTGGAGTTGGCGACGGACAGGCCGCTGAAGCGGTGGAGAAATGTGGGAACCCAGGCGGAAATGCCGCCCATGGCGAAGGTGAGCGTGGCCAGGCCGAAGGTCGCGGTGAGGAAGGCGGGGTTGTGAAAGAGGCCGAGGACAGTGGCGCGGCCGGGCGTGGCGCGAATGTGGTCGGAGGCGCCGCGCTCGGGTTCGGCGGCGAAGAGGGCGTAGAGCGCGGCGATGATGAGGCCGGGAACGGCGCAAAGATAGAAGGGCGCGCGCCAGCCGTAGCGGGAACCGAGCTCGCCGCCGGCAAGGTAGCCGAGGGCTGCACCGACGGGAATCGCCAGGTAAAAGATGGTAAGGATGCGGTTGCGGTCGCGCTCGGGGTAGAAGTCGGCGAGTACGGCCGGCGCGAAGATCCCGAACGTGGCCTCGCCGACGCCGACCAGGGCGTGGCGGATGTAAAGGGTGAGGTAGCTATGGACCCACGCAGTGGCCAGAGTGGCCAGGCTCCAGAGCACGGCGCCGGCAACGATGAGCGGTTTGCGGCGGAAGCGGTCGCCGAGCCAGCCGGTGAGGGGCGCGGTGAGCATGTAGCACACAAAGAGCGCCGTGGTGAGGGCGCCTATCTGCTCGTCGGTGGAGTGGAAGGCGTGCTGGATCAGCGGGACTTCGCCGGGAAGAATGTAGCGGTCGATGTAATTGAGCAGGTTGAGGCCGATGAGCAGCAGGAGCACGCCGAGCGCTGGGCTCAGCCCGGTGCGAAAGGGCTTGGATCGGTTTGACAAGGGCGCCGTCCTCGAGGATTTCAGGGCCAAGTAGCAAGAACATCATAGCGGCCTGGCCTGAGTAGACGGCGCTCCTTTTCGTCGGGTTCGGACGAGAGATGGAGATTTGATAATTGGCTGGGCCGCGAACGGATCGACCCGCGGCCCTACACGCTGCTCGCTACAGCGGCTGCCCAGTTGCTGTATCCCGATATGGAAATGCTATAGCCATTCCAGAGAAGCTGTACCCACGTGTCGCGGCCTCCCACCCATGCGACAGAAAAAAGTCGCATGGATGGGGCACGGAGCTTTGGGTACGGCGACGCTGGAACCGGTCCAGGAGCGTCCGGCGGTTCCGGTGTTAGCGCGGGTTCGCGCCGGTTGGCAGCGGAACGCGGGAGACATCGGCATTCCGAGACGGATACGGTTCGCTCGCCGGCTCGGGCGGCTGCGCCTCGGCGCCGGGCTGGCCCGGCTGCAAGCCGATGGCGGCTCCCGAGACAACTAACTGCACGCGCCGGTTCTCGGACCGTCCCGCGCTTGTGGAGTTACTGGCGATGGGATCGCTCTCGCCGTAGCCTGTGGCCGAGATGTCGGTAGAGGGGACGCTCTGCGCAATGAGATAGTCCGCGACGCTCTTTGCGCGTTCATCGGATAGCGTCAGGTTATAACCTTCGGCGCCAGTGCTGTCAGTGTAACCTTCGACGTGAACCTGCAACCCCGGATAGGCAAGCAGTATCCCGGAGATTTTGGCCAGTTTTTCGCGCGCATCCGGTTTCAGGTTGTAGCGATTGGTGGCGAAGAGCACATCGGGCATGTTCACGATTAGCCCGCGCGCGGTTTCGCGGGTCTGCAGCACCCGGTTCAACTGCTCCCTGAGGCGTTCACGCATTTGTTCGGTTTGCTGCGCGGACTGCTCTTGCCCGGCTCTTGCCTGTTCCGCGTTTTGCTCGGCCCGCTGCGCATTCTGCTCGGCCTGTTGCTGCGCCTGGCGAGCCTGGTCCGCCTCGGCTTCGGCCTGCCGACGGGCTTCGGCCTGCTGCTGGGCTTCCTGCTGAGCCTGCTGGGCCGCTTGCTCGGCATTCATGCTCGATTGCTTCAGCGCCATCTCATCGGCGGCTTTCAATTTGCGGATGGTGATGATGCGGGCGTCCTCGGCGTCCTGGACGGCTTCGCGCGCATAGGTAACGGTCTGCTTGCGGTCGTGCTCGTGCGCATCGATCTCACGCGCATTCAAAAGGGCCGTTTTGGCTGATGCCATTGTGCCCGCGGCATACTGGCCGGCGCCGGCGGCTTCGGCGATGCGCACGGCGTTGATGGCTTCATAGAGCTCGAGCGGCGAGCGCTCGTCGCGGGTGATCGGGTTCAATACGCTGTGCCGTCCGGCGGTCTCGGTGTAGGCTCCGCGCGGAAGCAGGAAGTAATGAGCGTTTACCGGTTCGATGATTCCTTGCGTCTTGTCGTTAAGCACGTAGTTTTGCAGCACCACCACGTCGCTGGGCATGGTGACTGCGTAATACGGTTCCGCGGTCACGACCAGGCCGAAGGCTTGAAGGTCGGTAGTAACCGTCATCTGGGTCTTGTTATTCGATCCTGTGGGGAGGACTTCGCCGAGATTGACCGGCCGCCCTTGCGGCGTGATAGCCCACAACACATAAGTCAAATACTCGGGACCGAAGCCGTTGGCGGGCGTGATGCCCTGAAGGTTGACGTCGATTGTGGTGCGGCCTTTGAGCGCGTCCACTTTTGCCCAGCCCCTGGCGTGCGGCAGCAGGCTTGTGCCCTGAAAGCCTATCTTGGTGGAGCCACTGCGATGGAAGTAATTGATCGCCGGGATGTAGCGGCCTACAACCTGAATTTTGTAAAGGGGTTCGCCGCCATATCTCTGAGACGGGACCTGCTGCATGTTACTCTGCGGCGGCTCAGTGGCGGGATACGGTACCCGCTGCATGTTACTTTGCCGCGGCTCAGTGGTGGGATTGGGCACCTGCGCGCTGAGCAGTCCGGGAATGGCGAGTAAGAAGATTGGAAGGCATAGTTTCATTTTGTTCAAAGTCATCTCGATGCTCTCCAGCGTGTTTGCGCGATCGCTATCTGGCGAACTGTTGCCGCGTAAACCGAAGCTCCCCAGACTTACCAGCGAATTGGGATGCTTATCGGAATTGTGGCGTTGTCCTGAAACACCGATCGCGTCGGCCGTCGGCGGCTGATGCTTTTAGCTACTTCAAAAGAGAATGAGCAATCTAGATTTAGCCGGGAATTTGGCGACCGGGTGCGGGCCAATTGCGTATTATAACCCAGGCGATTTCCAGCATCCTTTCGGACTTAACATTCATCTGAGTGGTGATGGGCGAGGTACGTTGGAAACTTCGCCTGAAAGCGCCCGCAATTCGCGACAAGCGTTGCGTTGTCCTTAGGTTTTGCCGATTCGGCGCAGCCGCCTCCGTGCACCTGTACGCCGCCCATTGGGCGCACGGGCCCGATGGCGCAGCGACCGGATTGAGCGAGGAGGATCGATGAGCAGATTCAGCGGATTCAAGTCACTTGCACTGGCGGCTGCCGCCGGATTCTTTCTGGCAATGACTGCTCCCAGAGCCCAAGCCCAGATTAGCGTCAGCATCGGCGTCGCGCCGGTTTGCCCATACGGCTACTTCGATTACGCGCCATACAACTGCGCGCCGTATGGCTACTATGGTCCGGAGTGGTTCAATGGCGGCGTTTTCATCGGCGCGGGCCCGTGGTTTCACGGCCGGACGAATTTCCGCGGCCACGTCGATGACCACTTCGACCCGCAGCACGGGTACCGTGGCCGCTTACCAGACCGGGGCGCGAGGGCCGATTGGTCAAGTCACCATGGAACGGTTGAGCACTTTCATGGCAATGAGAGCCGGGCTGAGCATCGGCACGATAACGGGCACAAGCATTGAAGCATTGAAGAGCAGATAAGTTAGCAATGGGGGCGATTCTCGGGACTCACGCTACGGCGATGGGTTCGGGAATCGCCTTGTTTTTGGTTGTTAACAATCGTGCCGCGGTTGAAATGCATTCTTGGTGCAACTGGCTTGACCTGCCGGCAATGGTGGGTTGCCGCGGATCCGGCAGTACGCCATAGATGTAGCTACGCTGGTATATGCGAATGGCAACCGCAGATCCTTCGACTCCCTTCGCTGCGCTACGGTCGCTCAGGATGACAGTGCGATGGGCAGCTCGCAACGGATTCAGCGCGCTATGATCGCTCAGAATGACAGTGCGACGGGCGGCTCCCCAAGGGATTTAGCGGCTGGCGGCGATCATTTGGGCGGCGTGCTGGAGGCTGGTTTCGGTGACGGTGGCGCCGCTTAGCATTCTTGCTACTTCCTGGGTGCGGGCGGGATCGTCCAGCGTGCGGATTTGGGTTTTGGTGCGGCCCTGGGTCTCGCGCTTTTCTACGACTAAGTGCTGAGCGGCGAAGGCGGCGATCTGCGGCAGGTGAGTTACACATAGGACTTGCTGGCCGCGGGCGAGGGATTTGAGCTTCTGGCCGACGGCTTCGGCGGCGCGGCCGCCTATGCCGATGTCGATTTCGTCGAAGACTAACGTGCGCGGAGTGGGCATTTTCTTGGATTTAGCGGATGTTTCTTCAACTGCTACTTTAAGAGCTAACACTACGCGGGACATTTCGCCGCCGGAGGCGATTTCGGTGAGGGGCTTGAGAGGCTCGCCGGCGTTGGTGGCGATTTGGAATTCGATCTGGTCCCAACCGTGAGCGGTCCAGCTTGGACTCGCCGCAGGGCTTCCCTCAGGGGCTAAAGCCCCACCCATTTTTTCGGCATGATCGGCGCGACTGAAGTCGTGCCCTTTCAAAGCGTCTGTTCCTTCGGCATTCATTCTGACGACCGCACCCCTTCTGACCATTTCACGACCCGGAAAATCCTCGCCGGATTCGGCAGAGTGGATGGAAACGTCGAAGCGGACTTTCATGGCGAGCGAATTGATCTGCGTCTCGGCTTGCCTGGCGAGCTTGGTTGCGGCGGCGCGGCGCTCGGCGGTTAGCGCGGCGGCGGCGGCGCGATAGGCGGCGGCAGACTGGGATAAGTCGGCGCGGAGGGCCTTCAGGATTTCGTCGCGGTCTTCTACTTCGGCTAACTTCCGAGTTACGTCCTCGCCGAAGGCGATCACCTCGGCGACGGTCTTGCCGTACTTGCGCTTGAGGCGGTCAAGCTGCGCCAGGCGGTCTTCAATCTCGGCGAGGCGCTCGGGGCTGGCTTCGAGGCGTGCGGAGTAATCGCGGAGGCTGGCGGCGATGTCCGAGATGGTGGCGCGGGCGGCGGCTAACTGCTGCGCGGATTCGGCAAAGCGGGGGTCGTAGCGGGCCAACTCCTCGACGTTGCGGAGGGCGGCGCGCAGAGCGGCCTCGGCGCTCGATCCGCCTTCATACAACTGGTCGAATGCGCCGAGGGCGGCGGCGTAGAGCTTTTCGGCGTTGGCGAGGACGCGCTTCTCGGTTTCGAGGGCTTCGTCTTCGCCGGCCTCGAGGTGCGCCGCGTCAATCTCATTGCGCTGGTAAGCGAAGAGATCGACCATGCGCAGGCGTTCCTGCTCGCCGTGGAGGAGTTCTTCGAGGCGCTCGCGGGCGGTGCGGAAGCGAGCGTGGGCCTCGGCGACGGCGTCCGTGGAGATGCCGGCGAAACGGTCGAGGAGGATGCGCTGCTGGGACTGGTCGAAGCTCAAAAGAGTCTCGGTCTGGGCGTGGACGAGGGCGAGCTCCGGGGCAAGCTGGCGGAGGACGGAGACGGTGGCGGGCTGGTTGTTGACGAAGACGCGGCCCTTGCCGGAGGAGGCGATCTCGCGGCGGAGAATGATCTCGGCGCCGGCGGAGTCGATGCCGTTTTCTTCGAGGATTCGCTCGGCGCCGGGAGCGGACTCGAAGACGCAGGAGACGACGGCTTTGTCGGCCCCATGGCGGACCAGATCGGCGGAGGATTTGCCGCCCATCAGCAGGGCGAGCGCGTCGACGAGGATGGATTTGCCGGCGCCGGTCTCGCCGGTGAGGAGGTTAAGACCGGGGCCGAAGACGGCGATGGCGTGATCGATGACGGCGTAATTTTCAGCGCGCAGTTCGACGAGCATGGCGGTGTCCGTTGCTTGGGCCGGATCTCGCGATGGTGGAGAATCCGAGCGCAGCATAGCATGAACGGGGGAGTGCGGGGCCGGGCGGGTGGTGACAGGGCAATTGCATGAACGGGGTTAGCGGGTGTTTTCAAGCGTCCCGCGCCGCCCCGACGGGGCTCCGAGGAAGATTTTTGGCATCCATTCCCAGCGCTGAAGCGCTGGGCTAAAAAACATTGCGCCTACGGCGCGCGCCAAGGGCGCCGTCTTTGCCGGCAGCATAAGTTCATGCGAATGGCCTGCGCGAGGTGACTATCGAAGCACCTGGGCTTGGGGCTATCCCACCCATTCGGCAAAATGCGCCGAATGGATGGGGCACAGGACCAGTGCACAGGGCGAGGTGACTATCGAAACACCTGGGCTTGGGGGCTATCCCACCCATTCGGCAAAATGCGCCGAATGGATGGGGCACAGGACCAGTGCACAGGGCGAGGTGACTATAGCGGGCCTCTAACGACTATAACGGGCCTCCAAAACGGGCCTCCAACCTGTTCCGTGCATCTTATGTCTACGGGGATTTTTTCTATCCGGGGCATCTTAACGGTCACTTGGGGAGCGGACGGAGCTTCTGATACGGTGAATGGTGAGGTGAAGGGCAATTTTTACTGTTGCGGTTTTGACGATTTTGCAGGCTGACAACGGAGGGACGCCGGCGATTCCGGCGATTCCGGGCGCGCCGGGAGGGGGAATGGGCTTCGGCGCGCTGTTCGGCATGTTTCGCGACATCGGGCCGGTGGCGATCGCCGTGCTGGTGCTGCTGGCACTGGCGAGCCTTTACTCGTGGACGGTGATCCTGGGCAAGATGGGGACATTCCGCCGGGCGACGAACGAGAGCCGGAAGTTTATCCGGGCGTTCCGGAGGTCGAACAGCCTGAAAGACATTGCGGCGGCGACGAGCGAGTATGGTGGCAGCCCGCTGGCGCAGGTCTTCGAGGACATGTACGAGACTTACAAGCGGCAGACGGGCGGATCGGGCCCGCCGCGGAACCTGATAGCCATGGAGCGCACGGCGCGCACGGCGTCCAGCGAGGCGGTGACGCAACTGGAGCGGCGCATGACGTGGCTGGCGACGATCGCTTCGGCGAGCCCGTTTGTGGGGCTGTTCGGGACGGTGATGGGGATCGTGCAGGCGTTCCACGGGCTGGGCGAGGCGGGCGTGGCCACGCTGCGGGCGGTGGCGCCGGGAATCGCCGCGGCGCTGATTACCACAGCCGCGGGCTTGTTTGTGGCCGTGCCGGCGCTGGTGGCTTATAACCAGTTTGCGGCGCGGGTGAAGGTGTTTGCCTCGGCGGTGGACGACTTTTGCCGGGAGCTGCTGAACTCGCTCGAAGAGGTTCCGGCGCGCTCGGCGCAGGCGCAGCAGCGGGGCTCGGCCGCCGAGGCGCCGCGAGAGGTGGAGCGCGGGCTTTATAAGTGAGGGTGTGGCGTCGAGACGCTGATTTGACGCTCTACGATTTCAAATCCCAGGCAGCAGCGGGGCTCCGGGGATTAGTACCGCGTCCGAGTAGATTCGTTACTTCCCAGGTCCCAAAGCGGGGACCTGGGGCACCCAAATTCGTGGGCTCGATTAGGAAACCACGAGGGCACGGCACTGGCTGCGGCGGAAGGGGGATTGTGGCATTCACGACTAGCAGCGGCGGTACGCAGACTTCTCTGGCGGAGATCAACATTACGCCGCTTGTGGATGTGGTGCTGGTGCTGCTGGTGATCTTCATGATTACCGAGCCGGTGCTGCAGTCGGGGATCCAGGTGAATGTGCCCAAGACGCGGACGGTACACGAGATCACCCAGCAGCGCGAAGTGGTGACGATCGACGCCAAGCAGAACGTCTATCTGAACGACAAGCCGGTGAACATTCACGATCTGGGGACGGACCTGTTGCAGCCAGGCGAGGATCCGGCGAAGCAGGTAGTTTATTTGCGCGCAGATACGACCGTACCTTTCGGAGCGTTCTGCCAGCTGATGGACGCGGTGAAACAGGCGGGGATTACGAATGTGTCGATTATTACGCAGCCGCTGGACGAGAAGTGAGACAGGTTTTCAGGGGTCAGGTTTCAGGGGTCAGGGATTGGGCGTTGGTTCATCCCACCCTTGGCACAAAAACAAAGACGTGCCAAGGATGGGGCACCCACGAATGAAGGGACTAGGGACGTAGGGACTAGGGACTAGCACCTGGAAGAGTGGTTCATCCCACCCATTTCGCAAAGGGCGCGAAATGGATGGGGCACGGAGCGGCGGTGGTAGAGGCGGCATTTGGCCCTGGCTGTAAGCGTTGCGGGTTGAAGCGATGGCGGGATTGATCGGAGGCGATGAACGGCTGGAGCGCGAACTGGCGCCGGAGGGGGTGGTGGCCCCGGCGATGGGCTCGTTGGCGCTGCACGGGGCGCTGGTAGCGGCGGTGGTGCTCTACATCGTGCTCGGGGGGCTGTTCCGGCCGAAACTCTTTGGGAGCGCGGGACCGGGCGGGATCATGCAGGTGGAGATTCAAAGCGCGCTGCCGCTGCCCAACAACCAGGAGCAGAACCAGAACGTGCTGGCGACAGAGACGCCGAGCCAGGCTCCGGCATTGCTGGCTCCCAAGACTACGCATACTGTGGACCTGAATGCCATTCCGATTCTGGGCAAGAGGGTAAAGCCACACAAGGTGACGCAAACCAAGACGCAGCCGCACCAACCGCCGCCGAAGCGGCAGGACACGGCGCGCTATGGCGAGCAGGCGGGAACGAACATGCCGCGGTCTATGCCGGAGCAGGGGGCGAATGGACCGACAACAATCGATAGCAGCGGGGATTTCGGGGCTCAGTATCCGGGGTACGTAACCGCTATTAACAACATCATGTCGCAGAACTGGTACAGGTCTGAGGTGAACCCGGGCACGCCGAAGGGATCGCGGGTTTATCTGTCTTTTACGATCAACCGGGACGGGAGCATTACGGGCGAGCGGATTTCACAGTCAAGCGGAAGCGGGACGCTGGACAACTCGTGTTTGCAGGCTGTCGAGCGGGTGCAGAGCTTTCCGCCGCTGCCTGGGGGCTTT
Source organism: Occallatibacter sp. (assembly GCA_050745765.1). Classification (GTDB taxonomy): domain Bacteria; phylum Acidobacteriota; class Terriglobia; order Terriglobales; family Acidobacteriaceae; genus Telmatobacter. The sequence continues at coordinate 7,226 of JBOGLX010000100.1, read as the reverse complement.
AATCAGTCCACGCTGCCGGTTACTTATTACTGTCAGTATTGAATTGTTTTGGGCTGGACGATTGGAGGGAGGTGTCAGTTCTCCCAGGGGCTAAAGGACTGCGGAAGAACGGAGAGGAAACGATGAATGCGATCTCGAAGCTTCCCGCAGGGGCTAAAGCCCACGTTTATTTTGTTGCATTTGCGGCACGACTGAAGTCGTGCCCTGTTACAGAACCTCAAGCGCGCCGAGTTTTTCCGCAGCCTGTAAAGCGTGAGCTCGGCGATGCGTTCTTCAACGAGAAGGGAAGGAATGCACACCGCATGAAGGCATTTTTTCGGATTCTGCCGCTTTTTGCCGCTGCCACCGTCAGCCTGTCAACCTCACTGCTTTTGGCGCAGAACTGGGCGCTCGAAACAGGCATCAAGCACGGCCAGCAGGCGATCCGGCTGGCGGCGGCGGACTTCAAGCCGGTGGGTAGCGACGCGCAGACGCCGGTTCTGAAGGCGGTCTTCGATACCACGCTCTATCACGACCTGTCGAATGCGGGAATCTTCGACATGGTGTCGAAGAGCATGGCGCCGCAGGCCATGCCGGGGTCGCCGCAGGAGATCAACCTGTCGCAATGGGCGGCGGCGCCGGCCAACGCCACCTCAGTGGCGTTTGGGGCGCTTTCGGTAACCAACGGCCAACTGCAGGTGTACGGGTGGCTGGACTCGACGGCGGGATCGGGGCCGACGGCGCAGGAGCTGGGGAAGCAATACAACGAGGCAGCCAACCAGCAGGAAGCACGGACGATTGCGCACGAGTTCGCGGACGCCATTATCCTGCAACTGGGCGGGATTCCGGGGATTGCGGAGACCAAAATCTACTATGTGAGCAGCCGGACGGGGTCCAAAGAGATCTGGGCGATGGATTACGACGGAGAAAATCAGCATCCAATTACACATTTAGGCAGCATTTCTCTCTATCCGCGCATCTCACCGGATAACTCACGAGTTGCGTTCGAGTCGCTGGGCAACTACGGCTGGTCTATTCGGATGTTCAGCCTGGAACTGGGACGGATGGTGCCCTTCTCCGGTGGCACGGCGGGGGGCAGCAATCTTGACCCATCGTGGAGCTCGGACGGCAACCAGATTGTATTTTCTTCAGCGCGGACGGGGATTGCGGAGATATGGGCGGCAGGCAGGGACGGCGGCAACTTGCATCGCATCACTTCCCTTCCCGGGCCCAACGTGCAGCCCTGCTGGAACCCCAAGACCAACGCGCAGATTGCATTTGTGAGCGGGCGAACGGGCGAGCCGCAGATTTACATCATGAATTCGGACGGGACGTCCATCCAGTACATTACCGACGGCGGGTACGCCGTGTCGCCCTCCTGGTCGCCGAACGGGGACCTGCTCACCTTCAGTTGGAACCGGAAATACGGCCCCGGCGCGCCGGGCGGGCAGGACATTTATGTGTTCGACATTGCGACCATGGCATGGAGGCAACTGACGCACGAGTCGGGGAACAACGACTATCCGACGTGGTCGCCGGACGGGCGGCACATTGTGTTCCAGCGGGCCGTGGGGCATCGGACGGATATCTGGTCGATGCTGGCCGACGGAACGGATCAGCAGCAGTTGACGCACACGGGGGATGACATGGAGCCGGACTGGAGTTGGAAGTAGGACAGGTTTCAGGGGTCAGGGATCAGGCGTGAATGACCGGGACTAACACCTGGGATTTTGGGCTCCTGCCGCCTTTTTCGCAAAAGACGCGAAAGGGATGGGCAAGGACATTTTGATTGTTTGCAGTTTTGGGCCGCCGGCCGGGCAATTAGGGAACGCTCAAGAATTTTCCCGTCGGCGATTGACAATCACGTTTTCCGAAAGGATTTCAGGCCGGAACCAAAGCGTTCACATCGTGGGTTGAAGCCTTGCGCTTGCGGCTGTACGTACGATTTTGGAGCCGGAGCGGCGACAGCCTACAGTAGAGGCCTGATCGTTCGGAAGACCCATTTGAATCCGGGAAGGAGAAATTCATTGAATCGTCGAATTCGCACTCTGTTTCCTGTAGTGCTTGCCGTTGCCTTGTTTACCGTTGCGGGTTGCAAAAAGAAGCAACTGACGCAGACCGCGCCGCCGCCGCCGCCCGCAACTACTCCGGCGCCGACCGCTGAACTGACGGCCACGCCCACGGTGATTTCGGCCGGAGACCAGGTTACGCTGAGCTGGCGCACTATGGACGCCACCAGCGTTTCTATCGACAACGGCATCGGCAGCGTTCCGACGTCCGGCGTCAAGACTGTGACTCCGAGCGTGACAACGACCTATAACCTGACGGCCACTGGCGACGGTGGAACGGCGAACGCGACCGCGACGGTTACCGTGAATGCGCCGCCGGCAATTGGCGTGGCCAACAACGGGATGACTGCCGAGCAGGAGTTCAAGGCTCACGTGCAGGACATCTTCTTCGATTACGACACGGCGGACATCCGGCCGGATGCGCAGGCGACGCTGCAGAACGATGCCAACTATCTGAACGGACATCCGAATGTCAAGTTCGTCATCGGCGGTTATTGCGACGAGCGCGGATCGGATGAGTACAACCTGGCGCTGGGTCAGCGGCGCGCGGACTCGACCAAGAGCGCCCTGGTGAACATGGGCGTGGCGGCCGACCGGATGCGCGTGATCAGCTACGGGAAGGAAAAGCCGTTCTGCACGGAGTCAACGGAACAGTGCTGGCAGTTGAACCGGCGGGCGGGATTTACGCTGGATCAGGGGCAGTGAAAGCCAGGGACCAGGGACGTAGGGACTAGGGACGTAGGGACTAGTTTCGGAGATTCTGGTGAATCCCACCCTGGCCGCAAAATCAAAAGGGCGGCGAGGGTGGGGCATCGGGCTTTGAGTCAATCCCACCCATTTCGCAAAAAGACGCGAAATGGATGGGGCACTCGGTGTCCTGGGGATGGTTAGTCCCTTAGTCCCTAGTCCCTATTCCCTAGTCCCTTCTTGTTATCATGAGGAAAGAATGCAGATGGCACGCACAATGCGCAAACCTTTCGCCGCGGCGGCAATTTTTGCCGCCGTTCTTGCCTGCGCGCCCACGCCGGCACATGCGGTCTCGAAAGAGATCGTGCAACTGCAGACGCAGGTGCAGCAACTGCTGGACATGGTGCAGCGGCTGCAATCGACGCTGGACTCACACTTCGGAGTGATGCAGAATCTGGCGCAGCAGACCGCGGACCAGGCCACGCAGATGAACCAAGCCGTGACCGCCATGCAGAAGAAGCTGGATGCGCAACTGGACACGATCAATAGCAACCAGTCCACGGCCTCGGGCCAGATTCAGTCGTTGAACGATTCGCTGGACGAGCTGCGGACGGGGATCGCCAAGCTGCAAAAGTCGGTCGAGGACATGAAGACGCAGTTGCAGAACATCCAGACTCCGCCGGCAACGATGCCGGGCCTGACGCCAGGCGCTGTGCCGGGAACGGGCCCGAATGGAATGCCCAACGGGCAGCCGGGCGCGAACCCGCAACAGCCGGGCACGAACCCGCAACAGCCGAACAATGTCCCTGGGTCGGGACCTGCGCCTGGAGCTGAGCCCGGAACTGGGCCGGGAGCCGGAAGCCAGGACATGAGCGGGCAGAATGGACAGGCGAACGGCGCGCCGGCGAATCTGCCGGCGGCTGCGCAAGCCCCTCCGCTCCAGCAGACCTATCAAGCCGCCGTGGGCGACTACAATGCGGCGCGGTACAAGATGGCGGCCAGCGAGTTCCAGCAGGTGGCGCAGTACTACCCTTACGACGATATGGCCGGGAGCGCAGGGTTCTACCTGGGCGAGATTGCTTACCGCCAGCACCAGTATTCGAAGGCCGCCGACCAGTTCAACACCATGCTCGAGAACTTCCCCGGCAACGCTCATGCACCGACCGCGGAATTGTATAAGGGCCTGTCGCTGCTGGAGTTGAAGCGGCGCACGGACGGCATTCGCGAGTTGCGCCTGCTGATCCAGCGGTATCCGCGGACGCCGGAAGCTTCGCGGGCGCGGCAAAAGCTGGACGCGATGGGGGTTCGGATCGTGCCGCGTTGAGCCAGGAGCCGCGGCGCTTGCAGGAAAGAGCCTCGCGCCTCAGCGGGGCTTTTTTGCGAGCGGCCGGTGGAGGCGCGTCCCGCATTCACAATTGCAGTGACGCCGGGGCGATGTTAGAGCATCTCTCCATTTGCTATAGAGTGAAGCGCCGGCCCACCCTAGCCGCAAAAAGCAAGGACGCGGCGAGGGTGGGGCACCCAGTTTTGTAAAGGGACGATTTGCCGCCCAGGGTCGAATTTCCTCAGGGGCTAAACAGGCTGCGGAGGAAATGAAGATTTTGAGGCAAAATCCCGAAAATCACCCCCCAGGGGCTAAAGCCGCGATGATTTTGTGGCACTTGTGGCACGACTGAAGTCGTGCCCTTTCAAAGCCACGAGTTTTTCCACGGCTTGTAAAGCCCGCCTGCTTTTTTTGTTCTGCTTTATGTACGGGCTGAAGCCCGTACCCTTCGCCGGAGTGCCGTACCCTTTATCTGCGAGTGCCTTGAGCATCGGGCCGTGCGATGACGGCGTGGTAGACTTCGGGGGGCACGAAAACCGGAGGGAAACTTGAGTCGATGCGGAGGTTCGAAATGAAGCGCTGGATGAGTCTTGTTGTGATTGCTGTCTTTTTACTTGGCGTGAGCGGAGCGTGCACTGCGCAGGCGAAGCATCCCGCGTGGGTGGGGACGTGGGCAACGTCGCCAATGCTGGCCGAGGGCGGGTTCAACGTGCATCCGTTCTGCGGCGTGACGCTGAGAGAGATTGCGCACATTTCGGCGGGCGGCAAGCAGATGCGCGTGCGGTTCACGAATGAGTTTGGGCTAGATCAACTGGCGATCGCCGATGCACACGTGGCGCTGAGCGCCGGCGGCGGGGCCATCAAAGCGGGGACGGACCGGGCGCTGACCTTTGACGGCTCGGCAAGCGTAAGCATTCCGCCTGGGTCGGCGGTGTATTCGGACCCGGTATCGCTCGATGCGCCGGCGCTCTCGGACGTAGCCGTTAGCTTCTATCTGCCGGCGCAGGTGATGCGCGCGGAGACCTACCATTCCTTCGCGGATCAGGATAACTACATGGTGGATGGGGACGAGGCGGGCGCCGAGACGCTGACCGATCCGAAGACGCTGGCGTCGTGGTACTTCTTCGACGGGATCGACGTGGAGAATGCGGGTGACGGGTTCTCGATTGTGGCGCTGGGAGACTCGATTACGGACGGGGCGCACTCGACGCGCAATGGGAACGACCGATGGCCGGACGTGCTGGCCAGCCGTTTGCAGGCGGAGCACGGCATGGAGCATGTGGGTGTGCTGAATGAGGGGATTGGCGGCAACCGCGTGCTGAACGACGTGGCGGGCCCGAGCGCGGTGGCGCGGATCGACCGCGATGTGCTGGCGCAGGACGGGGCAAAGTATGTGATCGTGCTTGAAAGCATCAACGACATCGGACGGTTGAAGCGGCTGACAGCGCCGGAGGACAACGTGACGGCGCAAGATCTGGAAGCGGGGTTGAAGGAGATTGCCGATGCGGCGCACGAGCATGGGATGAAGATCTACGGCGCGACGCTGACGCCGTATGGCGGCGCGAACTACTACTCGGCGAAGGGCGAGCAGGTGCGCGAGGCGGTGAACGAGTGGATCCGGCAGAGCCATACGTTCGACGGCGTGATCGACTTCGACAAAATCACGCGCGACCCGCAGGATCCGAACCGGTACAACCCGCTGTACGACTCGGGCGACCATCTGCATCCCAACGACGCGGGCTATAAGGCGATGGGAGACGGGATCGACCTGGCGCTGTTTAAATAGCGGCTTGAGCAGGAGAGACGGTGTGAGAGAATCGGGCCAGCATCGATTCAGGACTAATTGTTGTCCATCTCTATTGCCGGAGAGGAAGCTTTCCAATGGCGCAGGAAAAGACCCCGGATTCTCTGACTCTGCTGGTGGAGCGCAAGGGCGAAATGGCCGTTGTGCACTGCAGCGGACGGCTGGTGGCGGGCGTAACGCATTTTCTCGTCGCCAAGGTGTCGCCGCTGATCCCCCAGTACAAGCGGATCGTGCTGGACCTGACTGAGCTGAATCGTGTGGACAGCATGGGGCTGGGCACGCTGGTGCGGCTCTACTGCTCGGCCAAGACGGCGGGATGCAAGTTCGAGTTGATCAACCTGGGCAAGCAAATCCGGGAAATGCTGGGGGTTACGAATCTGCTTTCGGTGCTGGGAGACATTTGCGAGCAGGGCGTGGCGATCAAGTTCTGAGGCGCATCCATGGGCGTCGCGCCCTAGTGCCCGACGTTCCTGTAAAATAGCTTCGAAATAATCGCCAAGGCTGTAGCGGCGTACGCGAGGCTCGAATGCCCTCAGCAACTATCAAACTATTTCTACCGCACGGAGATGCAAAAAGTCTACGCACCGCTGAGATATCTAACTGGAGCGGTAAGGCAGTGGCGGCCCCGCGAACGGAACTTGAACAGCTTCTTTCGCGCGAGGAGCTCGACAAGCCTGGGGTTTACATCCTCGCCGGCGGGGATCCTAAGACCAACGCTCCGCTCGCCTACATCGGCGAAGCTGAGGTCATTCGAGAGCGCCTCAAACAGCACAAGGTGAAGGAATTCTGGGTTTCTGTCATCGTGTTCGTCAGCAAGGACGAGAACCTGACTAAGGCTCACATCAGATACCTGGAGTCTCGGCTCCTCGACGAGGCCGCCAAGGTCAATAGATTCACCCTTGACCAGAACCAGGCGGGGGGATCGAGGCTGCCAGAGTCGGATCGTGAAGATATGGAGGCTTTTCTGGAGCGAATTCGCCAGCTACTGCCGGTCCTCGGTTCGGACATCCTTTCGCCGATCGTCCGCGCTGCACGGAGGGGTCAGGCTGGCGGGATGCTTCTTTGCGAGATCAAAGGCGCCAAGGCGCAAGGTCAGCGCACAGCCAACGGATTCGTTGTGCTCAAAGGGTCTACTGCCGTGCTGGAGGAGCGCCCTTCGGCCGAGAGCTACCCCTACATCCTGGCGCAGCGTAAACAGCTTGTTGGAGACGGAACGCTTGTTGAGAAGGACGGTTTCCTAGTGTAGTGTCCAACAAATAGATGGACAACTAAGAACGAGCGGCGTTATCTTTTGTCCATGCCTGCTCCCGTCTCTCGTTTGCAGCTTGACGACGCCGACGCACAACTAATTCGGCAATGGTTA